>NZ_JOOA01000001.1:600000-930338 GCF_000712055.1 Ruminococcus sp. HUN007 | reverse complement strand
TTTCCTTAAAATACTCTTACTGCAGTGAACGTAAAAATCTGTTTTGCGTTCACTGCTGATTTCGTTACAGGAGGAAAGATGAAAAAACACATTTTCCGGATAATTCAGATAGGCAGCAAGGAGGATCTGCCAAGCAGGCTTTTTGACTATTTCATAGTTACGTGCATAATCCTTAACATAACTGTTGCGTTCCTTTATACATTCAGTGAGCTGAGCGCTTTTTACGGTCTGTTCAGGATAATTGAAACACTTACAGTTGGTGTATTCATACTGGAGTACGGCCTTCGTCTGTGGACGGCTGACCAGCTGTATCCTGAAAAGAACAAAGGAAAATCAGTTCTGAGGTTCCTTTTATCATTCGACGGCATCATCGATTTTCTGACGATCCTTCCGTTTTTCTTCCTTTCGGGATTCATCGTGTTCCCGAATGCTCAGAGTCGTAAGAATATTCAGACTGTTCAGGGTAAATTCGCAGTATGACTCATTCAATATAATAACTACCGTTTTATTTGAAAAGAAGAATCAGATCCTTTCTTCACTTTTTATAATTTTTCATTCTCATGCTTGCTTCATCACTCGGCATATACAATGCTGAGCACGAAGCTCAGCCGGATGTCTACAGAAACGCATTTTCCGGTATATGGTGGAGCGTTTCCACACTTCTTACCGTAGGCTACGGTGACATTTATCCTGTGACGACAGCGGGGAAGGATAATCGCAATTTTCAGTGCATTTCTCGGAGTCGGGGCAGTAGCTATCCCTACCGGTATCATCAGTGCCGGATTTGTTGAACAGTATACGAAAAAAGCAGTATTCGGACATTAAATTCAAAGATATCAAAGAGATCGGCGAAAAATTATAGCTGACAGAAACGAACGGACTTGAAGGCCATTACTGTCCGGACAGGCAAAAGAAGATTTTGATCTTCATAATCTACGTTGTTATCCGTGATGATCTGACGCTTATTGGGCGTCCGACGGTCTGCTGATAAAGGCCGGAGACCGTGGTGGTTGCCGGTTCAAAGAAAATAGTAAAATAAGTTGTTGTTTAAGGACACACTGATTAAAACGGAAATCCGGCTTCGCCGGATTTCCGGAGGTGAGATTTGCGGGACTTCGCCCCGGACCCTCACGCTGATTTATTCATAAATCAGCGTTTCCTCAGGAAAGCGGCTGCGTTTTTTTTGATGCAGCCGCTTTTTTCTCCGGCGTATGCTCTATTGACTTTTTATAGTATAAAATGATAAAAATTATAAGGAATATTGTTTTGGGAGATGTATAAGGTTTGAAAGTAACTCTTATAGCCCATACTCCTGATCCGGAAAGAATTATTGCTACTGCTGCAAAGCTTTGCTATTCCCCGAGCGATATCATGTCGCTGAAGGAAGGACTTACCGATGAAAAGGTGGAAAAGCTTTGTATCAATTGCTCATAAGCATCGGACACGAGAGCGTTCTAGAGCATGTCAGCTTTACTTTCGGCATTGAGGGTATATCAAGGGCGTGTTCCGCATCAGCTTGTAAGACCACAGAATAGCGTCATATTCACAGAAAAGCCAGCGCTATGTAAATGAAGACGGATTTGACTTCATAACACCGCCGGAAATTGCGGCTGTTCCTGAAGCAAAAGCTGAGTTTGACAGGCAGATGGAAGCACTTACTGAGAGTTATAACAGGGATCGCTGATATTCTCACTGAAAATCATAAAAAGACTTTTATGGAACAGGGCTTTTGACGAAAAGGAAGCCGCATCCAGAGCAAGAAAAAAAAGCTAATGAAGATGCGCGTTTTGTACTTCCGAATGCGTGCGAGACCAAGATAGTGGTTACGATGAACGTCAGAAGTCTTTTGAATTTCTTCAGGCACCGCTGCTGCTGCAGAGCACAGTGGGAAATAAAGGATGTTGCAGATGAAATGCTGAAACTCTGCTGCGAAGCCGCGCCGAATGTGTTTAGGAAAGCCGGTCCTTCATGCTATTCCGAGGGCAAATGTCCTGAAGGGAAGATGACCTGCGGAAAATACGCTGAAGTAAAAGATTTTTACAGCAGACTGCACTCAGATAACAAAGCTTAGGGAAACGCTGATTTCTCATAAATCAGCGTGAGGGTTCGGGGCGAAGCCCCGCAAATCCCACCTCCGTAAATCCGGCGAAAGCCGGATTTACGGTTTGATCAGCGTTTCCCTGGAAAGAAGGTTTAATATGGTTTACGTTTTTCTCGCTGACGGCTTTGAAGAGATCGAAGCCCTTACAGTAGTTGATCTTTGCAGAAGAAGCGGAATTGATGTTAAAACAGTCGGTATCGGAAGGGAAGCTATCCGCGGTTCACACGGTATACTTGTTCAGGCCGACGTTAAGGACACAGACTTCGCTCCGGACGCTGAAACAGAAATGATCGTGCTTCCGGGCGGAATGCCGGGAACAAAGAATCTTGAGGCTTCTGACACAGTTCAGAAGGCGATTGACTTCTGCGTTACCAACAATAAATATGTGGCTGCTATATGTGCAGCTCCGTCCATTCTCGGACACAGAGGACTTCTCAGGGGACACAAGGCACTCTGCTATGCCGGTTTTGAAAGCCAGCTAGAAGGTGCTGAAATCGCCTACGGAACAGTATGTCTTTCAGGCAGCTTCCTCACATCAAGAGGTCCGGGAACAGCTGTCGACTTTTCACTCAAGATCGTTGAGATCTTAAAGTCAAGGGAGATAAGTGAAGCACTGGCTTCATCACTTCTTTACACAAGCCGATGATGACAGATAAACTGCTTTTCAGAAAACAGGCGCTTAAAATGCGTTCCGAACTTTTTCCTTCTGCAGAAAAAAAGAAAGAGGCAGATCTTAAGATCCTTGAAAACCTCGTAAACGCAGATCTTATCAGGAAAGCAGAAATCGTCCTTACCTATGTTTCATACAGAGATGAAGCAGATACTTTAAAAACTTATAGAATATCTTTTGTCAGAAGGCATCAGTACTGCCGTTCCCCGCTGCAGAAAGCAGGGAGAGATGGACTTTTTCATGATAAAAAGTTTTGAGGATTTAAAACCTTCTTTCATGGGAATACCGGAGCCGGAATATGACGAGACCCGACTGGTTCGTAATTTTACCGGTGCTCTCTGTATCGTTCCGGGAACAGCCTTTGATCTTAAGGGAAACCGTACAGGTTACGGCGGAGGATATTACGACAGGTTTTTAAGCCGTGAAAAGGACGTAACACCGGCAGGAATCTGCTACAGCCCGCTTGTCTTTGATGAGGTACCTTCAGAACCTCACGATGTAAGCGTTGACTATATAATAACAGAGAAAGGAATAATAGATATCAATGGATAATCAGAAAGATGAAAACGGTCAGGAAAGAAATAAAAGACCTGCTTCGTCCGGAAACAAGCCAAAAGGCACGTTTTCAGGATTTATGAAGGCATTTCTTGCACCTGCACCGCCTCCGAAGAAGAAAAGACCTTCAAAGGTGATCCGATATATCAGACCTAAGAAAGGAAACCGTATAGCAATAAGCCTTGTGTTTATTTTCGCTATACTCAGTGTATCAGTACTCTCATCTATAGGAATAATATTCTTAGCCAGAGAATTTCTCGGTATAGACAAGAGTGCGGCTACCTACATTGTAAATATTCCGGAAAACGCAACGACTGATGACGTTATCAGAATAATGACTGTTGATCAGGAGAAGAACAGGAAGGAACCTATTATCAAGGTCGATAAAATGTTCAGGATCCTCGCTGACCTTCAGGAGAGACGAAACGAAGAACCTATAGAGTATGTTTCCGGCAACCACAATCTGCGTCCTAATATGGGTTATCAGGATATTCTCGAGGAACTGCAGAGTACATATTATATCGAAAAGGAAACTGTAACAATAACCATCAGGGAAGGCATGCGCCTGAGAGCGGTTGCCAAGCTGCTCGAAGATGAAGGTGTCTGTGCTGCGGACAAGTTTATATACTACTTCAACGCAGGACTTGAAGACTACGACTTTATAAATAATATTCCGCAGCCTACAGCCAACGATCTGCGTTTTGACCGAATGGAAGGATATCTCTTCCCTGATACCTACGAATTCTACAAGGCCCCGGACGGCGATGTCAAGGTGCTTGAGGAACAGGATTATGAGATCATTCTCAGAACTATCTATGAGAACTTTGAAGCCAAGTATGATGACGAGATGAAGAAAAGAGCGGCTGAAGTCGGTATGACAATGGACAAGGTCGTTACACTTGCATCAATCGTACAGCTTGAAGCTGCAAATACAGCTGACATGAAAAATGTTGCCTCAGTATTTATGAACCGTCTTAATGACTATGAACGGTTCCCGGCTCTTGAATCAAACCCTACAACCGAATACAGCATTTATCTCAAGAGTCTTGATGATTATTCCGTTACTTCAAAAATGCTGAAAGCATATGATACATACCAGACAAACGGACTCCCGCCGGGACCGATATGCAGCCCTGGTCTTGATGCTATGAAGGCTGTACTCTGGCCTAACAATACAAATTACTATTACTTCTGTGCTAACGTTGAAACAAAGGAAGTATACTATGCTGAAACTAACGAACAGCATGAAGAAAACCTTATCAAGGCCGGAATTGATATTAACGACCTTGATTATGATGACTGACCGATCAGATAATAAGTAAAGAAAAAGCACCGGATATGATTCATGTCCGGTGTTTTTGGAAAACGCAGTGTTTCCACAGAATAACGGAGGTTTTGAATTTGGAATTAGAGGTACTTGCGCCGGCAGGGGACCGCGAAAGACTTTTATCAGCACTTAACTACGGCGCCGATGCCGTTTATCTCGGAAGAAAACAGTTCGGTATGAGAGCTTCATCCGGCAATTTTGATTTTGAAGGACTTAAGGAAGCAGTAAAGCTTTCCCACGACAAGGGCGTGAAGGTGTTCCTTACCTGCAACACTCTTCCGAGAAATAATGAGATACCGCTTTTTGAACAGTTTGTACGTGAAGCTGTTGAAGCCGGGGTGGATGCACTTATCGCTGCCGATCTCGGAATAATCTCGCTCATTAAGAAATATGCACCTGACATGGTGATACACGCTTCCACACAGACAGGTATCGTAAACTATGTTACAGCAAACGAACTTTATAACATGGGATGCAAACGAGTAGTTCTTGCCCGTGAGCTGTCACTTGATGAAATAGCTGAGATACGTGCCAGGACTCCTAAGGATCTTGAAATCGAGTGCTTCGTTCACGGTGCTATGTGCGTTTCATTCTCGGGACGCTGTCTGCTTTCAAGTTACCTTGTAAACCGTGATGCCAACAGGGGAGAATGTGCACAGCCGTGCCGCTGGGGATATCATCTTCAGGAGGAAAAAAGGCCTAATGAGTTCTATCCTGTTTTCGAGGACGAGCAGGGAACATACATTCTCAATGCCAAGGACATGTCGATGATAGAACACATCGACAAGCTTCGTGAAGCAGGTATATACAGTCTCAAGATCGAGGGAAGGGCAAAGTCAGCCTACTACGTTTCAGTGGTTACAAACGCCTACAGAATGGCTGTGGACTGCTGCCTGAAGGGTGAGCCTGTACCGCAGTGGGTTTATGACGAGGTATTCAAGGTAAGCCACAGAAAGTACTGTACCGGATTTTTCTTCGGACATCCGAAGGACAGTCAGTACTATGAGACGGGCGGTTACATAAGGGAATATGACGTTGTGGCTGTTGTTGATGAATGCCGTGACGGAAGGCTCTATGCCACACAGCGAAACAAGTTCCTTGCAGGAGATACGCTTGAAGTATTCTCGCCGGGAAAGGAACCGCAGATCATCAAAGCTGATGTGATCTACAACGAAAAAGATGAGTCAGTTGAGAGTGCGAACCACGCAATGATGAAGTTTTCGATACCGTGCGAAAAGGAATTCCCGAAGGATGCAATAATCCGAATGCAGAAACAGTAATAATATCAGGACGAAAAAAATCAGGTCACATGATTGATCATGTGCCTGATTCTTTTTTTGAATTTTTTTAGAATATATTTTAACTGAGATAAATTTCAAAACGTACTGTTGTACCGCAGCCAAGTTCAGTTTCTATTTCGAAACTGTCGGTATTTTTTCTGATCTTTGAAAATCCCTGTCCGTTGCCAAGGCCCCGGGCTCTGATCTCGGAATCAGGAGAGACGGTAGTATAACCGTCGTTCATAGCCATTTCAGGATCGGCAATACCCGGTCCGTTGTCCGCTGCTTCCACCCTGAGTACATCCGGTGTGATCTCAACATCAATAAGGCCGCCGTTAGCATGTATTATCATGTTGAGTTCTGTTTCGTATACAGCAAGTGTGGCTTTACGGATAATTTCATTATTGATGTTCATTTCAGAGAGTTTTGTTTTTATGTCTTCTGAAACAGCTCCGGCATTTAGAAAATCATTAGGTGTTACAATATATGATAGTTTGGTTTCAGGATTCATTCTTTTTTCGATAACCTCCCTGCTTTTTCTTCTATATATATTATACCATAATACAAGAGAAAAGTAAAGCGCTTTTTGTGTATTTTGTTCAATAATGTTTGTGATAATATTATTGTTTTTAGTCTGATTTTCTGATATAATTATAGTATACGTGAAAATGAATGTTAAGGAAACACTGATTAAACCGGAAATCCGGCTTCAACGTATTTCCAAAGGTGGTATTTCCGGGACTTTGCCCCGGAGCCTCACGCTGATTTATGAATAAATCAGCGTTTCCTTAAGGGAGGATTATGATATGACAGCACTTATCACCGGAGCGAGTACAGGGATCGGGCGCGATATGGCGATCTATCTCAGCACTCTTGGATATGATCTTATTCTTGTGGCAAGAAGCAGAGACAAGCTGCTTAAACTGAAAAAGCTTCTTCCTGTAAGGGTAAAGGTAATCGCAGCAGATCTTTCTGATCCGGAAAATGCAAAAAGAGTATATTATGTATGCCGGAGTTTCAGAGTCGATCTTCTGGTAAACAACGCAGGAATTGGTGAAGTAGGTCCTTTTGAGAAAACTTCACTTGAAAAAGAGCTGAACCTTATTAATCTTAATGTTACAGCACTTCATATACTTTCAAAGCTTTTTTACCGGAGATTTGCATCTGAGGGCAGAGGAACCATACTGAATGTTGCATCTTCTGCGGCATTTTATCCGGGACCACTCATGGCGGCTTACTATGCATCAAAAGCCTATGTACTCAACCTTTCACAGTCCCTTTACCGCGAGGCAAAGGAATCCGGTAACGGAGTGAAAATAAGTGTTCTCTGTCCGGGGCCGGTACAGACTGAATTCAATAAAAGGATAGGCGTTACAAACAGCTTCAGCCCGGCTTCTTCGGAAAAGGTAGCCAAGTATGCGATCGATAAAACACTTGAAGGAAAGTTCCTTATAATTCCTGAGGCTAAGATGAAAGTAAGTGTAGCAGCTTCCTCACTTCTTCCTGCAGAGATGAAATCAAAACTGGTTTATCTTATACAAAAAGGTAAATCACCGCTTTAAAACAAAAGCAGCATATCCGGATCGCGTAAATACGCGGCTTGAGGATATGCTGCTTTTATTTGGCAAAAATCCCGGAACCGGTTAAACCGGCTCCGGGATTAATTCTTTTATATTGACAGATATGATTATCAGCTGAACTTGTTTCTGAGAAGAATAAGGTCAATGATAGAGATCTTGCCGTCGTTGTTCATATCAGCATTTTTCTTTCCTGAAGCAGAAAGATCAGTCTTGCCGATAAGAGCACCCATGAGTGTTACATAGTCGTTAGTTGTAACTGAACCGTCAGCATTTACGTCGCCCTTAACGTTATCATTATTCGGAGAAGGTGATGGTGACGGGCTTGGTGAAGGTGATGGAGACGGAGAAGGTGATGGTGAAGGTGATGGAGATGGAGATGGTGAAGGTGAAGCCTTAGGTGTTGTTGTAGTTGAAGCTGCCTTGCCGTCTGTGTATAATGTTACAGAATCAATTGTGAATTCGTCACAGTCGATCCACCATACACCGAACTTGATCTCTCCGCCGTATTCTGTCTGGATGATAGAAGAGATATCTGAAGGAACCTTCCATGAGATAGTTCCGCTGTTGCCGCTGATTGTCTGAGTGATCTCATCACCCATTGCCCAGTAGCCTGCTGCATCATCAGTTGTTGAAGTACCGAACTGACCAACATATTTACCGATGTTCTTGCCTGCTGAGATGTTTACGTCAACCTTTGTGATCTTTTCCTTAGCAGAGATACCGAAATCCTTGTAAGCGAAACCGATCATTCTGTCGTCTTCACCGAGTGCGCTGTATGTGATCTTCTTGCCTGACTTTAATGTGTAGCCGCCGTCAGAAGATGTAGGCTGCTGTGTAGGCTGCTGAGTTGGCTGAGTTGTAGGCTGAGTTGTAGGCTGCTGTGTAGGCTGTGGCTGCTGTGGTGTAGGAGAAGGAGAAGCAGGAGCCTGCTGTGTAGGTGATGGCTGTGTTACTACTGCAGCACCTGCACCGTTGCTCTTTGTACCTTCGAATGAAGAAGCAATTGTGCCTGACTTTTTGAATGAGTAAAGACCAGCAGCAGCACCTACAAGACCTGCGTTGTAGTCGATAGCAACTTCGTTACTCTTGTAGTCGTCGATAACGTCTGTGTATGTTCCGCCTGCATCAGCCGGACCACCTGCGAGAGCACCGATAAGTGTGTAGTGGTGGTTAGGGTTGTATTCCTTAACACCTGTGTGGAATCCGTCAGCACCGTCGTATCCCTGGTAGCCTGAAGCTGCTCTGTGGTGGCAGTTCTTTGCTGAGTTTGAAGCAAAGCCTGTTACGAAGCATGTGTTCTTCGGGTTCTGACCGAGGATATAAGTCATCTGGCCCTGGCACCAGTTTGTATAATTTCCTGCGTTGTGCTTTGTGCATACAAGAGCTGCCAACTGCATTGCACAGTTATATCTTGCACTGCCCCATTCGCTCATGCAAAGATATCCGCTGCCGTTGCACTGACCGCCGAGATATCCTGTAACTGCATCCCAGCTGCCTACGCCGATCTCAGCTGCGAGACAAGCAGCACCCATTTCAACGTTGTTCCAGCTGTGTACCCAGCCAATCTTCTTCTGGTTAGCCTGACAGTCATTCTTGTAACCGCCGTCCTTAGTAGCGATGTAGAGCCAGCCAGCTGCCCATGCAAGGTCATCGTTGAAGCTGTCTGACTTGTAGAAGCCTGTGCAGTCACCGTTTGAACAGCTTGGGTTTGCCTTAGCGTAGTTGTAGAGAGCCTTAGCGTACTTAAGGTCTTCAGTGTTACCGAAGTTTACGTAGCTGACTGCAAGAGCTGCAGCGTATTCAGCTGCGATTTCGCCTGAACCGTTTGATCTCCAGTCGCATCCGCCTCTGTCGCCCTGCTTTTCAGGAGCACCCCAGTAAGCGTGGTCTGTGTCGCCGAGACCCTTCTGGATACAGATCTTTGAAACTCTGTCGCCTGAAAGAACTGTAGCTTTTCTGAAGAAATCAGCAAAGTAATCATTGATTGTCTTGTAGTGAACTGTTACACCGAGTCCGTCGAAAGCCTCCTTGAATTCGTAGTAGCTCCATCCGAGTGTTGAAGCTGCGTAGCCCTGTGGGAGACCGAACATTGCGTGGTCACCGGCATCGTGGAAACCGCCGTCAACTTCGTCGTTTGTGTGGCAGTTGCCTCTCCATTTCATAAGAGACTTAGATTCAACGTTCTTTCCGCACATGTTGGCATCGTAGAAGAAGAGTGATGCCTGAAGGAGCTTTGCGTAGTTGTCAGTGTCAGCAGCCTTAACTGTGTTTCCGCCGAAAACAGCACCTGTCTGTCCGAGACCTGAAACAGTGAGTGTAAGAGCAGCAACAGCTGCTATAGCCTTACCTGTTAAATTTTTCTGAACCATTGGAAAAATCATCCTTTCAAATTTTTAATTAAAATAAATGCAACTTATTTCAATCAATTCCATACGATACTATTATACACAAAAAAGACATGCTTGTGAATACTTTTTTTATAAACTTTGAAAAATTAATACTTTGTTCATAAATATTCAGAAAATGCAATGAAAAAAGGTTTCCCATATATTGCGAATATGGGAAACCGTATAAAACATGAACTTTTTTAATCAGAAGATGCAGTTGTCACATCAGTCTGCTGGAATTCATTTTCGTAGATCTCGACATCAACTGTGTATTCGCCGTAAGCCCATACATTTTTGTATTTTGACGGCAGAAGCACCAGCGCCTTGTAGGTGCTTATTCCGGTATTGAGTTTACCGGTACCGGAAACTGTGCTTTTTGAAAGATCTATTTCGACTGTAAGATTGTCAGCTGTTATCTTTTCAATATCCTCTTCAGGTCCTATTATAGTCACATTGTCAAGACGCTGTGTTACCAGTTCAGCAGTGTATTTTGACGAGTAAGGGTTTTTGATCGTAAATCTTGAATCATCAACACTGTCAAAGGTTTTTTCAGCAAGTCCTGAACTTTCGAATTTCAGATATGTTGAGACTACGTTTGAGTCATTTTTCAGCTTTGGATAACTTTCAAGTGCTCTGGTCAGGTCAAATGAAGCTGAGAAATCAGTGTTTATCGAGCTGAGCGAGATGCTCTCATCACTCGAAACCGGAAGGGAATCAATGTCATCGATCGAGGTGTCATCCGAAGAAACGGTTATCGTTGGTGTGCTTAACGAAAGTCTGTCAAGAATAAACTGCTTGTTGAAATAGTCCGGTACATCAGTAATAATGTGACTGAACTGAATGTCAATATTCTTGACGCTTGAAATGTTGACCATGACGGTAAGCTCACTTTTATTGATCGTGAACTGATTCTTCGACATATAAGGTCTGATTATCTTGTTGATGTCCTCGCCGTTTTCGTTAAGGAAAGTTAAGTTTCCGAGTGATGCGGTGACCTGAAATGACCTTCTTGTGTCATAGGCTACGTTCTGTGTGATATTCAGCTCGCAGGAACTTATCATATTTACGTAAGGTTCCGGTCCTGTTACGGAAACCGATTCACAGGTAAGACTTTTCAGCTTATGTCCTTCAGCAGCAGTGATACCGGGAGCTTTTACCGTTACATCCACTGTTTTCGTGATCTCTTTGTAAAAATAAACCTTTGCTTTGTTCTGACTCGGTTCTTTCAGTTTATAGTCACAGTCATAGCTGTTGTCATCAGTTTTCTGCACAGTGAGTTTGGCAGTAACCGGCTGTTCACCGCTGTAGTTGTCTGCACTCACTTTTATATAGAATTCTTTCTTTGTAAGAAATCCGATGTATTTTCTGTTGGCATCGACTCTTATGTCTGCGTTCTGTACGTCGGCGTCGTAGATCTTGTATCCTTCTGCCTCGGCAGGAGTGCCGGCTATGCTGGCTTCGAAATCAACAGGAACGTCGTTTATATATATGTGATCGTCAGGCCATCTCTGGGTGGTGATATATCCCCAGATGAAAACAGCGAGAAGAACAGAAATGACTAACAGTACGGAATCTCTTTCCAGTGACCGTTCCACAAAGAGTTTGACTTTATTGATAATGTTCTTCATTTTTTGTTTTTCCTCCGGTTAAACATAAGGAAATGTTTTTTGCTGTCGTTGACTTCATCAGACTTGTCGTTGATAACATGGTCGATCAGAAAGATGCTGAGCGATTTTGAGGAAAAGTTTCTGAACAGCTTACCGTTGCAGGCAACCGAAATAGTGCCCGTTTCTTCGGAAACGACAACTATTACGGCATCTGAGTTTTCACTCATTCCTATGGCTGCACGGTGGCGGGATCCTAGTTTTTTGTCTATAAGTTCTTCACGTTCCGGTTTCGGAAGATAACATGCCGCGGCAACTATCATGCCGTTTCTCATTATTACCGCACCGTCGTGAAGAGGTGTTTTCGGATAAAAGATGTTTCCGAGAAGTTCCTTGCTCGGAAGACATTCCATCATGGTGCCCGAACTGATTTCCAGTCCGAGTCTTGTTTTTCTTTCAAGGACTATCAGTGCACCGGTTTTTGTTGCGGAAAGTTCATCAACACTGTCACAGATCTCCTTTATTGCAGTTTCCCATCTGGCAACAAAATCATCAGGATGATTGTTGAAGAACGAAAGCTTTGAAACGCTGGTGCGTCCGACACGTTCTAGTGCACGGCGCATTTCCGGCTGGAACATTATCAGTATTGCTATAAATCCGTTGTTGAGTATAACGGACAGCAGGAATTCCATTGCCTTGAATTTAAAAATGACACAGGTGAAGTACGCGAGCAGAAGAAATATGATACCTTTTGCAAGCTGCCCTGCTCGTGTTTCACGGATTATCTGTATTAACTTGAATATGATAAGCGAAAGAATGGCGATATCGAAAAAGTCACCGATTTTCATTGAGTTGAAAATACTCCATAAAGAGCCGATCAGCCCGCTCAGATACAAATATTTCACATCCTATCGTTACTGACGGGACAAAGACAATATAATCTCCCGTCTTAAAAGTATACTATTATTTATTTTATCATATTTTCATAATTTTTCAATAGCTAATTAAAGAAGTTTTTTAAGTTTAAAAAAATATTTACTTTTCTATGGACTTATTCGCAAAAATATTATATAATAGAAAAGCATATGATGCCGGAGCCTGTGCGAAAAGCCTGTGCTTTCCAGCGGCCGGCTGACAATATATAACAGACAAAAGGAGTTAGAAAATAATGTCTTTTAATAAGAATATCAGCAGAAAAATTCTTGCTGCTGCAACTGCACTGACAATGGTGTTTGCAGGTACAGCCTGCGGTGAAAGCACGTCATGGGTGGCTAAATGTCAGGATGAAAAAGTGAACTCAGGCATTTTTATTTACTATCAGACACAGGCTATGAGCGAAGCAACTTCCAGACTGGTAAAGGATAACAGTGAACTTGACACTTCGGACACAAAGCTTATGAAGACACTTTCCATTGACGGAAAGGACGTTACACAGTGGGTGAACGAAAAAGCCACAAAGCAGGTAAAGGAATATGCTGCGGTAAACGAAAAATTCGATGAACTCGGACTTGAACTTTCTGCTGATGATATTTCAAAGATCAAGTCAATGTCTGAATCATTCTGGGGATACTACTCAGGAATGTACGAGCAGAATGGTATCGGTGAGGATTCATTCAGAAAGATCGTGGAATATGACTACAAAAAGGAAAAGGTTTTCCTCCACTACTACGGTGAAGGCGGAGAAAAGGAATGCGACGATGCACAGATCGCAGCATATCTTGAAGGCAACTATTCAAGAGTAAAGTACATAAAGTTTGATCTTACTGATTCCGAGGGCAATGCACTTGACAATGACGCTAAGGCTGAAGTAAAGAAACTTGCTGAAGAATACAAGAAAAAGGCTGATTCCGGTAAAAACTTCGATGACCTCATAAAGGAATACGACGATTACAAGGCTAAGAAGGCAGAAGAGGCTGCAGCTGAAACAGCTGAAGTTACGGGCGAGGCAGCAGCTGCTGAAGCAGTTACAGGCACAGAGGCAGAAACTACCGGTGATGTTACATCTGCAGAAGAAAGTGCTGTGACAACAGCAGTTTCAGAAGACGAAGCAGCTGTTACAGAAACATCAGATGAAACAGCTGAAGGCAGCGAAGGTGAAGTAACATCAGCTGAAACTTCAGAAGAAGAGACATCTTCAGAAACTACTGAAGCAGCTTCCGAAGATGAAGATGCAGCAGTTACATCAGCCGTAACAGATGAAAACGGCGAACCGGCTGTTACTGAAGAAGCTTCAGAAGAAAAAACAGAAGAAGCTGAAGAAACTGATCCTTATCAGAATGAATATGTTCTTAAGAAGGGCTCTGAAGAGGACGGCTACAATCCGTCAGAGGCTGTAAACAAGGCAGCTTTCAATGACTGCGTTGTAGGCGGACCTGCTGTAATAGTTGAAGATACAGAGAACAACGGACTCTATCTTGTTCAGCGTCTTGATGTAGTTGAAAGAGAAGACTATTTCGAAGGTGAAAAGAGAACATCAACTCTTATGGAAATGTTCAAGGATGAATTCAGCAATATGGCTTCCGAGTGGGCTGACTCATACGGTGTTACATTCAACGACGCTTCTCTGAAGAGATATGATCCTTTCAAGATAAAATACTGATAAACGTCAGACGACAGAATTCAGGGCAGCACATGCCGGTGCTGCATTAAAAAACAGACTGATAAAAAGTTCTGAATACAACATGATCAGCATATCCTGCTCACGTAAATACGTGGGTCCGGATATGCTGATCTGCTTTTTGGGAAAGTTTTACTGCCTCTCTTTTTTCTGTGATTTGCCAGAGACGCAAAAACGCTGATACGTTCATCTGCTGATCATGCCGTAAGGAAGAAGCAGGATTCCCTTATTGATCAGTATTTCATAAAAAGCTATTGAAAAAATCATAGAAAATTGTTATAATATAGTCTATATAAAAGGAAATTATCAATACAGAAAAACAGGTGGTTTAGATGAACGAAAAAATCAGGATCCTCAAGGACAATATCGAAAAGTCTATCGTTGGAAAGGAAGACGTTATTATAAAGGTAATAGCGGCTCTTCTGTGCGGGGGTCATATCCTTATCGAAGACGTTCCGGGTGTGGGAAAGACACAGCTTATTTCCTCGATGGCCAAATCTCTCGATGGAAAATTCAACCGTGTACAGATGACACCGGATATCATGCCGTCCGATATAATCGGATTTTCAATGATAAATCAGAAAACAGGCGAACTTGAATACAGACCGGGAGCTGCGATGTGCAATTTTCTTCTGGCGGATGAGATCAACCGTGCTTCGCCGAAATCCCAGTCAAGCCTTCTTGAAATAATGGAGGAAGGACAGATAAGCCTTGACGGAAAAACACATGCTCTTCCGGTACCGTTCATGGTAATGGCTACTCAGAATCCGGTGGAGACCTACGGAACATATCATCTTCCTGAAGCACAGATGGACCGTTTCTTCATGAAGATCAGCATGGGTTATCCTACTGCCGAGGAAGAGATCAGGATAATCGAAAGAACGGAATTCGGCAATCCTGTCGATAACGTTGAACGTGCAGTCATTACTCTTGAAGATATAGCAGATCTGCAGAAACAGGTAATGAACGTCCGTGTTATCCCTTCAGTGAAAAAGTACATAACCGATATTGTACGCTCGACACGCGACAGTGAAATGGTGACTCTCGGAGTAAGTCCGCGAGGCAGTATAACGCTTTACAAGGCTTCGAAGGCAATAGCCTTTATAAACGGAAGAGATTATGTTACTCCTGATGATGTAAAATATATCGCCGGATGTGTTCTTTCACTCAGGGTCATACTTTCAGTAAAGGGACGTACGAAATACGGAACATCAGATGAATTTATAAAAAGAATACTGGAAATAACTGCTGTCCCTGCCGATGCCGTGAAGTAAGGGCGGAGGTGACGCTTTTTAATGAAAGCAGTATTTTCATATGTTATAGTTTTACTTTCTGCCTGCAGCTACATGATACTCTTTGACCGTAATGCCGGCGGAATAATGGCGGTTTTCCTTGTAGTTGTACCGCTTGTCTCAGTGTTTCTTACACTTTTTGCAAGGAAAAAGGTCCAGATAAGAGTTGACAGTACGAATGATCTGGTACCGAAAAACAAAAACTGTACGATAAAGGTGCTTGTAACCAAAGACACGATAATTCCGCTTCCTGTTATCAGCTTTGAATTCAGGGCGACAGAACATTTCAGAAAAACTGAATATGATGTTTACCGCTTTTCAATGTCTGAAAACAGGGACCTTACAATAGATATCAGCGTTTTTCCGGAAGTCTGCGGAAAAGCAGGTGTTAAAATAGGACACATTTATATTACAGACTACCTCGGAATTTTCCGTTTCAGGATCCGTGTACCTCAGATCGAACACGAAATAGACATCATTCCTGAAATACACGAAATAAATGACTGTGCAGGAATTCTCAGAAGTATTTCCGATACTCTTCCTGACAATGATGACGACGAAACGGAAACGGCGGCAGTCTACGGCAGAGCTGCGTTTCCGGGATACGGATACAGAAACTATGTTCCGGGAGATTCACTGAAAAAAGTAAACTGGAAGCTTTCTTCAAAAAAGAACGAGCTTTATGTCCGCATGGACGAAAGTGCCGGAATGACGCTGCCGAAAATAATACTTGATATCAGCGCTCCGGAAACTGATTCAGGCAGACGTTCCGCGATCGAACATACAGCGATGGTAACTGAAGGTGCACTTTCCATACTTGATATGTGTGTGCGAAACGGCATAGAATGCAGTTTTATTTATCCCGGACATGAAGAAATGATCACGGAAGATGTCCTGACACATGATGACGTTGAAAGGATCGCCTGCGGAATGATAAAGGACCTGACTCCGGGAAAGATGATCCCGGATCTTTCATCTCCCGCCGATTCCAAATCCTCGGACATGAATATAATCTGTACGCCCGAAATCTGTGAATCAACAGCAAAAGCGGCTGAAAACGCCGTGCTCAGCGGGAACTATGTCAAGTTCATCATTCCTGAAGATCTTTACACTGACGAATGCATTCCGGTGCCTGAGCTGTGGCTTCTTAACGACAACTGGATGCTGACAAGGACTGTCTGACGGAGGTGGGATAATTGATCAGATTTTACAGGGAAGGCATACTAAAAAACATTGTCCCTCTCATTCTCTGCGTTTCCATCGTGGCAAGCTGCATGTACGTTTACAGCAGGGAATATCTTGCTGCGGTCACGCTTATTACGGTGATAATACAGGCTACTGTATTTTCATTCTATACTTATATTTCCGGAAAATCCATGCTGCTCAGGTTCGTATCCATACTCGGATCTTTTTTTGCTATCGGCGGACTTGTTTCAATAGCGGTTAAGACGGGAAACAACCAGAGTACAGTTGACTATTTCGTATGGTTCCTGTCTCCGCAGTCACTTGTTGATTTTTCACCGTCGTATATAGCAGCGACGTTTATTATAATCAATTTCTTTATCGCATCCACTGTTTATTATTTTTCGGCGGTACGCTACAGGATATCGATGACCTTTCTCATTACGCTGATACCTTTTGCGTTTTACAGGAAGGAAACAGAACAGGTGCCGGTGTTTTTTGCGCTGCTTCTGCTTGTAATGTACATGGCACTTATGATACACTGCCGGCAGATAAACACAAAGCCGCGCCACAAAATGATCGTGGAGAAGGGATACAAGAGATCCATGGTCGTATTTCTTGCATTTACGGCACTTCTTGCTCTTGTTGTCCCTAAGCCGAAACTTGACATCGACAACTCATGGGTCGATACTGTTTTTGAATCGCAGCGTTTTACGGATTACATGCTCCATCGTCTCGGAATCGTATCCGAAACAGCTTCGTCATCACTTGCGTATACAGGAAATGCAAATGTCAAGCTGTTTGAATTTATCACCAATGAAGATCCTGTGAATCTTAAATCACAGACCTATAGCCTTTACAATTTCGAAAAGAATCTGTGGAGAACAATGGAAAATGAAACTTCCGGAGAAAAGCTCAGCGAGACTGATGCTGAACTTCTTGATCCGTCAGAATTCTATAAGGCTGTTGCCGCAGCTGCTGAACTTGACAGTAAATGGGCCGGTAAATACGGACTTGAAAATCTTGCTCCGGAACTGAAGGAGCCGTATATAAGATCTGTCTCGCTGCTGTCTACCAGAGTAAATTCAAGGTTCTGCTACAGTCCCGTTCTTGCATATGCGGTATCAGTCGTAGGCTCCGGAAGGGGAGACGTTTTCAGGACAGAACAGGGTATGCTCTATTCAGCGGCATCAGATAATCCAAATTATACACTGAGATATTATTCAGACAGTTCGCTTTCCGAGAAAAATCTTCAGACTGTTGTTAATTCAGTTGATAACAATACGTTCCCGGTGTTTCTGAGTGAACTCATTGAGATCCTTTCGGATAACGGTATTACGGACTACAATGAAGTGATAACAGCATACGTCGATGATTATTTCCACGCGATGGAGTATTATCAGAAGACCGAAACCGAAATGCCGGAATCTGTGTACCGTATAACCGAAAAAGTAGTTTCCGGATGCGATTCGGATCTGGAAAAAGCTCAGGCTATAGAATCATATTTCAGACTCAATGATTTTAAATACAGCCTTGCATACAAGAAACCTGACGGCTACAATATGGAATATTTCCTTACTGAAGGCAAAACCGGACTCTGCTCTGACTATGCGACCGCCATGGTTCTTATGGCAAGAGCTGCAGGAATTCCGGCAAGATATGCCGAAGGACTTCACCTGCATGATCCTTACGACGAGGCACCGTCATCTGTGGTAAGCAGTTCGGGCAGGAAACTTCCGGGATTATATGTCTCTGTTACAGACAGCGATCTTCATGCATTTCCGGAACTGTATATATCCGGATTCGGATGGAAATCATTTGAACCGACACAGCTCAGCGTCGCTGAGGAGAAGTCTTCGTTCGACTACAGAATGTCCGTAGTCATGGCAGTTACAGCGCTTGCTCTTATAATTTTTATTCTTTTCTTTGACAGGAAGATCAGACCGTATTTCTCTGAAAAGATATTCTTCAGCCGTCTGAAAAGGGCTTCCAATGAAAAATCGGTCAGCATGATCGTATCAAGGATAAGAAACAAGCTGGGGCTTGACAGCAGTATGACATCTGCGGAAACGGGAAGATACGTTCTTGAATTGTTCGGAACTGATATGACTGCAACTGTAAATGATTATGATGCAGCTGTATACGGCGGGCAGAAACTGAATGAAGAAGCAAGAAAAGCAGCTGAGGAACTGTATTCACGGCTTACGGAAATGATCAGGGAAAAGAAAAAAGCTGAGAAAAGAAGGATGGGAAAATGAAGGAAACCGAATATAAATTTCTTGTTGACAGAAAAAAATTCTACGAGATCATGGAACTCATAAAAGACCGCTATACTGATGCGGAATACAAGGATGTCATTCAGATAAACTATTACTATGATACTGATGACAACTATCTGCTTTCAAATCACACCACACTAAGAGCGAGGCAGACAGAAAACAGCCTTCGTCTTGAACTGAAAGAATCGCAGCAGCTGACAGGAAATGACTATTCCACTGCAAATGAAACATGTATGGATATTGAAAAACTCAAGAGTGACATAACACTTGAGAACGGAAAGTTTGCCTGGATACCGTTTTCGCTCCAGGGTGAACTGGTTACGCACAGAACCAGCATCCGCCCATCTGATTCGCTCTCGATAGACTTTGACGTTAATTTCTATCTTGGAAAATGTGATTACGAGATTGAAATGGAATTCAAGGATATGGCGGAAAAAGGAACGAAAGTTCTCGTTGAAAAACTGGGTATTATGAAATATATCAATACCGTAGGAGGAAAGGCGCGCCGTTTCTTCCAGTACAAATCGGAGACGTTATGAACGAGAGACTACCGTATCTCAGAGAAAAGACAAACAGACTTTCCACCTTTCCGGGCGTCTATAAAATGAAAAATCAGGCCGGGGATATCATTTACATCGGTAAGGCCAAAAACCTGAAAAACCGTGTTACCAGCTATTTCAGACAGTCGGCGGACCATACACCGAAGGTCGCAAAGATGGTGGAAAATGTATATGACTATGATTTTATCGTAACCGATACAGAGTATGAGGCCCTTGTGCTCGAGTGCAGTCTGATAAAGCAGCACAAGCCGAAATACAACATTCTGCTTAAGGATGACAAGGGGTATCACTACATACATGTTTCCGGTGAACTTTATCCCCGCATAACTGCTGAAAAAAGGATCATTGAAGGTGGGATTACTCTCGGACCATATACAAGTTCCGGCGTGACAAAACAGACGGTCGCAGAAGTGAACAAAGTCTTCATGCTGCCGGTCTGCCATAAGAAATTTCCGTGCACGTCTGCGGCGAACAGACGTCCGTGTCTGAATTATCATATAAAGCAGTGCATGGGCGTATGCACCGGAAAGATATCTGCTGAAAATTACGGCGCGATCATTAACGATGCTCTGAACTACATAAAGACCGGCAGCCGTGATTCAGTGGAAAAACTCCGTGAGGAAATGGAGAAGGCTGCAGAAAATCTGGAATTTGAAAAGGCGGCTGTTCTTCGTGACAGGATAAACAACATAACAAGAGCTGCACAGACTCAGAAAATCTTTGATCCTGATATCGATAATACTGATATTATCGCATCTGTCAGCGATCATAACGGAACATGTGTTTCTGTTATTGTGTACAGGAACGGAAAACTGGTCGACAAGAATTCATATTTTTTTGAAGGCGCAGACAATGACACGTCACTTTACACTGACTTTATAATGCAGTACTATTCAAGCGGACATGATGTTCCTGAGAAGATCTTTACTGAGTATGAGTGCGAAGATGCTGATGTTGTTTCAGGAATACTGAAGGAACAGTCAGGACATGCAGTGCATGTGCTTTTCAGACAGAAGGGCAGTATGATGAAGTACATCATGCTTGCCAGAAACAATGCAAGTGAATTCCTTTCCGTCAGGGCAGGAAGAACCGGAAAGGAGCTTATCGCTCTTGAACAGCTTTCGCAGCTTCTGGGACTCCCGAAACCTCCTGAGTATATTGAGGCATACGATATATCAAACCTTGGCTCATCAGCGATGTGTGCCAGTATGGTCGTTTTTGAGAACGGAAGGCCGCTGAAAAAGATGTACAAGCGTTTTTCCATAAAAAATGTAGCGATACAGAACGACTACGCATGTATGCATGAAGTCCTCGAAAGAAGATTCACGCGTTTTCTTGATGAAAATGAAACAGATGAAGGTTTCAGAAGAAAGCCTGATCTGGTGTTCCTTGACGGCGGCAAAGGACAGGTTAATGCCGTTGAACCATACTTAAGAGAGATGGGAATTGACGTTCCGGTCTTCGGTATAGTCAAGGACAACAAACACCGCACAAGGGCGATATCCACCGGCGGTGAGGAAATATCCGTTTCAAGTCTCAGGTCAGCGTTCACGCTTCTTACAAACATACAGGATGAAATGCACAGGGTGGCTATTACCTATCAGAAAAAGCTTCATTCAAAAATAACGTTTGATTCACGTCTGACATCTGTAAAGGGGATCGGTGAAAAAAAGGCTGCCAGGCTTATGGAACATTTCAGGACAGCAGAAGCGATAGGAAAAGCAGAGCCGGAGGAGGTAAGCCGCATCGCCGGCATATCTGCGGAAACGGCTGCGGAACTGATATTAAAGCTAAGTCAGTAAAACGCCGGCTTTCCGGCTTGATCAGTACTTCCTTAGTCCGGAAAGAGACTATCGTTGCTATAGACATTGTAAAAAAAATGTAGTATAATAATTATTAATTATAGTAAACGAAATATTTTTCGTTTACTATTAGGCGATATGCAGGGAGCAAACGTAGTTTGCGGATCTGCAAGGTAATATAAATGAATTAATTATAGTGAACGTAAAAAAAAAATTGCGTTCACCATAATTTAAGTTTAAGGAGCGGTCTCATTATGCGTATAATTGCAGGTACTGCAAGAGGGAGAAAACTAAGAACACTTGAAGGCAGCGACGTAAGGCCGACGACAGACAAGGTAAAGGAAGCCATGTTTTCTGCAATACAGTTTCAGATCCCCGGAGCTTCGGTACTTGATCTTTTCGGCGGCAGCGGACAGCTTGGAATAGAGGCACTCAGCCGCGGGGCTGAAAAAGCAGTTTTTGTTGACAGGGCAAAGGCTTCAGTGAACATTATAACTGAAAATATCGAAACAGCAGGATTCACAGACAGGAGCAGAGTCGTTTTCATGGATTCACTTGATTTTCTGAAAAGTGACAGAAACACATATGATCTTGCTTTTCTGGATCCGCCGTATCACATGGGAATACTTGAAAAAGCGCTTCCTCTTCTTGCCGAACGTATGAATGAAGGCGGAAGGATCATGTGTGAACATGAGCAGCGTCTTGAACTTCCGGAGAAAATTGGTCCGCTGGTCTTGAAAAAAAAATATAAGTATGGTAAAATAGAAATAAGTCAGTTTATCCATGAAGGATACTGATGTTATTTTCTTAAAACAAGAGGTGTTTCAGAGGTGAGAAGGATAGCAGTCTGCCCCGGAAGTTTTGATCCGGTGACATTTGGACACATCGATATTTTCACCCGCGCGTCCACGCTGTTTGACAAGGTTATAATACTGGTTTCGACCAATCTTTCAAAGCAGCCGCTTTTTACTCCAACCGAGAGAATAAAGATGATAATGGATGTAACAGCCGGAATGGATAATGTAGTCATCGATATTCTTGACGGACTTCTTGCAGACTATGTACGTGAAGTCGGAGCCTGCGCAATAGTAAAGGGACTCAGGGCTGTCAGTGACTTTGAGTATGAATTCCAGATGGCTCTTGCAAATAAAAAGCTTTATCCGGATGCTGAAACAGTTTTTCTTACAACAAGTACCGAAAATATGTATCTCAGTTCAAGTGTAGTTAAACAGATCGCTGCATTTGGCGGTGATATAAGCAGTTTTGTTCCTGAAATTATCAGAGAAAGCATTGTGAACAGGATAACAGGTGTTAAATGATCTTCTGACAGTCTGGATTCCGGGCCTCAGAGGTTGTTATATATATATTTATTATTTCATTTCATGATGAAAGGAGAGAACCACGGTCTATCCGCGGTGACTTGCATATGAACAATATAGACGAGATACTTGAGCAGATGGAAGAATTGCTTGATAAATCTGCACTGATGCCATTTTCACAGAATAAGATGATCATTGATTCCGAGCGTCTCAGAGAACTTATAGACGATATAAGACTCAATATTCCTCAGGAGATCAAGCGCGCAAAGCTTATAGATTTTGACTGCGAAAGAATCATCAAGGAAGCAGAACAGAAGGCTGAACAGATAGTACAGCAGGCTGAGGAAAGAGCCAAGGCACTTGTTTCAGGCGATACGATCGTAAAAGAAGCCAAGCAGAGAGCAGCTGAACTGATTTCTCAGGCTCAGGCACGTTCAAAGGAGATCAGAAGTGCCACAAGCAACTATGTTGACAATATGCTTCACGATGCTGAACTCTATTTTACAAAGGGACTTCAGGATGTCAAGAGAACAACACAGGAAATCAACAAGGTAAAGAACGGCGGAAAGAACACATCCGACGGCCAGAATCAGCAGTGATTCCGGACAGACAGTGATAATATAGATAAAAAATCAGGCGTACCATCGGTACGCCTTTTGCAGTTTAAGGAAGAAAAGTTTCTGCGGATCTTTTCTTCTTATTTTTTTCCTTTTTTTACGGTTGTTTCTTCCGGTTCTGCTTCGTCTTCCGGTACGGATGTAACAGCTGCGTTTTCATCGTAAACAACAGGATTGCCTTCTTCATCAGTAACAGTTTCTCCGTTTTCATCGGTAACAAAAACTTCAGGTGCTTCCGTTGCCTTAAGACCGGCTACACGCTCCCAGAAATTTGCTTCAGATGTAACGATGTTCAGTTCCAGATCAAACGGCTGTATTTCAACAGGTCTTGTGTATTCATCTCTTTTCAGACTTACATCAGGATTTTCCTTAAAAAATGAAATGGCAATAACAAGAAAAATAATAGCTGCTGAAATAATGCTGACCAGTATTATCGTATTCTTCATTATACTGCTCCTTTGCAGAAAAATTCACATTATGATAACGGGAATTACTACATAAACTGTCTCACAAAAATCATGTCAGACAGGAGTTTCTGTTTTACCTCTGTTTCCCTAAAGTATATTATAGCAAAGCACTGTAGAAAAGTAAAGAAAAATATAATGAAAATACTTGAAAATAGGCCGGCCATGTAGTATAATAAAACAGTAATGCGTTTTTAACAGCATAATACTGAAAGGAGTTTAAGAATATGAATTATTCTCATGAAGTTGAAACAATGTGCCCTATCGCACAGGGCGTTGCTCATGGTGCTGCTCCAATTCCTGAAGAAGCAAAATGGGTAAAGGCAAAAGAAATCAAGGATATTTCTGGTTTTACACACGGAATCGGCTGGTGTGCTCCGCAGCAGGGTACATGTAAGCTTACACTTAACGTTAAGGAAGGCGTTATCCAGGAGTGTCTCGTTGAAACTATCGGATGTTCAGGTATGACACACTCAGCAGCTATGGCTTCTGAAATCCTCCCTGGCAGAACAATCCTCGAAGCTCTCAACACAGACCTCGTTTGTGACGCTATCAATACAGCAATGAGAGAACTTTTCCTCCAGATCGTTTACGGTCGTTCACAGAGTGCTTTCTCTGAAGACGGTCTTGTAATCGGTGCAGGTCTTGAAGACCTCGGTAAGGGCCTCCGTTCACAGGTTGGTACAATGTACGGTACTCTCGCAAAGGGTCCTCGTTACCTCGAAATGACAGACGGTTACGTTACAAAGCTCGCTCTCAACGAAGATAATGAGATCATTGGCTATAAGTTTGTAAACTTCGGAAAGATGATGGACTTCATCAAGGCCGGCGATGATGCTAACACAGCATTTGAAAAGGCTCAGGGTCAGTACGGAAGAGTTGCTGATGCAGTTAAGCTCGTTGACCCAAGAAAAGAATAAGGAGGAAACTTACAATGGCTTTATTTGAATCATATGACAGAAGAGAGAAGCAGATTCTCGCTGTAATCAAAGAATACGGCATCAACTCTATCGAAGAGTGTGCTGAAGTTTGCAAGGCTAAGGGCCTCGACATCTACAAGCTCGTTGAAGGTATCCAGCCTATCTGTTTTGAAAATGCTAAGTGGGCTTACACAGTAGGCTGCGCTATCGCTATCAAGAAGGGCTGCAAGAAGGCTGCTGACGCTGCTGCAGCTATCGGTGAAGGTCTCCAGGCTTTCTGTATCCCTGGTTCAGTTGCTGACCAGAGAAAGGTTGGTCTCGGTCACGGTAACCTCGGCAAGATGCTCCTCGAAGAAGAAACAGAATGTTTCGCATTCCTCGCAGGTCACGAATCATTCGCTGCTGCTGAAGGTGCTATCGGTATCGCTGAAAAGGCTAACAAGGTTCGTAAGACTCCTCTCCGTGTTATCCTCAACGGTCTCGGCAAGGACGCAGCTCAGATCATCGCAAGAATCAACGGCTTCACATACGTTGAAACAGAGATGGACTACCACACAGGCGAAGTTAAGGAAGTATTCCGCAAGGCTTACTCAAACGGTCTCCGCGCAAAGGTTAACTGCTACGGCGCTAACGACGTAACAGAAGGCGTTGCAATCATGTGGAAGGAAAACGTTGACGTTTCTATCACAGGTAACTCAACAAACCCTACAAGATTCCAGCACCCTGTTGCAGGTACATACAAGAAGGAAAGAACTGACGCTGGCAAGAAGTACTTCTCAGTAGCTTCAGGCGGCGGTACAGGCCGTACACTCCACCCTGATAACATGGCTGCAGGTCCTGCTTCATACGGTATGACAGATACAATGGGCAGAATGCACTCTGACGCTCAGTTCGCTGGTTCATCATCAGTTCCTGCTCACGTAGAAATGATGGGTCTCATCGGCATGGGTAACAACCCAATGGTTGGTGCAACAGTTGCTTGCGCAGTTGCTGTTGAAGAGGCTATGAAGTAATTCATAACTCACGTAAATACGTAGTTTAAATAAAATCCCGGTAATTCTTACGAATCGCCGGGATTTTTGTTTTTTTGCTATAAATTAGGTAAAATCAGGCTTCGTGAGTACGAAAAAAGTACGTAGCGTTGTAGACGTACTCGCGAGTACATTTGTGAGTACCGAAAAAAGCGAGAGCATTCCGCTCTCGCTTGGTTGTTAATAAAAAAGATGAGTAATCATGAATCAATGAAGTAAAAACATGCGCGATCCCATTCATTAATTTTCTTATTTTGCTTAGTACATTTTTTACCTAGAATGTTTTCGCTGAAATATTCGCATTCATAGCAGCTATGTGAATTATCATCGTCTGAATCATAATCTGAACAAGCGTTTTGTTCAAGATCAAAGTATGGTTTCATAGTATGTTTTCTACATTCATACTTACCGATTACCCCAAGTACACTAAAGCTGTATCTGCAATCTACGCATTTTGACATTATGAATCCTCCTTATAATATGATTTTTATAGTTTACATTTGAATTTTGTACAAACAGTTTGAGATGCACGATCCTGATTATTATGTTCCATGCAAGTTTTTTTTACTTCAGTTGTATATTCCCACACATCTTTAAAACCTTTCACTGGAGAGATTACTGTATTTCCTGGATCATACCAATGCACGCAAAAAGCGCATCTTTTCATGTTCAAATTTCCTATTTTTGCGCGTTGTTTAGCCATGTTCTATCACTTCCATACGTATGATCGTTTTTTCAAGAAGATGTTATATATCCGGCAGGAGTTGAAGCTTCAAGATTAAGACTTTCTAGTGCAGTCGATTTATCCATAAGCTCAAGTGTGAATTTTGAACGTATATCAATAAAACTTGTATTTATCTTCATAAGTTCTATTACTGTCGAGAAATCCTTAGTTTCTTTTGCAATTTCAGTTGCTGCTTTAAGCGTTTCAAGATTTGAATTCAGTTGTTTTAAAGCAAGTTCATTGATTGCTTTGATGTTTTCCATCTGGTATTCATGATGCTGTTCTAACTGCTTGATATAGCATTCTTTTTTTGCTTCAATTTCAGCTAAACCTATTTTCAAGTATGCTCGTATTTCTGCACGTTTAGTTTCTTCTTGCTGGCGGCAAATATTATACTCTTTAATTGCATTAGTGATGTTATTGGCTATTCCACAAACTTCGCTGATAGCAGTTGAAAGTGGATCAGCGTTTATTTTAATTTCTCTTGGATTATCGCTCTTCTCAACATTAACATCCTCATAGTTTACATCGATAATATCGTTATCCATTGGCGTACCTCCGGAATAATTGCTTATTATGAGCTTTATAGAAATCTGGATATGTAGATTTCATTGTATTTATCATATCCATTGCACTTTGAGCTAAATCGGTATTGGCTTCGTTTATAGCAATGTCTAAAATTTCTATAGCTTGATTGAAGATTTTGTCATTAAAGGTTTTGAAATTCTTATAGTATAATTCAGCCTTTTCACGATTTTGCTGTAGATATTTACGATAAATCTGAGCTTGAGCACAGTATGTTTCGTAAGTAAGAATGTTTTGAATGTTGTTTAGTACTGCTTCACCCGCATCACAAGTTTTTAAAAGTAAGAATTCATATTTCATTGGTTTTTCAACCACCTATCAGCCATGCAGCTCCAGCAAGGGAAGAATTAATTCCAGATATTCTTTTACTTATGTCGGTGTACTGGGATGTGATTTCATAGTTATTATCGATAAACTGTGTGCTTAGAGAATCAGCTATTATTTTAGCAATGTCACAAAGGCTTTTTGTGCGTTCATCTGTGTTACTGCTTTTTATGTTTTCAGCAGTTTTTCTGAATTTCTGCATCAGTTCTTCAATCTGAATTTTTTCAGTACTTATGAAATCAGGTATACTTTGTACAGCGTATTTTGCGTTACGTAATTCTTCTCTTTTAGCTTTCATAGTTTCTTTATATGCCTTGGCTTGATGCATATTTTGTTTTGCCATATAGTATTCTTCTGTAGAAACATTATGAAATAAATCTGTTACTGAAGGAGTAACCCAAGTGGCCAGCATCTTATCAATACAGTTTAGCTGTTCGTGCTGGGTTATTGCTGAAGCTTCAAGAAGAAGAAAATCAACCTTTGAAGTGAGCTGAAACTCTTTGTTGTCTGTATCAAGTTTCTTAAGAGTTGAATTGATTTCGTTAAGTATCTTTTGTTTATAGTTCACATAATCATTAACCTTTAAGCTAACTTTAATACAGCTATCTTGTAATTTATCATATGCTTCCTGATAAATTCTTTCAGCTTCACTGATATATTCGCGAGTGCGGTAGTTCCATTCAGCTATCTGCTGACGTTTTTCAAAATTGTCTTTTGCTTTACTGAATAATCCCATATTATTATACCTCTATTTTTAATAAGTAAAGTTATAACAATACCAATTGCCAGGATTTTTGATTGTCTTCTTATGGTAGGTACACTTACTAGCGATACCTAAATCTTTGTAATAATCGCAATCATAACAGCAATTGTGATTATCAGGCAAAAAATTACCGCAAGCTGGTTGATCATCTTCTACAACATGACCAACTTTATTGCAGTAATCTTGATTGTCCCACTTGTATTGTCCACCTCTAAATAAACAGTCGTTACATGTGTTTGCCATAATAAGTCCCCCTTTATATCACTAAATAGCTATATTCTATGAAAAAACATATAATAGTTAATTCATTATGTACATTATACACTAGAAGCTCTAGTTTGTCAATCCTGAAAGTTCATTTATTTCAAATAAAAAATTTATTAAAATAGAATTATTAATGACTTTGAGGAGATACGTGGTAATGAAGAAACCGAATTTAAAGGAAATAGGTATGAGAATACGGGAACAGAGGGAGCAGCTAAGATATACAAGAGAGCAGCTTGCGGAAAAGCTTGATGTGTCTTCAAAGTTTATTTCTGACATAGAACTGGGAGTAAAAGGCGTGTCTTTAAAAACTCTTGTAAATCTTTCAACAATACTCGATATGAATGTAAAACAGAACGCCAGTGTTGTTTGATATGACACTGGCTATTTTTTGTGGAGATGCTTTCCAAAAATATAGATTTTCAGCTGATAATGTAGTATAATATTATTGTAAAGCAAATTTGTGTTTCAGGAGGAATGAAAAATGACTGAAGTAAAAAGAAGACCATCTATTGATGAATTAATGAAAAGTGTTAATGATTATATCCAGGAATTCAAAAGCATGGATAAAGAAGAAGCTAAAAAAATTGCAAAAGAAACACTTATAGAGACTGGTGTACTTGATGAAAATGGTGAACCGAAAGATACTATAGTTACAGGAGACTTTTTCGGATGGTAAATAGTATATGTAATGAAATGTATTCGAAATTACCAAACCTTGTTCTTGGTTTTCATGGATGCCATAAAGATGTATTTGATTCAGTAGTAAAAGGCGGACAGCATCTAAAGCGCAGTGAGAATGAGTATGACTGGCTTGGCAACGGGATTTATTTTTGGGAAAACAGTCCGGAGCGTGCGTTGGACTGGGCAAAATCAAGATATAAAGATGAAGCTTGTGTGGTAGGAGCTGTTATAGATTTAGGATATTGTCTTAACCTTACAGATTATCAGAGTTCAAGCGTTTTACAATTGGGTTATGAGTTGCTTAAAACTTATAACGAAACGATGGGTAATGAAATGCCTAAAAACAGGAACGGAAGATCCGCTACTGATTTACTTCTCAGAAACCTTGATTGTGCTGTTATAGAGCAGATTCATAAATATTATAAGCGCAATAATTTTGAAACATATGATTCGATAAGAGGTATTTTTACAGAAGGCAAAGAAGTGTATCCTGGTTCAGGCTTTGTAGAAAAAACACACGTACAGTTATGCATCGTAAACCCTAACTGCATTAAAGGTTACTTCGCTCCTATGCCATATAACAGTGAATACAGAATACCATAATGGGTGGGTAATTTCGTACTCAGAGAGTACGAAAAAAGTACGTCAGTATTCTGATACAATAAAAAAAGGTCCAGAACCGATTTGAATTATGTGAAGCGTGATATATCATGAAATAGCGTAAATGCGTGGATAGATAGGTGCTGATTCGAACGGTTTGAATCATATCTTTTATGTGTTCAGAATAAGGTAACAACCCGATGGTTGGTGCAACAGTTGCATGTGCAGTTGCTGTTGAAGAGGCTATGAAGTAATTCATAACTCATGTAAATACGTAGTTTAAATAAAATCCCGGTAATTCTTATGAACTGTCGGGATTTTTATTTTTTGCTATAATCAGGTTAAAATCTGCTTCGTGAGTACGAAAAAGTACGCAGCGTTTATTTGACACTGGCTTTTGTTCATGTTGAAAACTGTATCGCCAGTATAGATTTTCAGCTGATAATGTAGTATAATATAGATGTAAGGCGAATAGTATTGTACAGGAGGAATGGAAATGACTGAAGTAAAAAGAAGACCTACTCATGAAGAATACATTCGTGGAATGCAGGAATATATTGATAAGCTGAGAACCATGGACAGAGAAGAGGCAAAGAAGATATCCAAGGAAGCTCTGATAAAAGCCGGTGTTCTTGATGAGAACGGAAATGCTAAAGAAAACATTGTGACGGGCGATTTTTTCGGTTGGTAAGAGGTAGTTAATGAATATAATAAATGAAATGTATTCTATGCTTCCTGATCTCGTGCTAGTATAACACAAGTAAGAAGTAAATCCAGTTAATTAATGAAATGGATGATTTTATGAGTACGAAAGAAATGGCATATAGTATAATAGATACTTTAACAGAAGAACAGCTTGAGGAACTGATGGTTTTTCTTAAAGGATACAGCAAGAAAACAACATCGGTAGATTCAGTGTTTGGTATCCTTTCAGGACGTTCAAATGGTGATTATATTTCACAGGAAAAATCAGTATGGGAAAAGGTGGCTGCAGAAAATTATGAAGCTCCTTGATGCAAATATGGTACTTCGATTTCTGTTGAAGTGACCCCACATAATTTTATCTGAAAAGCCACTGGTTAATGTTCGAGTAAAATGGATATAATAATAATTCCAAAGGCGGTAATCACTCCACAATGAGAGATTACCGCCTTTTCAGCATATAAAAGGTATCAGGCATCGCGATGCCTGATACTATAATTAGCTGCCTCCGGCAGCTCACCGTTTGTGAGCACTGTATCATACTGTCACCTGTCACGGGAGCTTTGCCGCTATCTTAAGTTTGCTTATATGTAATCATGTTATCACTTTTTATTATGATCTATATTAAAAAATAACTATTAGACAGGGTTATAGTTTTATGCTATACTTAAAATCGTCATCAAAACAAAGTAAACACATATGATTACTATGAAAGGAACTGAATAAAATGAAAAAACCAAAAGCGCTGCTTACGGCTCTAATACTGACAGCGGCAGTTCTTACAGGCTGCTCATCTAAAAGCACCGGAACAGGGGGCTCTGATAGCAGCAGTACAGTACTGAAAATCGGATATCTGCCTTCTCCGGGGCATCTTCTCTACTTTGTTGCAGAAGAAGAAGGATTTTTTAAAGATGAGGGACTGAACACGGAACTTGTAATGTTTGGTGAAAACAACAGTGAGCTTGCGGCTCTGGAATCAGGAAAAATAGATGTGGGTGCGTTCGGGTCGAGTGAACTTATCACGTACCTTGCTGATGGCCATGATCTGACAGTATTCGGTGGAGCAATGATCGCCGGGCACGGACTTATAGTTAAACCGGAGCTTGTTAAGGGAATACCTGAGGAAGAGTGGTCACTTGAACTTCTGAAGGGTAAGAATATCGGTGTAGAGGGAGTTGACTCCGGTCACATAGTATATCGTGCAGCAGCAAAGAAACTCGGACTTGAGGATTCGATACACTTCAATATATTTGCTGACGGAGCTGATGCATACAATTCACTGAAAAATGATGACATTGATGCAGCAATCCTTTACGCTCCTTATCGTATTCTTGCAGAAGATGAAGGCTACGTTATTCTCTCAAACAGCGGTAAAGTAGCTGATTTTGAAGATCATGTATGCTGCAGACAGGCGGCGCTTAAATCAACACTTGAAAAAGAGCCGGATTTATATGAAGCCTTCCTTCGTGCTCTTATCCGCGCTTACAGATTCTATCAGACAGATCATGACAAAACAATAAAGGATGTTCAGAAATATGTAGACGTTGAAGAGGAATCACTTCAGAAGGATACGTATGAATACGACGCTCAGATAGCCAATCCTGATCCGGACATAACCGGTATGACAAACTTTTATGAAGCGCTTGCTGATATCGGGTTTGTTAAGGAATTCGACATTTCCGGCGGTCTGTCTGCAGAACTGTACGGCAGGGCGTTAAACGCGGTAGCTGCTGAATCACCTGATGATGAAGTTTATAAATATCTTATTGAATATCATAAGGAGAGGGACTGATGGTTAGACTGAAACGTCTTAAAAGTCCGGTGCATCTGATTTTTCTGGCTTCAGTTCTGGTTCAGTTTCTGCCGACAAGAACAAAGAAAGCCGGAGATCCTGTATATGCCGAAGTTCTGCTTTTGCTGCTCGAATTACTCTTTATTATTCTGACGTTATCAAAACCGCTTAATAAAGAAAACAGAACACAGAATGGTGTTTTCGGAGTGATTTTTTCGTTTCTTGGTATATGGACTCTGCTTACAGCCAAATTCGTTGTTATTCCTCAGGATATCTTCAAAGCACCTGATGTAGTTGCCGAACAGTTTTTAAACGATTTTCCAAGACTTATGAAAGATCTGTCGTCGAGTATGTCCACTATAATTGCAGGTTATTCACTTGCGCTTCTGACAGCTATACCTGCCGGACTGTTTCTGGGATGGAACACGCAGATCGGAAAAGTAAGCGAACAGGTAACAAATTTTCTTGGATCTATTCCTCCGATAGTATTTATTCCGTACTCGCTTGCACTTCTGCCTACTTTTAAAAGCTGTTCAGTGTTTGTTATTTTTATAACAGCTTTTTTTTCCGGTCCTTTCCGGAACAGTGAGCGGTGTACAGAACATAAGTGTACGGACGCTGAACAGTGCAAGAGTATTGTGTGTATCAAAACTGTCAATGCTGTTTAAGATCCTTCTGCCGGCTTCACTGCCTCAGATTTTTGACGGATGCAATATCGGACTTATGCTCTCGTTCATACTTCTGACTTCTGCTGAAATGATAGGCGGTAACAGCGGACTGGGATTCTATATTCAGTACTATACCAACTTCGGTAACTTTACGAGAATTATGGTCGGCATTATTTTTCTGGGTACAATAGTAACTCTGTTTACTAATATTGTGAAAAAACTTGAAAACTGGCTGCTACGCTGGAAGTGACCGTAATAATAACTGAAAGGATAATCAAAATGGCCAAAAAAATACGACTTGACCTTGAGAACATCGAGAACCGCGAAATGCGTCTTGGATCAATAATCTCATGGGACGGTAAAGCTTCAGAACTTGTTGAGCAGTCACGTTATGAGGAACGTGCACTTAAAAATAGCGGATGTCCCGGCGCAGGAAGAAACGGAGAAGGCTGCCGTTTGTGTGAACTCAATATGCCTTTTAATCAGCAGAGTATGTGTGCCAATTCGATTGCAGCATGTCAGGCCGGAAACATTCGTGACTGTGTCCTGATACAGCATTCTCCGATAGGCTGTTCAGCCAGAAATCCGGAATTTAACCTTGCTTTCCGCGCAGGTCTTGAACGCCGCGGCATTGAACCTCACAATATAAATATTATCAATACCAATCTGCTGGAAAAGGATATGGTATTCGGTGCGGCTGAAAAACTGAGAAAAGCAGCACGGGAAGCTTTTGAACGTTACTCTCCGAAGGCTATCTTCTTTTCAATGAGCTGCTCAACAGCTATCATAGGTGAAGATATAGGCAGCATAGCTGCAGAGATGGAGGAAGAACTCGGAATACCAGTTGCGCCTATGCAGTGTGAAGGATTCCGCTCAAAGCACTGGTCGACCGGGTTTGATATAGCACAGCATGCTGTACTTAAACATATAGTAAAAAAGCAGCCTGTAAAACAGCCTGACCTTATAAACATAGTTGCACTGTGGGGTACCGATTACTTTACTGATATGCTTAAACCGCTTGGACTGAGAGTAAATTACATCATGGATATAGCAAGCTACGATGAGCTTGCCCAGGCATCTGAAGCGGCATGTACCACGACATTCTGTCATACTCTTGGCTCATATTTTTCAACTGCACTCGAAGAAGCCTACGGAGTACCTCAGATAAAAGCTCCGCAGCCATACGGATTTTACGGAACTGATGCATGGCTTCGTGCTGTTGCCGCACAGGTAGGAAAGGAAAAGGAAGCCGAAGAATACATAGCTTCAGAACATGAACGTGTAAGACCGAAAATCGAAAAACTGAAAGAGAAACTGAAGGGTGTCTGCGGTTTTGTGCTTACAGGCTCTTCCTATGCACACGGCCTGATTTCGGTACTTCGTGATCTTGGAATTACAGTTGACGGTTCAGTGGTATTCCACCACGATCCTGTTTACGACGGTGGATATGAAGAACAGAATACACTGAAGACTCTTGTTGACAATTACGGTGATATACCGCATTTCACCGTAAGCAAGTGTCAGCCTTTCCAGCTTCCGGCGCTTCTTGGCAGAGTTAAGGCTGATTTCATTATCATCCGGCATAACGGACTTGCTCCGAATGCTGCAAGAATGGGAATTCCTTCGTTTGCTATAGGTGACGAACATTTTCCTGTAGGTTATGACGGAATCATACGTGTGGGTGAAGCGGTTCTTGAAATACTGGCCCGCAGGAAGCTCAATCAGGTTCTGAAGAGGCATGTCTCGCTTCCGTACAGTGACTGGTGGCTGAGTCAGAAAGATCCGTTTATTCTGGCTAAACATCCGGAAATACTCGATGAATCCGATAAGGAGGAACAGAACTGATGGCTAAGAATAAACATACAACGATCACACATCCGCACTACGCATGCTCTATAGGAGCAGCTTATACTGTATCAGCGATCCCGGGAGCAGTCCCTGTAATAAACTGCGGACCGGGATGCGTGGACCAGCAGTATTTTACAATGTCGTTCTGCAACGGATTTCAGGGTTCGTCAGGTGTCGGAGGCGGTGATATTCCCGGAACCAATTCCGGTGAAAACGAGATAGTTTTCGGCGGTGCAAAAAAGCTTGACGGTGTTGTGAAATCAGCACTGAAAATCATGAAGGGTGATTTGTTTGTAGTCCTGTCAGGATGTTCACCGCAGCTTGTGGGAGATGATGTGAATGCTGTTATAAAACCGTATCGTGAAAAGGGATATTCCATTGTTCATGCTGAGATACCGGGATTCAAGGGGAACAACCTATGGGGACATGAAGAAGTGGTACTTGCAATAATCGATCAGTTTGTAGGAGAAGCAAAGGGCGTACGCAGACGTAAGAAACTCATAAACCTGTGGATGGGGGCACCTTATTTCAATACATTCTGGCGGGGCGATCTTATCGAGATGAAGAGGATCCTTGAGGGAGCAGGCTTTGAAGTAAATGTCCTGTTCGGAAGTGAGAGTGCAGGTGTATCTGAGTGGAAGAACATTCCGAAGGCAGCATTCAACCTTGTGCTTTCGCCATGGCTGGGTCTGAGAGTGGCAGAACATCTCGAAAAGAAATACGGCCAGCCGTACCTTCACATTCCGGTAATTCCTGTAGGTGAGGAAGCAACGACGGCGTTCATACGTCAGGTCGTTGAATATGCCGGTATCGATAATAAAAAAGCTGAAAAGTTCATAGAAAGTGAAGCAAAGAGGTACTATTATTTCTTCGACCATTTTGCAGACTTTTTTGCAGAGTACTGGTTCGGATTTCCGTCAAAGTTTGTTATTGTGGGTGATGCGGCTTATAACATTGCCTTTTCAAGATTCCTTGCCGACCAGATAGGTCTTATACCTGTTGGTCAGATAATTTCCGATAATACTCCTGCAAAGTACCGTGAAACTGTTGCAGAACTTTACAATGAACTTTCTGAAGGCGTAACCGGAAATGTTGATTTCATCGAAGACGGTTATCTTATCGAAAAAAAGATTTCAGAGTATGATTTCGGAAACAGTACACCGCTTATTCTTGGTTCTTCATGGGAACAGGATGCAGCCAGGGAAAAGAATGCTGTACTTGTAGAGGTAGGAACAATAGCAACGGAAGAGGTTGTACTGAACAGGACTTATATCGGCTATTCCGGTGCACTTCAGTTTATTGAAAAAATATACTCGGCCGCTGTACACGGTTAAATACTGAAATAACATCAATGTCATTGTTCAATATTTTATCAGAAACTTCACTTTCGAATCGCCGTTACTATTCACGGGCTAGCCACAATTAAATCTGAAGTGGACCCCACATAATTTTATCTGAAAAGCCACTGGTTATTGCCACTGGCTTTTATTCATGTTGAAAACTTTATTGTCAGTATAGATTTTCAGCTGATAATGTAGTATAATAAAGTTGTAAAGGATATTTGTATTTACAGGAGAAACGTAAAATGGCCGAAAGAAAAAGAAGACCTACTCACGAAGAATACATTCGTGGTATGCAGTAATATATTGAAAAACTAAGAACGATGGACAGAGAAGAGGCTAAGAAAGTATCGAAGGAAGCACTGATTAAAGCCGGTGTTCTTGATGAAAATGCTAAACCCAAAGAAACTATAGTTACAGGTAACTTTTTCGTATGGTAAGCAATATAATATTGAATATAGAATTCAAATTTTTATGAACTGATGGGTCTCATTTTTCCTGAATACGCAGGTTTACAATTTCCGTTTAACAGTATAATGCGCAGGTTTACAATTGCTTTAATGTTGGAGAAATGGTTGCTGCATAGGCAAAAATCCACCCGAACCTAATGGAAGTCCGGGTGGATTTTTCTATAATACAATAAGAGTGTTTATGCGAATTTAAAATGTCAGTTTCAACATCGTCCAGCTTTCCACATCCGCTCTGTACAAATGAGCGCTGAGCGGAAAATGTGCTGAATGGAATACTTACTTGTTACCATTTGTACAGCTCCTTTCCTGTGTGGTATGGTTATATTATAACCTGCATTTCACTGTTTGTCCAATGCAAATAACTGATATGGGGATATAAAAACAGGCTATTACTGAAGGGGATTTTTCTTAAAATAATAATTGCACTATGGAGCTTCAGCTCAAAATGTAGTATAATAGAGACATACGAAATCTATGACCGGAGGATGAAAACAATGGAGATTTTAAAATGTGAACAGTGCGGCGGGGAGCTGAAACGTATAAGGACCAGACATGAGTGGTTCTGTTCATTCTGCAATTCGAGATATTCTGATGAACCGAGTGAAACACGAAAGCCCTGTGCAAAATATTATGGTCTTAATGAAGAAGTATTCAGCGTTGAGTGTGATCTTTCCAAAGTGATGAAGAAAGAGAACGGTTCGGGCTGCATAAAAAGTATTGTGCACTGCATGGATATATGTGAAAATTCGTCAGAGATCGAGAAATATCTGTCCGCTAAATGTAAGATACCGGATGATATTTCTATGAAAGGACTGCGTGAAGATCAGATAGCTAATGCGCTTCCGCGTATAAATGAAGTTATGGAGCCTGGTGAACGTGTCATAGTCTACGGAAACAAAGGTATCTTTTCAAAAGGAAAGGAGTATTTCGTTATAACCGATAAACGAAGCATTTTCGTTGAGAAAAAGAATATTTCGCAGGTTCTGCATACCGATATAGATTCTCTGAAAATCGCAGACTGCGGTAACTGTAATTTAAACGGTGATTACAGTAAAGGCATCGTCAACCTTGACGGTACAGGTACTTTTCAGGGGGCACTTCTTGCATTGATATGTGTGCTTTCTTTTGAAGCAGATATGGAAAGAGCAAAAATCAGATTAGTATAAGACCTTATTACAGTAAACGAGATATGTTTTTGTAAATACATATTCGAGATAAAAATCCCGGTAATTCTTACGAATCGCCGGGATTTTTTGATGTAAAACAGGTAAATAAATTACGACCGTACAGGTTTTACCCGGATATAACCGGTTATAGATAAAATCTATATATAAGTATAAATTATAAGTAAGACCAAACCTATTGACTTGATAGATTAAATGTGATAATCTAAATACATACCAAATACATAGAAAATATAAGAAAGAAGTTTTAGTATGAAAAAAAGAACATTATCACTGATCGCGGCACTGGCACTTTCGGCTGCGGTACTTACAGGATGCGGAAAGGCATCAGACGGGAATTCACCGGAATCATCAGTAAAGATCGCTTATCTGCCTATCACACATGCGCTTCCGGTACTCGAGGAAGCAGAAGAACTTGAAAAGGAAAACGGACTTAAGGTCGAACTTGTAAAATTCGGTTCATGGCCGGAACTGCTTGATGCGCTCAACACCGGCAAGGTCGACGGTGCGTCAGTTCTCATAGAACTTGCAATGAAGTCAAAGCAGGAAGGCGTCGGAATAAAAGCTGTGGCACTCGGCCACCATGACGGAAACGTCGTAATAGTTTCAAACAGTATAAACGACGGAGCGGACCTGAAGGGAAAGACTTTTGCGATTCCGCACAGACAGTCATCACACAACATTCTTCTTAACGAAGTGCTTGAAAAGTCAGGACTTACTGTGGATGACATAAACGTAACTGAGCTTGCTCCTACTGAAATGCCTTCAGCCCTTGCAAGCGGACAGATCGATGGTTACTGTGTTGCTGAACCGTTCGGTGCAATGGGCGTTGCGACGGGTGCCGGAAAGGTACTGTATACATCAGAGGAACTCTGGGAGGATTCTGTCTGCTGCGGTCTTGTTCTTACAGATAAATTCATTGAGAACGAAACTGACAAGGCAAAGTCGTTCGTTGAAAGCTACAAAAAAGCCGGTGCGGCACTCGACGCTGAAACAGCGAAGAAGACTGCAGAAAAGTATTTCAAGCAGAGCAGCGATGTTCTCGATATCTCACTTCAGTGGATCTCGTTTGACGATCTTGAGATCTCAGAGGAAACATATACACTGCTTACTGATAAGGTAAAGAAATACGGTCTCTCAGACAATCCGCCGTCCTATGCAGAATTTGTAAAGAACGATTTTCAGTAAGTCCCGGTCATTTCACTGATCAGGGCAGGAATGCAGGGTAAAACCCCGTTTTATCCCTCAGATTATTTAAGGAATGAAGTTAATGAAAAAATTATTGTCAGTTAAGAATGCAGTCGTGTCGGTTGCAGTTCTTATCGGTATCTGGCAGATCGCGTATATGGTCAGCGACTACAGCGATGCGCTTTTTCCGTCACCGTATCAGGCTTTTCTTGCGCTTATTGAAATGATAACCGACGGAACTCTTTTTAAGAACATCGGTACAAGCATGTTCCGCTTTTCCGTCGGTTACATAAGTTCTGTAGTCGTGGCTGTTTTCCTGGGACTCATCCTCGGACGTCTGCCGGGAGTATTTAAATATGTAAATCCAGCGCTTCAGCTTTTAAGACCTATCTCGCCGACAGCCTGGATGCCGTTTATCGTCCTTCTTTTCGGTATCGGTGAGGTACCGGCGATAGTTATCATCTTCATAGCAGCATTTTTCCCGGTTCTTCTTTCAACCGTTGCTGCTGTAAACAATATCGATCCGGTTTATCTCAAGGTAGCATCAAACTTCGGTATAAAGCAGCCGGCGCTCACATGGAAGTTCATCCTTCCGGCCGCATTTCCTCAGATAGCAAACGGCATCCATCTTGCAGTAGGTACAGCGTGGATCTTCCTTGTTGCCGGTGAGATGGTAGGTGCTCAGTCAGGACTTGGTTACCAGATAATCGATGCAAGAAACAACATCCGTGCAGATATTCTTTTAGCGACTATCCTTGTTATCGGTGTTATCGGCATTATCCTTGACGGTATACTTAAGTTTGCCGAAAAGAAAATACTGAAGGCCTGGGGAGGTGCTGAATAATGGCATACATTGAAGTTAAGGATGCATGCAAGAAATACACCCAGAACGGAAAAGAAACAGTAGTTCTCGACAATGTTTCACTTGAAATAGAAAAAGGCGAGTTCATCTGTCTTTTAGGTCCTTCCGGATGCGGAAAAAGTACTCTTCTTAACACGCTTGCAGGATTTGAAAGGCTCAACAGCGGCAGCGTCACAATAGACGGAAAAGAAGTTGAAAAGCCGTCAGTTAAGAATATTACCATTTTCCAGAACTACGGACTTCTGCCGTGGAGAAATGTAATTTCCAATGTGAAGCTCGGTCTTGAATCAAAGAACATTTCAAAGGAAGAGGCGGATAAAACAGCGAGAAAATTTCTTGAACTTGTCGGACTTGAAGGCTTTGAAAAACGCTATCCGCGTCAGCTTTCCGGCGGTCAGCAGCAGAGAGTTGCGATTGCAAGAGGCCTTGCGGTGGATCCTGATATAATTTTTATGGACGAACCGTTCGGAGCGCTCGATGCGATCACAAGAATGAAGCTTCAGGACGATATGCTGAGAATATCCCGCGAGGAGAAGAAGACAATCATATTCGTCACCCACGATATTGAGGAGGCAGTGTTCCTTGCTGACAGGATCGTTGTTATGATGGCTGATCCGGGAAGGATAAAGAGCATAGTAAAGGTTCCGGCGCACAGCACGGCAGACCGCACAAGTCAGGGATTCCTTCATGTGCGTGACAGGGTATTCGAACTGTTCAACATGAAGACCGAAGAATACATTGATTATGTGATTTAACAGAACACAGATCAGGTCCGGAAATCCGGTGTATTCATCCGGATCCGGACGCTGGTTTATGAATATGAATTATGGAGAGAGTTTAATGGCTAAGAAGAAAACAGAAGATGCTCACTGTCATGAGCATCACGGACACGATCACGGTGAGGAATACATGCATGAGCATGAACATCATCACGGTCATCACCACAGCGACGGCGTGGACCACATACATTCACACAGAAATCTTATAGGCTTTGATGCCCACGGCATACCTGTCGTTACGCTCAAAGCCTCTCATCATGATGGTGAGGGTGAGGAAGATGATCCGCAGGCATTTATAAAGGACTACATGAATGCAGTAAGCGAATACCGCAAAACCTTCCCGTCAAAGCAGGATGTCATCGAACAGACGCCGGATCCGGCAGTCCGCGAAATGCTTCTTCGAATGGAACAGCTCGGCATCGACACCTGTTTTGACCGTTTCGATGCACAGAAACCGCAGTGCAACTTCGGACTGGCCGGCATCTGCTGCAAGATATGCAACATGGGTCCCTGTCGTATCACGCCGAAGGCGCCGAAGGGAATATGCGGTGCTGATGCCGACCTTATAGTTGCGAGAAACCTTCTCCGTTCAGCAGCCGCCGGTGCGGCACAGCACGGCATGCATGCACGTGAGGTAATGCTTGCGCTGAAATATGCTGCAGAGGGTAAACTCGACATACCGATACTCGGTGAACAGAAGATACGTTCAACTGCTGAGGCTTTCGGAATAAAGCAGAAGAACAGACAGCTCAAGTATGTCGCAAAGGATCTGGCCGATGTACTGCTTGAAGATCTGTCAAGGACTGTTCCGGGAGAATACAAAACAATATCAGCCTGTGCAGCACCTGAACGTCAGGAAACATGGAAGAAGCTTGACATTCTTCCGGTAAGTGCGTACCATGAAGTTTTTGAAGCCTACCATAAATCCGGATGTGCCATAGACGGCGACTGGAAGTCGATAATGCAGCAGTTCCTGCGCTGCGGACTTGCGTTTACATTCTCTGGTGTAGTCGGCGGATCGATAGCGACCGACTGCCTTTTCGGTGTCGGGGACAGGGTGACTTCAAAGGTGAACATTGGTGCCCTTCAGAAAGGATATGTAAACATTGCTGTTCACGGTCATCTTCCGTTGCTTGTAAGCCAGATCGTTGAAGCAGGAAAGCGTGAGGATCTTATAGAACTTGCAAAGTCAAAGGGTGCAAAGGGAATACGTTTTTTACGGCATCTGCTGCTCCGGACTTTCCGCAATGTACCGCTACAGCGGAGTTATACCGCTTTCAAATGCCGTTTCAGCGGAACTGGTCCTCGGTACGGGTGCTCTTGATCTCTGGGTAGCTGACGTACAGGACGTTTTCCCGTCCATAATGGAAGTGGCAAAATGCTTCAGGACAACAGTTGTCACCACGAGCGAGTCTGCAAGACTTCCGGGTGCTGAACGCTTTGAATATGACCACCATCATTCAAACATTGACCAGACAAAGGAACTTGCTGAAAAGATCGTTTTAAGAGCCATTGAAAGCTTTGAGGCACGAAAGGGTATTCCTGTTTACATACCTCCGTACGAAGTCGAAGCTGAAGTCGGATTCTCGGTTGAGTACATCCACAGAAGATTCGGAAGCATGAAGCCTCTTGCGGAAGCGATAAAGAGCGGAAAGATACTCGGTATCGTCAACATGGTAGGATGCAATAATCCTAAGGTGCTTTACGAAAAATGCATAGTTGACGTTGCCGACAAACTGCTTAAAAACAACGTTCTCATTATCTCCAACGGCTGTGCGTCATTCCCGCTTATGAAGCTCGGCTACTGTGCGGTATCCGGAAAGGAAAAGGCGGGAGAGAGTCTGCGTGAATTTCTCGAACCTGATCTTCCGCCGGTATGGCATGTGGGCGAGTGCATAGACAACACGCGTTCAAGCGGTATTTTCGCAGGTGTTGCCGGAGCGCTCGGACATAAAATGTACGAGATGCCGTTTGCATTTTCATCGCCTGAATGGGGAAATGAAAAAGGCATCGATGCAGCTCTCGGGTTCAGACTTAACGGCATAAGCTCATATCACTGCGTTGAAGCACAGATCTACGGTTCAAAGAATGTAATTGAATTCTTAAAGCACGGCACAAAGGAACTTCTTGGTTCCACAATGAATGTTGACACTGATCCGTCAGCTCTTGCAGACAGGATAATTGCCGACATGAAGGAAAAGCGCTGTGCGCTCGGATGGGATAAATAAGTAAGGAGTAAATCAGATGGCATGTTTTTTAGTACCGACAGCAGAAGCGATAGTAACAACGGTTGCATCAGCTGTAATAAAGAAATCGAAGAAAAATGAAAAGGAAACTGATGAATATGAAGTGAGATTCTCAGACAGGCTCGGCAGACTTAACGGGCTTCTCTGGGGCGGTTCGGGTCTTCTGGCGTTTGAACATCTATGGCACGGCGAGATCTCACCGTTTTTCCCGTTCCTTACAGCAGCGTCAAGTCCGGAATCAGCACAGGTCATGCTTGACGAAATGGCAGTGAACGGAACAGCGATGGCAGTCATAGTCACCGCGGTATGGGCGGCGACGGTCGTTATTGAAAAGATATGGGCAAAGAACGCAAAGGAACATAATGAAAAGGAGGTAAGATCATGACCCTCCTTATCACACTCATTGCTGCTGTAACAGTAACGCTTATCTGGTACACAAGTGAAAAGGCGAGAAAGATGAAGACCGGTATCCTCTGCTACATGTTCTGGGGTGCATCTCTCATGTGGCTCGTTGACGCCGCAGTCGAATATATCGAAGACGGAGCAGATTACTTTATTCCGTCATCAGCAGATATGCTAAATGACACATTCCTCGGTCTTTCAGTAGTAGTTCTCGCTCTTGTTGTATGGATGGTTTACCTTCTTGTCAGGGACCCGGAGAAAAGATTTTAAAAAACGGAGCAGGAGTCCGGTTTGGTTATCGGTCTCCTGCTCCGTTTTTATTTTATTCTGATATTTGTGATCGCACACTGGTCGCCGGTCAGAGCGACAAATACATTGTCGATGGCGTCCGGAAGGGTGGTGATGTTTTTGATAAACACACCGAGATTGCTTGTGGTCACGGTTATCGTGTTACCTGACTTTTCGAATGATACGGATGTATCGTAGCCAGCCTTGTTGTATTCCTTCCATGCCTCCCAGCCGCTGAATGAATCCTGGACATTTACGATAAAGTCGTTTTTAGCGTCACTGTCTGATTCCCAGTTTTCACCGTCGAGTCGTATAAGTGCGTATTCCTTGTAGTTTACTCCGTTTATCTGGCCGTCGTCGGAACTGAATACAACCATATACGGGCAGTGCCATACAAGACGTGCTGTAGGAAGACTCATTGTGTGGAAACTGATGACCATTTTTTCAGGTATACTGATACCATCGGTCGCAGCTGAACGGAAGCCGTCCACCTGCACATTAGGTATATCTCCGGCAGGTACGTTAATAAAGCTTATTTCTTCCGCTATTCGTTTTATGTAGTCGTTTGAAACCTGTTCTTCAGTTTTTACCACGCTTACGCTGCTCAGACGGCAGTGCTCACCGGTGAGTACCAGATATGCGTAGCGGGTGCTGTCCGGAAGGGCAGTCGTTATTTCGATCTTCCGTTTTCGGCTCAGTATGTTTACAAGTACATGGTCACGGACTTTTACAGCCTGTATTCTGAACTCATTCTCGTTAATGATGTCCATGCCTTCATTAGAGTAGTTTGTCTGCATCTTCCTTGCGCCTTTTGTGGCCGTTTTGCCGTCGAGCCAGATCTCACCGTATTCGAAGTACAGAAGTTCCTTTGCTTCCTTTTCATCATCGTCGTGAACTCTTCCGTCAAGGGAATCGAACAGTACGAGTGACGGAACAGGAGTATGCGAAGGTTCATCGGGATTTACCGTTATACATATTGTAGTCATGCACTGAGTAAGAAGAATACCTTCAGAGTACTCACTTCGGTAATCGCCGACAACAAGTTCGTTTTTGCCGGCAAGCTCGCTTACTGCTTCACGTTCCTTCATTTCATATTCCGAATCGAGATCGATCAGATGCTGCATTGCCTTGGCGAATTTCGGATCGAACTGCGTTCCCGAACCCTTTACGATCTCTTCACGTACAAGATCCTGCGGAATAGCAGCACGGTAGCTTCGGTTTGATGTCATTGCATCGTATGCGTCAGCTACTGCGATGATCCTTGCTATTTCAGGAATGTCATCACCCTTGAGTTTTTCCGGATATCCTCTGCCGTCGTATCGTTCATGGTGATAATGGGCACCGATACTCAGGTAAGGGAATTCATTGATACTTGAAAGAATATTGTTTCCTTTTAAAGGGTGCTGCTTTATCAGTTCGTATTCCTCGTCAGTAAGCTTTCCGTTTTTGTTTATGATGCCAAGCGGTATTCCTACCTTGCCAACGTCATGAAGAAGGGCAGTGTAGTAGATCTCGCGGCATTCATCCTCATTTTTACCGGCAAGTTTTGCTATTCGCTCGGAATACTCAGCGACACGGGTCGAATGGCCCTGAGTGTATTTGTCCTTCGCATCGATAACCTGAGCAAATGCCTCAATAACTTCACGCAGCAGTTTCTGGTCGTGCTTCTGCTGTTTGATGAATTCGTCGTATATGATATCTTTTCTGTTCTGTACGAGCAGTCGGTGACTCAGAAGAATGAATCCTGCAAGAAAGAATGATGAAATACCGATCATCAGAAACATGAAGCGTTTTCTGTAGTAGTATATTCCGCGCATTGAAATGTCGGCGCCGGCATATGCAACACATTTTCCTGATGAATCGAATATCGGCTGGTACTTGGTCATAAGCCAGCCGTACTTGCCTTTTGATTCCACGATGCCGAATTCTTCGCCCGCCAGCATAGCCGGAACATATTTTTCAAAGCTGTCGTCAAGTGCCTCTCTGCTTCCGAGAACGGAAGATGATATTTCAGGCAGTTCATCGTACTTCTTAAGGCTCTCGTCTTCTGTTTCGAGGTCGAAAACGACCCGGCATCCTTCTTCATTTATCTGATAAATATAAAGGTACTGAAGAGACGGCGTATTGTTGATAACACACTGAAGAGTATTCTTTGTCGCTTTGTATTCTTCATCAGCTCCGTTTTCGAGCCAGAAATCTATTTTATCAGCGTTTACCAGCTCTGCAGCCAGTTTTGCAGATTTTGTTATTGTTTCAGCTCTTACAAGTCTGGTCGATCTTCCGAAATACATTACGCTTGAATAAACGTCCGCGCCTACAGTGAGAGCGGCCAGAAGTATAAGTATTACGGTGAGTCTGAAACTCTTTTTATTACGGTCTCCTTTAAGTTTTTCAAAGTTCATTTATTTTACACCCCTTGAACCCTGCTCATATTTATTTCCATGTTCCCCGCATGGATTAACAACAAATAAAATAGTGTATTATTTAAAACTGCTAATAATATAATTTTATCAGATTACAATGAAAAATGCAATATATGTACGACGTTTTTTGTAAACTATAGCCCGGACGGAAGAACAATGCTTTCAGATTGTCGCTTGATTTACTGTTTCAGTTATAGGGAAAAGCTATAACCGGCTATGGAATATTTGCATTGGACAAACCCTACCGTTCTGATATATAATATAGACATAGCAAAGAGGAACACACTTAAAGCTAAGGAACAGCGTTCTTTAAGATAGTAAGTACCGGTTAGCAGGAAAGCTTTTATCCGGACTGACCGGTGTTCCACATAAATAAAAACAGAATAATATTTAATTCAGGAGGAAATCATCATGGCAAACAATAAATTACACTTTGAAACATTACAGCTTCACGTAGGTCAGGAACAGGCAGATCCGGTTACAGATGCAAGAGCAGTACCTATTTATGCTTCAACTTCATACGTATTCCACGACTCACAGCATGCGGCTGACCGCTTCGGACTTAAGGATGCCGGCAACATCTACGGCAGACTTACAAATCCTACACAGGATGTTTTTGAACAGAGAATAGCAGCTCTCGAAGGCGGTGCCGCCGCTCTTGCAACAGCTTCAGGTGCGGCAGCTATTACATATACGATCGAAGCTCTTGCAAAGGCAGGCGAAAACATCGTAGCATCAAACACTATCTACGGCGGTACATATAATCTTCTCGAACATACACTTCCTCTTTACGGAATAAACACAAAATTCGTTGATCCTTCAGATGAAAGCTCATTTGAAAAGGCTATCGATGCAAACACAAAGGCTCTTTACATCGAAACACTCGGTAACCCTAATTCAAATGCAATCGATATTGAAAAAATTGCAGCTATCGCTCACAAGCACGGTATTCCGCTTGTAGTTGACAATACATTCGCAACACCTTATCTCGTTCGTCCTATCGAATACGGCGCAGATATCGTAGTTCACTCAGCAACAAAGTTCATCGGCGGTCACGGTACAGCTATCGGCGGCGTTATTGTTGACAGCGGTAACTTCGACTGGAAGAAGTCAGGAAGATATCCGTGGATCTCAGAGCCAAACCCAAGCTATCACGGCATAAGCTTTGCTGATGCTGTAGGCCCTGTTGCATTTGCGGTTTACATTCGTGCTATTCTTCTCCGCGATACAGGTGCTACACTTTCACCGTTCCACGCATTCATCTTCTTACAGGGACTTGAAACACTCTCACTACGTGTTGAACGTCATACTGAGAATACAAACAAGATAGTTGATTACCTTGCAAAGAATCCTCAGGTAGAAGCTGTTCACCATCCGTCACTCTCTTCAGAACCAAGCCATGAGATCTATAAGAAGTACTTCCCGAACGGCGGCGGCAGTATCTTCACATTTGACATCAAGGGAACAGAAGATGACGCAAAGAAGTTTATCGATAACCTCGACATCTTCTCACTCCTCGCAAATGTTGCAGACGTTAAGTCTCTGGTTATCCATCCTGCATCAACAACTCACTCACAGCTTACAGAAGCTGAACTTGCTGAACAGGGTATCAAGCCAACTACTATTCGTCTGTCGATCGGTACAGAACACATCGATGACCTTATCGCAGCTCTCGACAAGGCATTTGCAGCTATCCGCTGATCCTGAGGAAAAACATTTCTTCAGACAGAGTGACAGCTGCACTCTGCCGGACGCATTACCTGTGACCTGACATCAGTCCGGTTCAGAAACATTACGTGATTTTCAGTATTATAAACTTCATTTCATAGTAAGGACACAAACGGAAGTGCAGATCAGTGCTTCCGTTTTGTTCTGAGTTTTGCTATAGATCCAGCCTATAACTCAGTATAAGCATATTGTATTTTACAATTCCTATAGGTGTGGTATAATAAATTATGATAACAGTTCATTATATTATCAGTAAAATCTTTAAGAGCGGAGGACTTAACATGAAACAGGTAATATGCTTCGGCGATTCAAATACATTCGGTTACATTCCGGGAACAGGAAAAAGATATCCGTGGGGAAAAAGATGGACGAGTATTCTCAGCGAAAAGCTGGCCGGGACAGATTCCAGAGTAGTTGAGGAAGGTCTTGTGGGAAGGACCACGATCTTTGAAGATCCGCTTCGCGACGGAAGATGCGGTGTAAAGCTTCTTCCTGTGATCCTTGAGACACATGCCCCCTCAGACGAAGACCTGGTGGTGATAATGCTTGGCACAAATGACTGCAAGGCTATTTACGGAGCGTCTCCGGAGGTAATAGCCAAGGGAGTCGGAAGACTTGTAAGGCAGGTTAAAGCGTATTCGGACAAGGTGAAGATACTTATCATTTCACCTATCCACCTTGGCGAAAACGTCTGGAAGGAAGGCTTCGACCCTGAATTTGACGGAAACTCAGTTGAGATATCAAAGAAACTTGCGGCCGAATACAGAAAGATAAGCCGTGCGGAAAATACGTATTTTCTCGATGCATCTGAATTTGCAGTTCCGAGTAAAACAGACGAAGAACATATGGATGAAGATAATCACAGCAGGTTAGCTTCAGCTGTTTATGAAAAGATCAGAGCTATCCGGTGCGCCTGAATGCGAACAAATATCGTGAATATGTGCGGAAACAGGACGCGCGAACCTTTTCGTTACATGCTGTGATCCGGAAAATAGTTTCGGTAAGGATTAGCATAAGCTAATCCAAAAATATACTTGACAAAGCCTATCGAAAAGGTATATAATAAATTCAGTGATAACAAACCATGTAAACATAAATTTATAACAGTGAAAGCACAGCAATTCACTGCAGTTCAGGAGGAATATCATAGTCATGTCAAAACTCATATATCTTGACAATGCAGCGACTACAAGGGTAAAAAAAGAAGTACTTGACGTAATGCTTCCTTACTTTACCGAAACTTACTGCAACCCTTCAGCTATCTACAGCTTTGCGTCAGAAGGCAAAAAGGCTGTTATGGAAGCAAGAAACCAGGCGGCTGCACTTATCGGTGCAAAGCCTGAGGAAATATATTTTACAGGCGGCGGAAGCGAGTCTGACAACTGGGCTTTAAAGGCGACTGCTGAAGAATACGGCTCAAAAGGAAAACACATCATAACAACAAAAATAGAACACCATGCCATCCTTCACACCTGTGAATATCTTGAAAAGCACGGTTTTGAAGTAACCTATCTCGATGTTGACAGCGACGGTGTCGTTCACCCGGAAGATGTTGAAAAGGCCATCAGACCGGATACGATCCTCATCTCAGTCATGACGGCCAACAATGAGATCGGTACAATAGAACCTATTGCGGAAATAGGAAGAATTGCACACGAAAAGGGCATTCTTTTCCATACTGATGCGGTACAGGCTTACGGCCATATTCCGATAAATGTTGATGAAATGAACATCGACATGCTTTCAGCCAGCGGCCACAAGTTCGGCGGCCCGAAAGGTATCGGCATCATGTACATACGCAAGGGCGTAAAGATCCGCTCGTTCATCCACGGCGGTTCACAGGAACGCGGAAGAAGAGCGGGTACTTCCAATACTCCGGGCATTGTCGGACTCGGAAAAGCAGCCGAGATCGCAGGAAAGACAATGGAGGAAAGAATACGTAAGGAAACTGAGCTCCGTGACTACCTTATAAACAGGATTGAAAACGAGATCCCGTACTCAAAGTTCAACGGACACAGGACTGACAGACTTCCGAACAACGTTAATTTCTGCTTCCGTTTCATCGAGGGTGAGTCACTTCTAATTCTCCTCGACCAGAAGGGAATCTGCGGTTCCAGCGGATCAGCATGCACATCAGGTTCCCTCGATCCTTCGCACGTTCTCCTTGCAATAGGACTCCCGCATGAAATAGCGCACGGTTCACTCAGACTTACTCTCTCCGAAGAAACTACAAAGGAAGATCTTGACTACGTAGTTGATGAACTTAAAAAGATAGTTGACAGACTCCGCAGCATGTCACCGTTATACGAAGATTTTCTTAAAAACAATAAAGCCTGACTGTGATGACAGTCTGCTGCGGCTGTGAAATGAATTGATTAAGGAAACGCTGATTTAAGAATAAATCAGCGTGGGGTCCGGGGCGAAGCCCCGCAAATCCCGCCTTCGTAAATCCGGCGAAGCCGGATTTACGATTTGATCAGCGTTTTCTTAAAGGAACAATAATAATACTGAAAGGTAAGATCTTATGTACAGTGAAAAAGTAATCGATCATTTTTCAAACCCGAGAAATGTCGGAGAAATAGAAAATGCAAGCGGTGTCGGCACAGTTGGTAATGCCAAGTGCGGCGACATCATGAGAATTTATTTTGACATAGATGAAAACCAGGTGATCCGTGATGTAAAGTTCAAGACTTTCGGATGCGGTGCTGCTGTAGCAACAAGCAGCATGGCTACTGAACTTGTTAAGGGAAAGACGATTTACGAGGCGCTTGAGGTAACAAACAAGGCAGTCATGGAAGCTCTTGACGGACTTCCGCCGGTAAAGATACACTGCTCGCTCCTAGCTGAAGAGGCAATACATGCGGCTCTCTGGGACTATGCTGAAAAGAACGGCATCGTAATCGAGGGACTCAAAAAGCCGGCAAATGACATTTCCGAAACACTTGAAGAAGAGGATTACTGATAATATAGCGCGACTGACAGATATTTGATAATCAGCATTTCCATTGAAAAAACTCTCCTCAGAAACCGATCAGCATAACCCGCAAACGTATTACGTGAGTGTGTTATGCTGATTTTTCTGTATTCAGTAATTGTTAAATCCCTTTCTGACATTGATTTTATTTAATTTCTGCCGATATATATAATGAATGCTTACTGTGTTCAGTTCATAAATCACTGTGAAGGACCGGAAAAGGGAACCGGAACTTCATACCCGCAGACTGGTTCTGATAAGCAGTATCAGCCGGCGGGATAAAGAGGTATTCATTATGATATGGTTTTATATATTAAGTCTTGTCATAGCTCTGGGACTGTTTCTGTTCCAGATCATTTTTGACAAGAGAAGAAGTGTTATACAGTATGTGCTGATTATCGGTATAATTATTGCAAACGGCGGATATGTAGCATTTGCGGGTGCGCAGAATCTTTCCGAAGCTCTGCTTGCGGTCAAGATAACTTATGTCGGCGGCTGCTTTGTTCCGCTGCTTTACTGCCTTACGATATGCGAAGTATGTCATATACGGATCCCGAAAGCACTCAAGTGCGCTCTTTACACGGTACAGTCAGCGATATTTGCAATGGTCTGTACCGCCGGAAACGGACCGTATTATTACAGAAAAGCGGAATTCCATATTGAAAACGGCATAAGACATCTTGATAAAGTCTACGGCCCTCTTCATATGATATTTACCGCATCAGTACTAAGCTACGGTGTCATGGCGCTTGCCGCATGTATATACGCCATGAAAACGGAACGTCCGGTTGACCGTAAAAGTATAATGCTTCTGGTGCATATTTTTGCTTTTGCGGCTGTTGTTTATGAGATCAATACCAAAGTGTTCTCCGATATAATAGTTATTCCGATGGTGTATACTGCGATGTGTATCGTATCGATGCACAGTGTGAACAGAGCGAATTTCTACACTGTTGAGGAAAACAAGGATATTGTTGACAAACATCTCGGAAAATTCGGATTTATAACTTTTGACAATAAGCTCCGCTACATGGGATGCAATGAAAAAGCGGAACTGATTTTCCCTGAGTTAAAAAAATTCCGTATCGGACATTTTCCGAAAGATGCAGGCGGTGAACTTAGAAATTCAATAATTGAGGTTCTTTATCACAGCAAACACAGTCAGTCAGATGACAGTACGGAAAACAGGGTGTCCACTTTCGTTATTGACGGAAGGACGTATGACTGCGTCATCCATCCGCTTTTAAACTTCAGAAATCTCTGCCGGGGCTATACGGTTGAACTCAAGGATGAGACCGAGCATTACAATGCACTTGAACTGTCAGATAACTTCAACCGTAAGCTTGCCGAGGAAGTTGATGAGAAGACAGGCAGAATAATGGAAATTCAGCAGAAGACCATTCTCGGTATGGCACAGATGGTCGAATCACGCGATCTCAGTACCGGCAGTCATATAAAGAGGACCAGCGAGGTGGTGAGGATTTTTTCCGAAAAGCTGCTTAAGTCAGACATGGACTTTGATCCTGCTTTTCTTGAGTGTGTCATAAGAAGTGCTCCTATGCATGATCTTGGCAAAATAGGTGTTGACGACGCCGTTCTTCGCAAACAGGGAAAGTTTACCGATGAAGAATACGAAAAAATGAAGAAACACTCTGAGATCGGCGCTGTAATGGTACGAAAGATACTTACAGGAGTTGAGGAGGAGCAGTTCGTTGAAATAGCTGCAAACATAGCTCACTATCATCATGAAAAGGTAAACGGCAGGGGATATCCGTGCGGACTTGCAGGGGACGATATACCTGTCGAGGCCAGAATAATGGCACTTGCTGATGTTTTTGACGCACTCGTTTCAAAGCGCTGCTACAAGGAATCATTTTCGTTCGACAAGGCGTTTGAGATCATAAAAGCTGACTCGGGTTCACATTTTGACGCAAAGCTTGCAGAGATCTTTCTGCAGTGCCGCCCTGAACTTGAAGAATTCTACAGTGTTGAAAAAAGCAGCGAATCTCCGGAATGATACAGGGACCGGTGAAAAAGTTAAGGAAACGCTGATTTATTCATAAATCAGCGTGGGGGTTCGGGGCGAAGCCCCGTAAAATCACACCTCCGGAAATCCGACGAAGCCGGATTTCCGGTTTAATCAGTGTTTCCTTAATGTAAACAGCGTTACATTTAAATGAAATATAACGGACAGAAGGGCAGATCCTGACAGGATCTGCCCTTTCGTTCGCAATTATCGCTATTGCAACTGTGTTAAATATATGTTATAATGGAAATGTTACAATTTAGTAAACGAAAAAATAGTTTTTCATTTACTATTAGCCTATATGCAAACGAGTAAACCCCGTTTGCGGATCAGCATGGCAATAAATAAATTGATTGTGGTGAATGCAGTTATTTCTGTCACTATAATTCAGGAGAGTGTGGTTATATGTTCAATATTGCAGTAGCTCAGTCGGGCGGCCCGACCTGTGCTATCAACGCATCACTTGTCGGCGTTTACAGGGAAGCCCTCAAGGAATCTTCCATCGATGCGGTATTCGGTTCGGTAAATGGTATAGAAGGTATCATTCAGAACCATATGATCAATCTGAAGTCAATGATCCTTTCAAATGATGACATGGAACTTCTCAGACAGACCCCGTCAACAGTTCTCGGATCGTGCAGATACAAGCTTCCGGACTGGGAGGAAGACGAGGAAGTTTACAAGAAGATAAGGGATACTCTGGTCCAGAGAAATATCGGAGCTTTTTTCTATATCGGCGGTAATGATTCAATGGATACGGTAAACAAGCTTTCCGAATATTTTAAGACTATCAACCTTGATATCAAGGTAATCGGTATTCCGAAGACTATAGACAATGATCTGTGCATTACTGACCATACACCTGGTTTCGGTTCAGCAGCCAAGTATGTCGCAACAACAATGAAGGAGATCACACGTGACAGTATCGTTTACAGTATCCCTTCAGTTACAATAGTCGAGATCATGGGACGCCACGCAGGATGGCTTACAGCATCGTCAGCAGTGCTCCACGCACTCGGCGAAACTGCACCTCATCTCGTTTACGTTCCTGAAGTAAAATTCTCGATCGAAGGTTTTGTAAGAGATGTTAGACAGGAACTTTCAAAGCACAAGGCTGTTATAGTTGCCGTTTCCGAAGGTATTGAAGTACCTGAAGGAGTTCAGTCAGGTGAAGTTGACAATTTCGGCCACAAGTATCTTTCAGGTATCGGCAAGTATCTTGAGGAAACAGTCAGAAAGGAGATCGGCTGCAAGGTCCGTTCCATCGAACTTAACGTTATGCAGCGTTGCTCATCTCACTTAGGCTCGGCAACAGACATCGCCGAGGCTGAAATGATCGGCGCTGAAGGTGTAAAATGCGCTCTTGCCGGTGTATCGGGCAAAGTTATGGTGTTTAAGCGTATCTCGGATATGCCTTACACAGTTGCCGTTGAGACAGCTGACGCTTCCAAGATAGCAAATCAGGAAAAGTTTCTTCCTAAGAAATACATCAACTCAGCAGGAAACAATATTGAGGCCAAGGCACTTGACTACTTCCTGCCGCTTATCCAGGGAGAACTTAACCTTGTTATGGAACACGGCGTTCCTAAGCATTTCGCTATACACGAATCTGTACTTAAATAAAGGAGTACTGATATCTCATATCTGACCGGCGGCTACGGCAAGATGACATCAGCAGTATGTGAAAAACAGCAAAACAGGGAAGCACTGAGCAGTTATATCAGTGCAGGGGTGCGGGGCGAAGCCCGGCAAATCCCTCTCCCGCAGTACCTGCGAAGCAGGTGCTGCGGTTTGATCAGTGTTTCCTTAGAATAAACAGGGAGAAAACATGAAAAAAGAAATAACAGAAAAGCTTACAGGTTTAGAACAGACACATCTTTTAAGACATTATGAAGAACTTTCGGCAGATGAACAGAAAAAATTACTCGGACAGATCGATGACCTTGATTTTTCCGTCCTTGACGAAACAGGAGCTGAGGAAGAAAGAGGATGCATCACTCCGATGAGACCGGAAGATGTAAAAACTGTAGCTGACATTGAAAATAACCGCGAAAAATATCTGGCCGCAGGCCTTGACGCCATTAAAAAAGGCAGGGTAGGATGTGTTCTTCTTGCAGGAGGACAGGGAAGCCGCCTTGGTTTTGACAAGCCTAAGGGAATGTTCAATATCGGCGTAAGCAGGGAACTTTATATATTCGAATGTCTGATCAACAATCTTCTTGACGTTGTAAAGGAAGCAGGCGTTTTTGTTCCGCTTTTCATCATGACCAGTGCTGACAATGACCGTGATACAAGAGAATTTCTTGCGGAACATAATTATTTCGGCTATGACGCAGATCATATCAGCTTTTTCATTCAGGAACAGCTTCCTACAGTTGATACTGAAGGAAAACTCATGCTTTCAGACAAGGGCGTAGTGTCTACTGCACCTAACGGAAACGGCGGCTGGTATGCTTCGATGATCAGGTCCGGCATTTCAGAAACACTTGAAAAACGCGGAATAGAATGGCTCAACGTATTTGCTGTTGACAACGTGCTTCAGCGTATGGCTGATCCGTGCTTTATCGGTGCAGTTATTGAATCAGGAAAACAGTCAGGCGCCAAGGTAGTGGCCAAGGCAGCTCCTGAAGAACGCGTTGGAGTTATGTGTCTTGAAGACGGCAGACCTTCCATCGTTGAATATTATGAAATGACAGATGATATGATAAAGAGCCGCGATGAAAACGGTGTTCTTTCATATAACTGGGGCGTTATCCTCAACTATGTATTCCATGTGAACAGACTAAATGACATAATTGACATGCGACTTCCTCTTCACCGTGCTTTCAAGAAGATAAAGCATATCGATGAAAACGGCAGTGTAGTATGTCCTGAGGAACCGAATGCATATAAATTTGAAACACTTGTTCTTGACATGGTAAAACTCCAGCACAGCTGTCTTGCCTATGAAGTTGACAGAAAGAAAGAGTTCGCTCCTGTAAAGAACAAGGAAGGTGTTGACTCTGTTGACACTGCGAGGGAGCTTTTAAAATACAACGGCGTAATAATTTGACAAATAAGAAGAACAGTCCCATAAGGCTGTTCTTCTTTTCATTTTAAAGACACAATTATATCAATTTTTTTTAAAAAAAAAGGATTTACAATTTCCCTGAAATATGATATAAATATATATGGACAAATAAAAAAAGATTTAAAGAATATGAAAATTGAATTTTCAGGAAAGTAATGGTTCAAAATGGGTATTTCAATGGTAATTGCTCTGCTTTGCGGAGTGGCACTGTTCCTTTACGGAATGACACTTATGGGTGACGGACTTAAGGCTGTAGCCGGCAGTAAACTGGAGATGATCCTCTACAAGCTGTCAGGAACTCCGCTGAGGGGTGTGCTTCTGGGCACAGGTATTACAGCAGTCATTCAGTCATCATCAGCTACATCGATTATGACAGTCGGATTTGTTAATTCCGGTATGATGAAGGTAAAACAGGCCATCGGTATCGTAATGGGAGCGATTATAGGAACATCTGTAACAGGATGGATCATCTGTCTTTCTGATGTAGGCGGTTCATCATCAAGTCTGCTTTCACTTCTTTCCACAGATACGCTGACAGGACTGGTAGCGATCGCAGGTATTTATTTAAAGATGTTCTGCAAACAGAAGACAAAACAGTCGGTAGGTAATATTCTCATGGGATTTGCCATTCTTATGACAGGAATGGACGCCATGAGTACATCAGTTTCAGTATTAAAGGAAGAACCGGCATTTATTAAGCTTCTTACTTCATTCAGAAATCCTCTTGTAGGTATTCTGTTCGGTATGCTGGTCACATGCGTTCTTCAGAGTGCATCAGCAACCATCGGTATCCTTCAGGCACTTGCCTCTACAGGAGCCATCTCATTCGAGATAGCCTTCCCGATAATAATGGGAATTGCTATCGGTGCAGCAGTTCCGGTACTTCTTTCAGCTCTCGGAACAAGCGTTGCAGGCAAAAGAACAGCTTTTGTATATCTTCTCATCGACGTGCTGGGCGTTCTGATAATCGGTTCAGTGTTCTATCTGGCAAACAGTTTTATTCATTTCAGCGTAATGGATACAACAATGAACAAGATGTACATCGCGTCAGTAAACACACTTTTCAGATTTGCCACAGTTGTTATTCTGTTCCCGTTTATCAGTGTTCTTGAAAAGATAGTTACACTTATCTTCAAGGACAACCCGGAGGATATGGAAGACAATGCAGAGATCGACCGCCTCGAAGACAAGTTCATTGCACATCCGGCCATCGCAATTGCACAGAGCAAGGATGCAGTAAGCTCTATGGCAAGAAAAGCAAGAAAGAATATGTCCCGTGCGTTCTATCTTCTTTACGACTATTCCGATGACAAGTACAAAAAGATCCAGGAAAAGGAAGACGTCATCGACAAGTACGAAGACAAGCTCGGCACCTACATCGTCAAGATCACAAGCGCTGACCTTACACAGGAACAGAGCCGTGAAGTCATGAAGATGCTTCACACGATCGGTGACTTCGAGCGAATCGGCGACCACGCTGTAAACATCTCAAACTGTGCTAAAGAGATTTATGACAAGAAGCTCAACTTCTCCGAAAAGGCACAGGCTGAACTCAACGTAGTAATTTCCGCAGTATCTGCGATAGTTGTTACAACTATCGAGGCATATGTCAACAATGACCTTGACAAGGCACACAAGGTAGAGCCTCTCGACGAACTTATCGGTGATCTCTGTGACGAACTCAAGATCAGACACGTCAAGCGCCTCCAGTCAGGCGAATGTACGCTCGATCACGGATTTACATTCAATGATCTTCTCACAAACTTCGAACGTATCGGCGCGCACTGTTCGAACATTGCAGTAGCAACTATCGAACTTAGCCACGACGTTTACGATACTCACGAGTATCTCGAAAAGTTCAAGGCTGAGAACCTCAATGACTACAACAAGAATTTTGAGGAATATAGTCTTCAGTACAAACTCGAAGAAGTATAAAAAATCAAACCGCAGGTTTTCCTGCGGTTTTTGTTTTGCATAAGTTTTTGAGGTTACGGTTGTTTAGAAGGAAGTTATAGTGGTCTGCACTTCAGAAATGGTTAAAAAATCAGCTGCACGAATAAAGTGCAGCTGATTTTTTTATTGATAGTACAGTTCACCTTGCAGGGTGAACTGTACATTTTCGAAGCGAAACGGATATACTCAAACTACAGCTTCTACTATAGTTTTACCTTCAAACAAGGTAGTTTTAACTCCTGAATCTTTATTTTTATTAAAGCTGAAAGTGAGCAGATATCCTTTTTTGAGATTAAAGGAATCAAGATAGTCGGAAAGTTGTTTTTCTCCGTTTTCGTTATATTTATTTCCATGCCAGATCTTAAGCTCTATGATATAGCGTTTTCCAAGATAATCTACTACAATATCCATCCGGCGGTTATCTCTGGTTTGTGCTTCAATATAATAGTTGCCGATACCGTTTATAATTGGTCGCAGATAAACAAGAAAACATTTCCGTGCATCTTCTTCAATAAATCTGTCCGTATTTTCGCCGTATATTTCTTTGAAGTGCTCGGTAAATCTTCTGAAAATAAGTTCAATATCAAGTATTCCGTCTTTTATAAATTCAGGTTTGTCAAACGATCCGGCTCTGGCAATAGGAGTAGCTTTTATTTCTTCAGAGGTAAGCATATCATTGTAAAGCCTCGTTTCAAAGATCCTGTTTGCTATGACGATGCTATTATCCGCTACTTTGACAAATCCGAACATAAGAAGCAGCTTTGTAGCTTCGTTATCAGGGTTGTAGGACAATTTCTGACCGTTTACAAGCATATTGTAGAGACTTGATTTCATATCCGGATATGTTTCAAGTTTATTTATAAGCGATTCAAACAAAGGCGTATTCATCGTAAGAATATTATTTACGGCTTTTATAATTCCGTCACTTGTCCATTCGTGTATATCTTCGTCAATAAGCTTGCAGATATTTGATACAAGTACCGGATATCCGGAAGTATAATCATAAATAAGCTTTGAAACAGAAACAACATCCATTCCTGTGTTGTGATCTTTTTCATAGTCGTTCAGCATACCTGTAATGCCGGTGACTGTCAGATTCATATCAACATTGAAGTTAACTGCAATGTTCCACGGACTGTTGTATTTATGTTCATTTTCATCACGAATCTTAAGTTTGAGATTTCTTACATCATAAACTCCGGCGAGAATTACTGACTTAAATGTAGCTTTTTCACTTCTGTTTAAATAAGCAGCACGAAGCTGGGACAGAAAATCGAGAAAAACCTGATTGTTTGATGCGTTATCAACTTCGTCAATCATCAGCACTAAAGGCTTTTCAGATTCTTCACACCATTTACTGATGATTTTGAACAGGGAAGCCATTCTTGCAGGTTTACCGCCGGCAATATCTTCGAATTCTTTTAATCGTTCTTCGGAAATACATGTATTTTCATCGAGTGAATCAATAAGTTCTTCAGCGAAAGCTGCACAGAAATTTGCCGAATTAGCAAAGTCCTCGGTATCCATTGTCTGAAAATCAAGAGATATAACAGTGTGATCATCAGATAAAAAACGTTTTAATGCATGAAGAGTAGTGGTTTTTTCCATACTGACGACCGCGGTTTATGATAAAGTAGTTTCCGTCGTCTATCATTTTTCTGATCGTTTCAAGTCTTTCGGTTATATCTACCATGTAATGAACTTCAGGAAAACAAGTACCTGTAATATTAAAATTCTTGGCCAAAAAAATATCACCGCCATTCCGAAAAAAAGTTTTTACTATAATAATATTTTACTATATAATGCTTTTTAAATCAAGCGGTTATGAAATAACTTGGTCCGGCATGATGGAGAAAGAAATTCTTGAATAACCTCTGATTATATGGTATCATTGACTGCAGAGGTGAAGAAAATGCTTAGATTTGCAGTTTGCGATGATGAAGAATATGTATGTAATAAATTGGAGGAATACATGTAACATGTGAAAGATTAATTGACAAATACGGAGAGGGATACGTGTTTATAGGGAAAAATTTGGGTATTGACCCTGGCTTTGTTACAGTATCCTGTGAGATTGGAAATGATACTGTGACAACAGAAACGTTTACTCCGGATTGTTCATTATAAATGGGCGGCATTGTTAAAGCAAATGAGTCAACTGTCAAGTGATATGCTCGGCAGTTGACTCATTTTTTTATATCTTCAAGTCAGGTTTAGGTTCTATTTATTGTTATCGGTCGTATATACGGACATCATTTCATCATGGCTTTCAAAGCCGTACACTTCATATTCCGCTGTTTCAAATATCAGGTCTTCCGGAAGAATGTGTTCTTTCCATCCGCAGTGTTCGATTTCATTTTTTCTGTAAAGAACGAACACCTTTCCGTCCGGCGGGGAAGTGACATGTTCGGCTTTCTGCAGCCATTCATATAAGTCGTCAGGATCTTTTGTGCTTGAAAATTCACTGCCGTCATTTCCGGATGAGCGCCATAAGTACATTTCGGCCTTTCCGTTTGTAAGTTCTGTGAGCACATTTCCGTTCCAGAAGGTCGCGTATCCGTATCTGTAATCGGAATTGTTTATAAATTCCGCCACTTCATGAACCGGAGGAGTCTTGACGAAGTTTCTCAGATCACTGTGAACAATACCGGATTTGATCAGCACAGAACCCATAAGGATGAATGACAGTATCTGTCTTGATACAGCCGGCATCATTTTCAGGTCTGCTTCATGTATGGCCATAGTGATAAGCGGGAAGGAGAATATGATCACAGGGAAATTGTATCTGGCGGTATAAGGCATATCCGTAAGGGTGTACAGAAGGATGAAAACTGCAGTATTGCATATAAAAAATACAGTAAGAAGTCTGAAACAGGAGCCGGATGTCTGCCTCAGTCCGACAGAAACGGCCCATACAGTAAGAAGAAGCAGAATTCCGAAACAGCAGTTTGAAACAAGATTCTTTACCGTAAGGTCACCGGTCGTAAACCCCAGAGAAGTAAAGAAATCAAATATTACCTGTGATATTCTGTCAGGATCGGCCTGCTTAAAGCGGATCGTGTCCCATTCCTTGAAATGATATATACCGGAAAGTACGCGGCTGTTTACGATACAGCCGGCACCGCCGGATAAAAGTGAAGTAAGAGCAGCAGGAATAAGAGCGGAATATGCTGACTTACGTGCAGATGACAGACCTTCTCTGTAGACAGTATTGCAGCAGAGGATCATAACTGCGGCAGTCAGCGGAAGATATGTAATTACCAGCTGACGTACTCCTCCGGCTCCGGCAGCGAATGAGAGGAGTGAAAGTACGGTAAGCGCGGATATTTTTTTCTTTTTACCGGATTCGCTGCTCATGAAAGCTAATGCCAGTGTCAGAAAAGATATTGCAATATGAGGAATATAGTAGCACCCCATTGCGATTATCAGAAAATATGTGACTGACAAAGAGGAGACAGCGCATATCGCATTGCAGAATGAATACCGTCTTATTCCGGCTTTTCTGCAGAAGAAGATAACACTTCCGGAAAGCAAGCAGTGAAGCACAGCGTCCGAAAGCAGTCTGACACGATGCCAGCTATTTGTAAAATTAAAGAAGAAAGTATATACAAGCTGAGTGTTCAGCACGCGCAGTTCAGTCGAATAGAACCAGTTTTTACTCATTAAAGAGTGTTCCTCTGAAAGAATTCTGCTTAGCAGCAGTTCACTTGACATATCTGAATCAAGGAAATACGGCATGCGTATTCTGATCATAAGAATAATGACAATGTGTACTGCTGCAAGAACCGCAGCGGTGGAGAAGTATAGAAGATCTTTTTTGTTTTTTAAAAATGACTGCAAGTATAAACCTCCTGACATATCGGTGTTGTTTAACATATAAAAACAACCTGTTTGACGAGTCTTTTTGATTACAAACGAAAACCGTCTGAATACATGATTCAGACGGTTTGAATTTGGTTGCGGGAGCTGGATTTGAACCAACGACCTTCGGGTTATGAGCCCGACGAGCTACCGAGCTGCTCCATCCCGCGATATATGTGCCCTTTTTCAAGTGCCTTATAATTATACCACTAAACAAGCGGATTGTCAAGAATTTTTTTCGTAAAAAATATGTATCAAACTATTTTCAGCTAATTTGTTCTTAAATATTTGACTTTAATTAATTTTCGGTTTATAATTATATTGAAAATGATCATAGGGATCATTAGAACGATTAGTTGATTGATCATCATTTTCTTTAGTACGTGTTGTATTACAGAACAGATGACAGATTCAGAGTGACAGCGGATGATATGCTGATCTCTGTAAGATTGTATGGGTAATGGAGAAAAAATATGACACCACAGCAGATAGAATATGTTCTTGCAGTTGCGGAAGAACGAAGCTTTTCCAAAGCTGCTAAAAAGTTGTTTGTTACGCAGCCGTCTTTAAGTAAATTTATTATAAATCTTGAAACGACAATGGGTGTGACACTGTTTGACCGCAGTTCGTCTCCTATTACAGTTACAGATGCAGGCAAGATCTTCATTGAAACTGCCAACCGTATGAAAGAGCTTGAAGATGAAATGACGCTTAAGATCAATGAGCTGGCCGGACTTAAAAACGGTAATCTCAGGATCGGTACTTCGCCGTTTTACGCTGCGAACATGCTTTTAAAAACAGTTAAACAGTTTCATCGTAAATATCCTGACATTCGGATAACGATCCAGGAAGATACTTACCGTAATCTTGAGGACAGTGTGCTTCGGGGCGATATTGACCTTATGATCGGAACTTCATCAGCTGATGAAGAACTTTTCAACATAGAAGTACTGTGTATGGAAAAACTTTATCTTGCTGTTCCGATGAACAGGGCAGTGAACAAGAAATATCCTGAGTTCATGCTTACTCCGGAAGATATAAAAACCAATTCTGAAAAAACTGTTCAGATCAGACACACTGAAAATGGATATTTTTAAAAAGGAGAAATTTATTTTCCGAAGCAACAGCGATTCAAGCCAGAACTATCTGAAAAAAAATCTGCAGGGCGGCCGGATTTTCTCCTGAGATCATAATAGAGTCAAATAATCTTGACACTATTTTTTCATTTGTCTGTGAAGGGATAGGAGTGGCGTTTGTGCCTGATACATTCATAAAGTTTGCTGTAGTACCGTCTCATCCTGCTTATTATGCTATCAGTAATCAGGATGCAGAAAAGCATATAAAGCTGATCTATAAAAAGAATAAATATCTTTCAGCACCTGCACTTGAGTTCTGCAATACTTTAAGAGAACTCATAGGAATGGGTACATGGAAATAATCAATGAAATAAACAAAAACTTTAAGGAAAGACTAATCGGAAATCCGGCTTCACCCAGGAGCCCCACGCTGATTTATGAATATATCAGCGTTTCCTTAATACTCAGATATATCAAAAGGCTCTCCGGAATAAATTCCGGAGAGCCTGATGTTTTTGAATCTGATTTGCTTATAACAGTTTAGTGATTATTTGCATTCGTTATAAAGCTGACCAGCCTGCATTGTCTTGCCCTGTGCCTTGAACATTTCTGAAACTGTTACACACTGCCAGCCCTGGCTCTTGAGGTATGGAAGGAATTCTTCCATAGCGCCTGCTGTTGTGTCATAGTTTTCGTGGCAGAGAACAACCTTGTTTCTGAGTGATCCGTTTGAAAGAGCAGACTTGAGAGTGTTGAGGATCTGATCCTTTGAAGCACCGTCCCAGTCCTTTGTATCAAGACCGCAGTTCGGGCAAGGAACACCTACTGCCTGACCTACGCCTGAATCAAAGTTAAGGTAAGGAGGTCTTAAGAGGTAATCATTGTCACCGCCGATGATAGCATCGAGAGCCTGCTTACACTTCTGATATTCGCTCTTACCCTTGTCACCCTGTTGAGTGAGGTTCGGATGAGTCCAGCTGTGGTTAGCTACTTCGAAACCTGCATTGAATGCATTTTTGATTTCCTGTTCGTTGCCGCGGATTCTTTCGCCCCAGTAGAAGAATGTAGCGTGGAAGCCGTTCTTTGTAAGAGCGTTGTGAATTCTGCCAGGATTCTGTGAGTTAGCTATCGGGCCGTCATCAAATGCAATCGCAACCATTGGCTTTGAAGCATCGATCCATGAAACGTCAGCATCTGATGTCCATACACCGTTCTGAACCTTACCCTTTGAACCAGTAGACTTAGCAGTCTGCTGAGGAACCTGCTGCTGACCCTGCTGAGGGTTCTGCTGCTGCCATGGGTTCTGCTGCTGAGGGTTCTGAGTTGTCTGCTGCTGTTCGCCGCTGCCTGTACCGATTGTGAGCTTTGATACTGTAGCCTTACCGCTGCTCTCCCAGCCTTCAACGTTGAGGGCAACTTCTGTAAGATTACCTATGTTCCAGCCTGCAGCTGCCCAAGCCTTGAAGTGATCTGATACTGTAATAGTACCTGATGTTCTCTTTGACTTACGAACGCTGAAGTACTGCTTGAATGTTTCTGTTGTACCAAGGATAGTAGGACCTGTGTGGTCGAGCTGGAAGATCTCGTATTCAGCACCGTCGATTGTAACTGTTTTGCTTGCACCGTTTGGTTTCGGGCACCAGTTTACCCAGTCTTCGATGATGTAGTATTCAACGAGAGGATTCTTCATCCAGCCGTATACGCAGAGTCTTGAGTTACCCTGTGAGCTTGCTGAATAGTCAGCTGCATAGTCCATTACGATCGGACCATATTCTGTAGCCTTCTTTGTAGCATCATAGTTTCTGCCACGACGAGCAAGGAAGTTACCGCTTGCAACCTGAGCGCTCCATTCTGTGCTGAATGTTCCGCCGCTGCCGAGTGTCATAGAACCGCTTCCGCCTGTTCTGTCGAGCCAGATCTCGTAGCTGTAGCCGTCAACGTTGTCATTCTTGTGCTGAGTCTGACCGTTACCTACGCTGAATGTCTTGCCTGATGATGTGAAGGTTGCAGGAGCCTGTGGCTGCTGTGAAGGTGAAGGTGATGGCTGCTGTGGCTGCTGCCAAGGCTGCTGTGCCTGCTGTGAAGGAGAAGGTGAAGGTGATGGTGAAGCCTTAGGAGCTACATAACCTTCGCCGAGTTTATCAATAAGTTTTGAGATAAACTGTCTTAATGTAGCAAGGTCAGCAAGTTCAACTTTACCATTGTAAGCAACGTCTGCAGAAAGTTCCTGCTTTTCTGTGAACTTTGTCTTGTCAATAAGATGTACTGCTAAGAGTGAAAGGTCTGTAATATCTACCTTTTTATCGTCATTGATATCACCGAATGAGAAGTTTGCTGCTGCAGGAGCCTGTGTAGAAGTTGACGGATTCTGCACAATGTTCTGTGTCGGATTCTGAGCAGGAGCCTGAGAAGCCGGTGCCTGTGATGCAGGAGCCTGAGAAGCTGGTGCCTGACTCTTTACTGAAGATGTATCAACCTTCATTACAGCGTCAAATGCCGGCTTAGCCTTATATCCTGAGCTGAACAGGAGAGGGTTGTTTTCTCTTCTCCAGCTGATGCTGTCGTTAGTGCCCCATACAGTAAGTGCAGGGATCTGGTCAGCATGGTCAACTGCCATCTGGAATACATCAGCGAAAAGCTTAGCCTGTGTATTGAAATCAGAACCGCATGTGATATCAAGCTCTGTGATCTGAACTTCAAGTCCTGTGCTTAAGAACTTTTCAAGACCTGTCTTGTAAACCTGAGCACTTGGATACTTGATGTCAAGGTGAGACTGCATGCCGATACCGTCGATAACGCCTTTCTGCTTGAGCTTCATAGCGATATTGTAGATATCGTTTGTCTTTGCAGGAATGTATTCGTTATAGTCATTGATGTAAAGTTTGCATCCGGCAGGAGCATACTTTCTTGCATATGTGAATGCGTTGATGATAAATTCATCGTTAGTGTCGCCGTAAACCTTTGTCCAGCCTGAGTTGCTGCCCGGACGGAGTCCGCCGCCGTCGTTTACGAAGAGCTCGTTACAAACATCGTATGCATATACATCAAGCTTTGGATATTCCTTAGCAAGAAGATCGAACGTATCCTTGATGAAGTTCTCAAGACGCTGATTCATGATGTCCTTTGAAACATATGAACCGTTCTGTGAGAAGTTCTCCCTGAAGAACCAGTCAGGAGTCTGGCTGTACCATACAAATGTGTGGCCTCTGAGTGCGATACCATTCTGTTCGCAGAACTTAAGTGTTGATGCAGCCTTTGAGAGAGATACATTAGCTCTTGTGTTGCTTGAACCAGGCGAGAGGAGAGCGTCAGGCTTGAGCTCGTTTTCAGGTGTAATTGAATTAAAGTGCTTCTTGATGAAGTCGCCGCCCTGTGAAAGTTCGTGAGGGCTTACAGATGTACCGATCTTGAAGCATGCACCAAACTTGCCCTTGAGTGAGCCGTCGTTTACTTCCTGTCCGCCTGATGAAGGTCTTGATACAGGCTGTGTTCCTGTATTTGATGTTGGCTGTGTTACAGTAGATGAAGAAGAAACGTCACCTGTAACAGTAATATCGTCTACAAAGAAGTCGATAAGGTCAGCAGCTGTATCATTTTCTGAATATGCTGTCTGAATGTAGAGTGAGATGTTGTCAGCACCTGCAGGAATTGTGAAGTCGCCTGCGAGCTTAGTCATCTTACCGCTTGAAGCTGTTGCATCAGCTATGTTGTCGTAGTTTGTTTCACCGCCAAGGTCATACTGAACACCGAATGTGAATCCGGCTGATGAATAGTTGTCGTTCTTGTAACCTACCGATGAACTGAATGAATATGAACCGCCTGCTTTAAGGTCTGAAGAAGCGTTCTGGATACCGTTCCATGAAGCTGCTCTTCCTGTAACTGCAAGAGCCTTTGAACCGCCGTTCTTCATATCTCCTGAGAGAAGAAGTTCAACGCTGTCGCCTCTTGCTGTCCAGCCGCCTGCATTGCTTTCGCAGTCTGTTGAAAGACCTGTACCTGCTGAAACAGGTGTTCCGCTGATCTTGGCAACAGGTGCCTGTGAAGCTGCCGGCTGAGTTGAAGGACGTGAACCGCCGATCTGGAGGTTATTCTTCTTAACGTTTGCCTTACCGCTTGAACGGTAGCCTTCGATGTTGAGGGCAACTTCGTACATCTTGCCCATCTTCATTCCGGATCTTTCCCATGCAGCGAAGTGATCAGATACTGTAATAGTACCCTTGAGGTTCTTCATCTGGTTTACCTGAGCAGGATTTGTCTTGTTTACGCTCCAGTACTGCTCAAATGTTTCAGTTCCGTGGATTGAAGGCTGATTTACTCGTGTTGATGTATAAATGTCGTATGTTTTTCCGTCAGCAGATACTGTACCCTTGCCACCCTGCTGTCCCGGTGGTCTCCAGTCGCCCCATGCTTCTACGATGTAATATTCGACTGTTGGATCTTCAGTCCATCCGTAAACGCACATGTATGAGTTACCCATTGGCTGATAGTCTACATCATAATCGATACTGATGTTGCCGTAATCCTTATAACCCTTTGTGCTTCCGAGTTTTTTACCCGTACGGAAGAGACAGTTTTCGATTCCGCTCCATGAACAGCTGAATCCACCGTTTGATCCGAGCTGCATGTCGACGTTACCTGTGTAGTTCTGATTCCAGAGCTCGTAGTCGTAACCGTCAGCGGTCTTACCAGTTTTCTGCTGGTCGGCAGCCTTAACTGTCAGTACGTCTGATACGCTGAGCAGTTCTGCTGGAGCTGCGATCGGCAGAGCCATTGACATTGCGATGAAACCACTTAAAACTTTTTTTGTGTGTTTCATGTTTACCACCTCTTTCTTGCTTCCTATTTTATCATAAAATACATCTTTGTCAAGCATGCACGAATTTGTATGTTATTTTTGTGTTGGAAAATGGCTCCTGTTAAAAACAGTAATTGATTTTATTTATAAGAAATTAATTTCTAAAAACTTTGTCTGCATTTTGGATGCATGCACAAATATACATATTATGACATGTAGAAAATAGCCTAATCTGCATTTTAGTGGTATGCGTGATGAAATGTCAGGTATAACTCATATATTAATAAATATATAGAAAAACAGCCGGCCATCGAAATGACCGGCTGTATATCAGCTGAATATTGCTTTCGGCATATATTATGCTATTCATTTATTGCGGCATGAGCCGTATAGATATGTGCTTTGAAACAAGACTGTTATTTGCATTCGTTGTAAAGCTGACCAGCCTGCATTGTCTTGCCCTGTGCCTTGAACATTTCTGAAACTGTTACACACTGCCAGCCCTGGCTCTTGAGGTATGGAAGGAACTCTTCCATAGCGCCTGCTGTTGTGTCATAGTTTTCGTGGCAGAGAACAACCTTGTTTCTGAGTGAACCGTTTGCAAGAGCAGTCTTGAGAGTGTTGAGGATCTGATCCTTTGAAGCACCGTCCCAGTCCTTTGTATCGAGACCGCAGTTCGGACAAGGAACACCTACTGCCTGACCCACGCTTGCATCAAAGTTGAGGTAAGGAGGTCTTAAGAGATAGTCGTTGTCGCCGCCGATGATAGCATCGAGAGCCTGCTTTGTCTTCTGAACTTCGCTCTTGCCCTTGTCACCCTGTCCCGTGAGGTTCGGATGAGTCCATGTGTGGTTAGCTACTTCGAAACCTGCGTTGAAAGCATTCTTGATTTCCTGCTCGTTGCCGCGGATTCTTTCGCCCCAGTAGAAGAATGTAGCGTGGAAGCCGTTCTTCGTAAGAGCATTATGGATTCTGCCAGGATTCTGTGAGTTAGCGATCGGGCCGTCATCGAATGAGATAGCAACCATAGGCTTTGAAGCATCGATCCATGAAACGTCAGCATCTGATGTCCATACGCCGTTTACTACCTTACCCTTTGAACCAGTAGACTTAGCAGTTTCCTGAGGAACCTGCTGGCCTGAAGTCGGCTGAGCTGACGGTGTTGTGTCAGCGATGCCTGAACTGATAGTAAGCTTTGATACTGTAGCCTTACCGCTGCTTTCCCATCCTTCAACGTTGAGAGCAACTTCTGTAAGGTTACCTATGTTCCAGCCTGCAGCTGCCCAAGCCTTGAAGTGATCTGATACTGTGATGGTACCTGATGTTCTCTTTGACTTACGGACACTGAAGTACTGCTTGAATGTTTCTGTTGTACCGAGGATAGTCGGGCCGTAGTGGTCGAGCTGGAAGATCTCGTATTCAGCACCGTCGATAGTAACTGTCTTGCTTGCACCTTCCGGTTTCGGGCACCAGTTTACCCAGTCTTCGATGATGTAGTATTCAACGAGAGGATTCTTCATCCAGCCGTATACGCAGAGTCTTGAGTTACCCTGTGAGCTTGCTGAATAGTCAGCGGCGTAGTCCATTACGATAGGACCGTATTCTGTAGCTTTCTTTGTAGCGTCGTAGTTTCTGCCTCGGCGGGCAAGGAAGTTACCCTTTGAAACCTGAGCGCTCCATTCAGTGCTGAATGTACCGCCGCTTCCAAGTGTCATTGAACCGCTTCCGCCTGTCTGGTCAAGCCAGATCTCGTAGCTGTAGCCGTCAACGTTGTCATTCTTGAACTGTGTGTCTTTGCCTGCAACTTTGAATGTCTTGCCGCTTGATGTGAAAGTACTTGGTGTGCTCGGCTTTGCTGTAGGAGAAGGTGAAGCCTGCTTTGAAGGAGAAGGTGACGGGGAAGGAGACTGCTTAACCGGAGCTACGTATCCTTCGCCGAGTTTATCGATCACCTTTGAAATGAACTGTCTTAAAGTAGCAAGGTCAGCAAGTTCAACTGTACCGTTGTAGGCAACGTCAGCAGCAAGTGTCTGCTTGTCTGTGAACTTTGTCTTGTCAATAAGATGTACAGCTAAAAGTGAAAGGTCTGTGATGTCAATCTTTTCGTCGTCGTTGATATCACCGAATGTGAAGTCTTCAGCAGATGACGGTGTGCCCGGATCCGATGTAGCAGGTGTTGTGCTGTCTGAGCCGCCTGTTACCTTGATGTCATCGATGAAGAAATCGATAAGGTCAGCATCTGTATCATTTTCCGAGTAAGCTGTCTGAACATAGAGTGAGATGTTTTCAGCACCTGCAGGGATCTTGAAATCTCCTGAGAGATCTGTCATCTTGCCGCTTGATGCTGTTGCATCAGCTATGTTATCATAGTTTGTATCACCGTTCAGGTCATACTGAACACCGAATGTGAAACCTGCTGATGAGTAGTTGTCGTTCTTGTAACCAACTGAAGAACTGAAGCTGTATGAACCGCCTGCCTTGAGATCAGAAGAAGCGTTCTGGATACCGTTCCATGAAGCTGATCTTCCTGTAACTGCAAGAGCCTTTGAACCGCCGCTCTTCATATCTCCTGAGAGAAGAAGTTCAACGCCGTCGCCTCTTGCTGTCCAGCCGGCTGCATCGCTTTCACAGTCTGTTGAAAGACCTGTACCTGCTGAAACAGGTGTTCCGCTGATCTTGGCAACAGGAGCCTTTGAAGGTTCTGAAGATGGCTGTGAAGTCGGATTTTCTTTGCTTGATGTACCAATATTGAGTTTTGTTACGTTAGCCTTACCGCTGCTTTCCCATCCTTCAACGTTGAGAGCAACTTCTGTAAGGTTACCGATGTTCCAGCCTGCAGCTGCCCATGCCTTGAAGTGATCTGATACTGTAATAGTACCTGATGTTCTCTTTGACTTACGAACGCTGAAGTACTGCTTGAATGTTTCGGTTGTACCGTTGATAGTAGGACCGTAGTGGTCGAGCTGGAAGATCTCGTATTCAGCACCGTCGATAGTAACTGTCTTGCTTGCACCTTCCGGTTTCGGGCACCAGTTTACCCAGTCTTCGATGATGTAGTATTCAACGAGAGGATTCTTCATCCAGCCGTATACGCAGAGTCTTGAGTTACCCTGTGAGCTTGCTGAATAGTCAGCTGCATAGTCCATTACGATCGGACCATATTCTGTAGCTTTCTTTGTAGCGTCGTAGTTTCTGCCTCGGCGGGCAAGGAAGTTACCCTTTGAAACCTGAGCGCTCCATTCAGTGCTGAATGTACCGCCGCTGCCAAGAGTCATGGAACCGCTTCCGCCTGTCTGGTCAAGCCAGACCTCGTAGCTGTAGCCGTCAACATTGTCTTCCTTGAACTGTGTGTCTCTGCCCGCAACTTTGAACGTCTGACCGACTTGCGCTGCCTTAACTGTAAGGACATCCGATAAGCTGATCAGTTCAGCCGGTGCTGCGACAGACAGTGCCATTGACATTGCGATGAAACCACTTATGATTTTTTTTGTGTGTTTCATGTTTACCACCTCTTTCTTGCTTCCTATTTTATCATAAAAAACATCTTTGTCAAGCATTTTCTTATATTTGTGTTGCTTAATACATGAAATTATATTACTGCGAATTTTAGGCGCAAAATTCATTTAAAGGAAAATAAGTATCAAAAATCTTGCTTGTGAATAGTGATAGTGCACAAAAATGTACATTATAGCAAGAAACAAATGCCTTTTATGATAAAATACGGTCTTTGCGATAAGCTATAGGGTATAAGACCTATATTAATAAAAATATAGATAAACAGCCAGCCATCGTAATGACTGGCTGCTTATCACCTGAATATAGTTTTCAGAATATATCAGGCTGAGTATTTACTGCATCATAAACTGTGCAGATATGTTATGTGTTGTGATATAAGACTTTTATCTGCAGTCGTCATAAAGCTGACCAGCCTGCATTGTCTTGCCCTGTGCCTTGAACATTTCTGAAACTGTTACACACTGCCAGCCCTGGCTCTTGAGGTATGGGAGGAATTCTTCCATAGCGCCTGCTGTTGTGTCATAGTTTTCGTGGCAGAGAACAACCTTGTTTCTGAGTGATCCGTTTGAAAGAGCAGACTTGAGAGTGTTAAGGATCTGATCCTTTGAAGCACCGTCCCAGTCCTTTGTGTCAAGACCGCAGTTCGGACAAGGAACACCTACTGCCTGACCTACGCCTGAATCAAAGTTAAGGTAAGGAGGTCTTAAGAGGTAATCATTGTCGCCGCCGATGATAGCATCGAGAGCCTGTTTGCATCTCTGATATTCGCTCTTGCCCTTGTCACCCTGTCCCGTGAGGTTCGGATGAGTCCAGCTGTGGTTAGCTACTTCGAAACCTGCATTGAAAGCATTTTTGATTTCCTGCTCGTTGCCGGCAATTCTTTCGCCCCAGTAGAAGAATGTTGCGTGGAAGCCGTTCTGAGTAAGAGCCTTGTGGATTCTGCCAGGATTCTGTGAGTTAGCAATCGGGCCGTCATCAAATGCGATAGCAACCATTGGCTTTGAAGCATCGATCCATGAAACATCAGCATCTGATGTCCATACACCGTTCTGAACCTTACCTTTTGAACCTGTGGACTTGGCTGTCTGCTGAGGTACCTGCTGTTCTCCAGGATTCTGACCGCCGTTAGGATTCTGGTCGCCGCCCCATGGCATCTGGCCGCCCCATGGATTCTGTCCCGGATTCTGTCCAGGGTTCTGCTGCGGAGCCTGCTGAGTATTGCTGCTTTCACCGCTGCCTGTACCGATAGTAAGCTTTGTTACGTTAGCCTTACCGCTGCTTTCCCATCCTTCAACGTTGAGAGCAACTTCTGTAAGGTTACCTATGTTCCAGCCTGCAGCTGCCCATGCCTTGAAGTGATCTGATACTGTGATGGTACCTGATGTTCTCTTTGACTTGCGGACACTGAAGTACTGCTTGAATGTTTCTGTTGTACCAAGGATAGTAGGACCTGTGTGGTCGAGCTGGAAGATCTCGTATTCAGCACCGTCGATCGTAACTGTTTTGCTTGCACCGTTTGGTTTCGGGCACCAGTTTACCCAGTCCTCGATGATGTAGTATTCAACGAGAGGATTCTTCATCCAGCCGTATACGCAGAGTCTTGAGTTACCCTGTGAGCTTGCTGAATAGTCAGCTGCATAGTCCATTACGATCGGACCATATTCTGTAGCCTTCTTTGTAGCATCGTAGTTTCTGCCTCGGCGTGCAAGGAAGTTACCGCTTGAAACCTGAGCACTCCATTCTGTGCTGAATGTACCGCCGCTGCCGAGTGTCATAGAACCGCTTCCGCCTGTGTTGTCAAGCCAGATCTCGTAGCTGTAGCCGTCAACGTTGTCATTCTTGTGCTGATTCTGGCCGTTGCCTACGCTGAACTTCTGTCCGTTTGCAGTGAAGCTGCCCTGTCCCGGCTGCTGTGTCTGAGGCTGCTGTCCCTGTGGTGCCTGACCGCCGTTAGGATTCTGGTCACCCCAAGGCATCTGGCCGCCCCAAGGATTCTGCTGGTTCGGATCTCCGCCGCCGTTAGGGTTCTGGTCGCCCCAAGGCATCTGACTGCCCCATGGATTCTGCTGTTCAGGATTTTGCTGAGGCTGCTGCTGTCCCGGATTCTGCTGAGGCTGCTGCTGTGAAGAAGGCTGATTTGCAGGTGCTGTATAACCTTCACCGAGTTTTGTAATAACCTTTGATATGAACTGTCTGAGTGTTGCAAGGTCAGCAAGTTCAATGCTTCCGTTATATGCAACGTCAGCAGACAGTTTCTGCTTATCTGTGAAATTAGTCTTGTCGATCAGATGAACAGCAAGGAGTGAAAGGTCTGTAATGTCGATCTTTGTGTCGTCATTGATATCACCGAAGGTGAAATCTGCTGCAGCGGTCTGTCCGGAATTCTGCTGACCCTGCGGTGCCTGACCGCCGTTAGGGTTCTGATCGCCCCAAGGCATCTGGCCGCCCCAAGGGTTTTGCTGGTTCGGATCCTGTGCAGCTACCGGGTTCTGGTCGCCCCAAGGCATCTGACCACCCCATGGATTCTGCTGGTTCGGATCTCCGCCGCCGTTAGGGTTCTGGTCACCCCAAGGCATCTGACCGCCCCATGGATTCTGCTGGTTCGGATCTCCGCCGCCGTTAGGGTTCTGGTCACCCCAAGGCATCTGACCACCCCAAGGGTTCTGCTGGTTCGGATCCCCGCCGCCCCAAGGGTTCTGCTGTGTGTCCTGCTGCGGATTCTGTCCCGGATTCTGCTGCGGTGCCTGCTGAGTATTGCTGCTTCCACCGCTGCCTGTACCGATAGAAAGCTTTGTTACGTTAGCTTTACCGCTGCTTTCCCATCCTTCAACGTTGAGAGCAACTTCTGTAAGGTTACCGATGTTCCAGCCTGCGTCTGCCCATGCCTTGAAATGATCTGAAACAGTAATAGTACCTGATGTTCTCTTTGACTTACGAACGCTGAAGTACTGCTTGAATGTTTCTGTTGTACCAAGGATAGTAGGACCTGTGTGGTCGAGCTGGAAGATCTCGTATTCAGCACCGTCGATCGTAACTGTTTTGCTTGCACCGTTTGGTTTCGGGCACCAGTTTACCCAGTCTTCGATGATGTAGTATTCAACGAGAGGATTCTTCATCCAGCCGTATACGCAGAGTCTTGAGTTACCCTGTGAGCTTGCTGAATAGTCAGCAGCGTAGTCCATTACGATAGGACCGTATTCGGTAGCTTTCTTTGTAGCGTCATAGTTTCTGCCTCGGCGTGCAAGGAAGTTACCGCTTGAAACCTGAGCGCTCCATTCTGTGCTGAATGTACCGCCGCTTCCAAGTGTCATTGAACCGCTTCCGCCTGTGTTGTCAAGCCAGATCTCGTAGCTGTAGCCGTCAACATTGTCGGCCTTGTGCTGATTCTGACCGTTGCCTACAGTGAATTTCTGTCCGGCCTGATCAGCTGCCTTAACTGTAAGGACGTCCGATAAGCTGATCAGTTCAGCCGGAGCTGCGACTGAAATTGCCATTGATAATGCGATGAAACCGCTTAAAACTTTTTTGTGGTTCATTCTGTATCACCTCTTTCATGATCATTTTAGCACATATCAGAATAATGTCAAGTTTATACAATTTTGTCTTTTTAGTGTTTAAAGTGTGCCTGTGTTATGTCAAAAGTGTTACGCCGAAAATTCATAGATTAAATACTGTAAATTCAGTTTACGATCTGATGTTCTGCACAAAATAATATGACGAATATGTTGCACAGATATGGCATAAGTTTGACACTGTAATTTAATTCCTTTTATGATATGATATCTGGTATAACTCATATATCAATATTTTTATACCTCAAATATATGCTTTGAGTATTATATAGTTACAATATCCTGAAATATCTGATTGAAATATTCCTGCTAATGTGATATTATAATAACAGAAATATGGTCAGATAAAATAATGATCATTGATATTATTGCAACGGAGTGGTCTTAATGAACAAGAATATTGACTGCGTGAACGCTATAAGCAGTTCTCTGTACAACGTCGGCAACAGTCTCAGACTCCGCAGGGCACTCGGCAAAAAAAATGTGAATCTTGCATTTGCCGGCGGTTCCGTCACGAAGGGTTGGGATGGAAAACAGTATCTTGAAAAAAATTACACGGATCATGTAGCTGAATTTTTCCGCAGCGAGTATCCGGATAAAACTTTCAGTGTCACAAATCTATCTACCGAAAGTGCAAATTCCTTTATTGGTTTATCCATTACCGATAAAGTAATCACTGAAGCAGATCCCGATATAGTATTTATTGAATATGCGGTTAATAATGAATGCGGTCACGACCACATAGTTTCCTATGAAAGTCTTGTTGAACGCATACTTGCTCTTCCGTCAGAACCGGCGGTAGTGCTGATTTTCCTTATTAACAAATCGCTTTACACATGTCAGGGATATATGAAAATGATCGGTTCGCACTATGATCTTTTATCGGTAAGTGTGGCAGATTCTATCAAGCAGCTGCTGGATGAAGGGTTTGACTGGTCAGTATATTCCGATGATGTCATTCATCCTAATACATGGGGACACCGCTTTATTGCTGACTGCGTAACCAAGGCACTGAAGGAGGCAGCTGACAAAACTGAAGATACGGAATACGTTCTTCCGGAAGCTCTTTATTCCCTTGATTATGCTGACTACCATACTTTCAGTACAGATGATGCAATGATCAGGAAAAAGGGGTTTGAGGAAATATCCTGTCCGGAATACGGCGAGTATTTCAACAATGGTGTCCGGTATACCGGAACAAATGATGCAAGTGTCAGATTTGAAGGTGAATTCAAGACACTTTTTGCTGCCTACGTACATGACAAGACAGATCGTTTCAGCGATGCTGATGTAATGATCGACGGAGAAAAGAAAGCCGTACTGCAGGGAAGAAGCATTTATGGCTGGGGAAATGTCGTTTTAAAGAACGTATTCAGTTTTGAAACACGCGGCAGACATTCAGTTGAACTCAAGGTAAAGGACAGAAAGAAAGACTTTATTCTTATTGAGTTTGGCGTGAGCTGATAATCCGCAACTACAGAAAAATTAAAGGAAACGCTGATTTTTCATTTCGACATAAGACAGAAAGAGCATCCTCTCTTGCGGGAAGATGCTCTTTCTGTTTGTAATTGTATATTTATAATGTATCAGTCTGCGAAATAGCTTACGCCGCTTTCGAAGATAAACTGATCTTTGTCACCCTGAACGTTTTTGCAGACGTCAGTGCCTTTTCTTTCGCTGTGACCCATCTTACCGAGAACACGTCCGTCAGGTGAAGTGATACCTTCAATGGCTGCCATGGATGTATTCGGATTGAATCTGATATTCATAGTAGGGTCGCCGTTCATGTCAACATACTGTGTAGCGATCTGTCCGTTTTCAGCAAGCTTCTTTATAAGTGCTTCAGGAGCTACGAAACGGCCTTCTCCGTGTGAAATAGCAATGGAGTGGATCTGGTCAACACTTGTACGTGCAAGCCATGGAGACTTGTTTGAAGCGATTCTTGTTCTTACCATCATAGACTGGTGTCTTGCGATAGTATTGAATGTAAGTGTAGGAGATTCGTCAGTCATGTCAGTGATCTCACCGAACGGTACGAGACCGAGTTTGATAAGAGCCTGGAAACCGTTGCATATACCGAGCATGAGACCGTCACGGTTTTTCAGAAGTTCGTGAACAGCATCCTTTATTCTTGCATTTCTGAAGAATGCAGTGATGAACTTACCGCTTCCTTCAGGCTCGTCACCGCCGCTGAAACCGCCAGGGATCATGATGATCTGTGAGTTTCTGATAGCCTTTTCGATTTCGTTTACTGACTCTTCGATAGCTGAAGCAGAAAGATTCTTTATTACGATTGTTTCAGTAACTGCGCCTGCCTTTTCAAAAGCTCTTGCAGTATCATATTCGCAGTTTGTGCCAGGGAATACCGGAATGAGAACTCTTGGCTTTGCGATCTTAACAGCCGGTCTTGCAGTATTTTTCCTGTCATATCTGTAAGCTTCAGGCTTTGTGTCTTCAGTTTTTATGATGCATGGGTAAACAGGTTCAAGCTTTGACTCCCAGGCATTAAGAAGTGACTCTACTGAAACTGTGTAGTCGATATTGTCGATAACAGCCTCTGATGTTACTTCACCGATAACTGATTCGCTTCCCTTTGTAGGACCGTTTATTTCAACGATGAATGAACCGTAGCACGGAGCAAAGAGCTGTTCCTCGTCAAGTTTCTTTGTAAATCTGAAGCCGAGCTTGTTACCGAAGCACATCTTTGCGATACCTTCAGCAACACCTGCGCCTGCAGTTGTCCATACAGCATTTGCACGGCCTGCTTCAACAATGGATTCTACCTTTTCAAAGCATCTTCTTACGCTGTCGAAATCAGGAAGTCCGTTTTCATCATACTTAGGAGTGATGAGTACTACGCTGCTGCCTGGCTTTTTGAATTCAGGTGAAACGATCTTACCGCTCTTTGCAGTTGAAACAGCAAATGAAACGAGGGTAGGAGGTACGTCTATGTTTTCGAATGTACCGGACATTGAATCCTTGCCGCCGATAGCGCCGCATCCGAATTCAAGCTGAGCCTTCAGTGCACCGAGAAGTGCTGCGAAAGGCTTGCCCCATCTTGCCGGATCATTCTGTGTTCTTTCAAAGTATTCCTGGAAAGTGAGCCAGCATTTTCTGCTGCTTCCGCCGGCTGCTACGACCTTTGCGATAGATTCGATAACAGCGAGTACAGCACCGTGATAAGGGCTCTTTTCGCTTATTACAGGGTTATAGCCCCAGCCCATGATCGAAGCTGTTGTTGTTTCTCCGTTAAGTACCGGTATTTTAGCAGCCATAGCCTGTGAAGGTGTGAGCTGGTAAACACCGCCGAACGGCATAAGAACAGTGCCTGCGCCGATTGTTGAGTCGAATTTTTCAACGAGACCCTTCTGTGAGCATACGTTGAGGTTGGAAATCATCTGTGTCCAGCCTTCAGCGTTGTCTGAGTATTCAGGAGCTATTCCGGTAACCGGTTCTGTAACTCTTACGTCAGTGTGCTTTACGGCACCGTTTGAGTTAAGGAATTCTCTTGAAAGGTTTACGATAGTCTTTCCGTTCCAGTTCATTCTGAGTCTGCTGTCGTCTGTAACATCAGCTACCTTGGTAGCCTCGATGTTTTCCTTTGCAGCTTCAGCCATGAATTTTTCTGTATCTTCAGCAGCGATAACAACTGCCATTCTTTCCTGTGATTCTGAAATTGCAATTTCAGTGCCGTCAAGGCCGTCGTACTTCTTCGGTACTGAGTCAAGGTCGATGAGAAGACCGTCTGTAAGTTCACCGATAGCAACTGATACACCGCCTGCACCGAAGTCGTTGCAGCGCTTGATCATTGAAGTAACGTTTTTGTTTCTGAAAAGTCTCTGGAGTTTTCTTTCCTCCGGCGGATTACCCTTCTGAACTTCAGCACCGCAGCTTTCGAGTGATGAAGCTGTGTGTGACTTTGAAGAACCTGTTGCACCGCCGCAGCCGTCACGTCCTGTCTTGCCGCCGAGGAGGATAACAACATCGCCCGGAACAGGTCTTTCACGTCTGATGTTTTCAGCAGGAGCAGCACCGATAACAGCACCGATCTCCATTCTCTTTGCAACGTAGCCAGGGTGATAGATCTCAGTTACGTGTCCTGTAGCAAGACCTATCTGGTTGCCGTATGAGCTGTAGCCGTTTGCGGCACCAACAACGATCTTTCTCTGCGGGAGCTTGCCCTTGATAGTATCTTCAACAGGAACGAGAGGGTTTGAAGCCCCTGTAACTCTCATTGCCTGGTAAACGTATGAACGTCCTGAAAGCGGGTCTCTGATAGCGCCGCCGAGACATGTTGCCGCACCGCCGAAAGGTTCGATCTCAGTAGGGTGGTTGTGTGTCTCGTTCTTGAACATGAGGATCCAGTCTTCGTCCTTACCGTCAACGTCAACTTTGATCTTTACTGAACATGCGTTGATCTCTTCGCTTTCGTCGAGGTCATCGAGAAGTCCGTCCTTCTTAAGCTTTCTTACAGCTATAGTAGCGAGATCCATAAGAGTCATCGGCTTGTTTTCACGGCCGAGTTCCTTCTTGAGTTCTCTGTAAAGTTCGTATGATTCCCTGATGTAAGGTGATTCTATTTCAACATTTTCAATGTTTGTGGAGAATGTTGTATGTCTGCAGTGATCTGACCAGTATGTATCGATCATTCTGATCTCGGTAATTGTAGGATCTCTTTTTTCCGTGTTCTTAAAGTATTCCTGACAGAAGCAGATGTCGTCGTAGTCCATTGCGAGGCCGTAGCCTTCAACGAATTTTCTGAGTTCGTCTTCACCGTAGCCTGTGAATCCTGTGAGTGTGGCTACTTCAGTAGGAATATTGTATTTTACGTCGAGTGTATCGAATGTATCGAGAGAAGCTTCACGGCTTTCAACAGGGTTGATGAGGTATGCCTTGAGCTTATCGAATTCTGCATCTGTAAGCTTTCCGCTTACAATGTAGACTCTTGCATTCTTTACTCTGCATCTTTCGCCCTGGGAAAGGATCTGTATACACTGTTCGCAGCTGTCGGCTCTCTGGTCGAACTGACCCGGAAGATATTCAACAGCGAATACTCTTTCGTCAGCTGAAACAGCCGGCATTTCACTGTAAGTAATGTCAACCGCCGGTTCTGAGAATACAGTGTTAATTGCGTATTCAAACTTTTCCTTTGTAAGTTTGTCGGCATCGTAACGGTTGAGAATACGGATATTCTCAAGAGAGCTTAGCCTGAGAGCTGTTCTTACATCGCTGAGAACTGACTTTGCTTCTACTGCAAATTCTGGTTTCTTTTCAACATAGATTCTAAATACAGACATGTTAAACTCCATTTCTCCGCATCCGGCTGTGTTTTCAGGTCACTTCGCAGCAGGCAGCGGAAATTTTATTTTATTGCCTTTGCACATCCGCAAATCACGTTTGCCGTGTGCAGACCGGCTGAAAGTAAACGATGAAGAGATCAAGCGTTTACCCTTTCGGTTCCGCAGGGATTATTTCGCCGATGCAGAATCCGTTCATAGACTCTTTTATTTTAACATAAAAAATGCTGTTGCGCAAACTTTTTATTGAGGGTTCTCTTTTAATTTTAACTAATGTATAATTTGGGCTGTATCCCCTGTGAAAACTTGTGCAGTTTTCTTTTTCAAACAGTACCGGTACTGTTTTGCCGACCTGTGCCCTGAGAAATTCACGTTCAAGTTCATGTCCGAGCTCAGTCATGCGGGCTGCGCGTTCGCTTTTGGTGCTGCTGTTTATCTGGTCAGGCATGGCTGCCGCCTTTGTGCCGGAACGCGGTGAGTAAGGGAAGACGTGTATTTTGCTGAAGGCAGTCTTTCTTACAAATTCCATGCTTTCTTCGAAGTCTTCTTCCGTTTCGCCCGGAAAACCGACCATAACGTCAGTTGTGACAGCGGCGTCAGGGAAAATGTTTCTTATGGAAGAAACAAGTCTTGTGTAGTCTGCGGTGGTGTATTTTCTGTTCATTGCCTTAAGAGTTCTGTCGCATCCGCTCTGAAGCGAAAGGTGAAACTGGGGACAGAAACTTTCAGTGTTTTTAAGTTTCAGAAGATCATCGCCGGATATCATCTCAGGTTCAAGAGAGCCGAGCCTTATACGTTTCACACCTTCCACACGGCTGACTGTTTCAACGGCGTCGGTGAGTGAAAGTCCGGCTTCTGCGCCGTAGAAAGCAAGATTGATACCTACAAGAACGATCTCCTGGTAGCCGTTTTTTACAAGGGCGGTAACTTCGCTGGCTATGTCCTCCGGAGGTTTTGAACGGATCCTTCCGCGGGCAAACGGAATTATGCAGTACGAACAGAACTGGTTGCATCCGTCCTGTATCTTGATGAAGCCGCGCGTCTTTCGTTCATTGGAATCATATGACATCGGTTCAAATGCTTCATGTCCGGTATACTGCTGGATATACGCTTCTTTTGTGCGGCTTGATGATGAAAGAGCGTTTAATGCCAGACCGGCAATTTCAGAACGGTTACGGGTTCCGGTTATTATATCTGCTTCGGTGATCTTTTTTGCCTCTTCCTCAAAGGCCTGAGGATAGCATCCGGTCAGTATGATCAGCGAATCAGGATTTTCGTGCCGCAGTTTTCTGAGGGACTGACGGACTTTTTTGTCGCTTGCCGAAGTTACTGTACACGAGTTTATGACGATAACATCAGATCCTTCGGCGGTATCTGAGACGGTAAATCCTTTTTCGGCAAATGTTTTTGCCATGCATCCTGTTTCATAGGTATTTACCTTGCAGCCGAATGTAACGAAAAATACTTTCAAAAAGTGTGTCTCCTTTTTAAATAATAGTCTGTGATTGACAATATTTCAATTATACTATTCTCACAAAAAAAATTCAATGACTTGACTATCATAAAAATAAGGTGTATGATTTATCAGTAAGTGTCTGTCTGAAAACATGTTTCGGAGCAGACATTCCGAATAAGAAAACGCTGCTTCTGTATGCATGAAAGGGGATTTACCCGTTTGTTTTCTGCGTCGGGAACTGGTTTTCATTAACAATACGGAGGGTATTTTTGATGTATTCAGAAAATGTACTTTTATCAGGGGTTTCAGAAGTCAAGAAATTTGTTGACGTAGTTTCAAAATATGATTTCAGTATAGAACTTGTTTCAGGAAAATATGTGGTTGATGCCAAGTCGATCATGGGCATTTTCAGTCTTGATCTTGAAAAGCCTGTACACATGAATGCTGATACTGACGATGAAGGATTCAAGGCTGCGGTAGCACCTTTTCTTGCTTCAAAATAATTATGTTTCAGGAAACACATTCCGGACGGCAGACCGGTATGTCCGGACAGCGTAAACAGGCGTTCTGACCGGCTTTTTCCTGAATACGCACAGGCAGATGTCAGGAAATGTCTGCTTGTGCTTTTTTGTGTATTTTTTCTTGTGAGAATTCACATTAATTGCACTGGTTTGCGGGACTTAAAACAACAATTCCAACAGAAATCAGAGGGAATTATAGTGAAAATACTCAAATAATTCAGACTGATATTGTAGAGACTGTATAATAATGAATAATCGGCTTGCAAAAAAACACATAATATAGTAAAATTGATATAAGGTAAGTAATATTTTATGGAGGTCCATATACTATGACACTTAAGTTAAATGCAAAGTATCTTGAAAGTTTCGTTGGCAGCGATGAAATGGCAGGGATCAAGCCTCAGGTCGAAAAGGCTGTTGAACTTCTTCACAGCAAGACTGGTCTCGGAAACGACTTTTTAGGCTGGCTCAGTCTTCCTACAGACTATGACAAGGAAGAATTTGCAAGAATCAAGGCTGCTGCTGAAAAAATAAAGAAGAATTCAGAGGTTCTTATCGTAATCGGTATCGGCGGTTCTTACCTTGGTGCAAGAGCTGTAATGGAACTTATCAAGTCTCCTTTCTACAACAATCTTAAAAAGGATACACCTGACATCTACTTCGTAGGAAACAACATCAACCCTACATATCTTAATAAAGTTATTTCTATCTGCAAGGACAGGGATTTTTCAGTAAATGTTATCTCAAAATCAGGCACAACAACTGAACCTGCACTTGCTTTCAGAGTATTCAGAAAGATGGTAATCGACAAGTACGGCAAGGAAGGTGCAAAGGAAAGAATCTTCTGCACAACAGACAGAGCAAAGGGAACACTCAAGTCACTTGCTGATACAGAAGGTTATGAAACATTCGTAGTACCTGATGATGTAGGCGGCAGATTCTCAGTTCTCACAGCAGTAGGTCTTCTTCCTATCGCTGCAGCAGGATGCGACATCGATGCTCTCATGAAGGGCGCAGCGGCTGCACAGAATGATTACACAGCTGATTTTGAAAACAACGACTGCTACAAGTACGCAGCTCTCAGAAACATCCTTTACAGAAAGGGCAAGAGCGTGGAACTCCTCGTTTCTTACGATCCAAGCTTCACAATGATGGCTGAATGGTACAAGCAGCTCTTCGGCGAAAGCGAAGGCAAGGACAACAAGGGTATCTTCCCTTCAGCTGTAACATTCTCTACAGACCTTCACTCAATGGGACAGTTCATCCAGGAAGGTTCAAGAATAATGTTCGAAACTGTAATGGATATAAAGAAGCCTGAAGAAGACTTCTTCCTTGAAGATGACGCTGAAAACCTTGACGGCCTCAACTTCCTTACAAACCAGAACATGTCTGTTGTAAACAAGAAGGCTGAAGAAGGTACTATCATAGCTCACACAGAAGGCGGTGTTCCTAACATCGTTCTCGAACTCGAAGACACAACAGAATTCAGCGTAGGCTACATGATCTACTTCTTTGAAAAGGCATGCGCAGTTTCAGGTTACCTCCTCGGAGTAAATCCATTCAACCAGCCTGGTGTTGAAAGCTACAAGTCAAACATGTTTGCACTTCTCGGCAAGCCGGGTTACGAAGACAAGAAGGCAGCGCTTGAAGCAAAGCTTTACTGATAAACAAAAAATAAATTATTGAGGAAACAGCCTTCCTTAAGCGGAGGCGGAAACGGAGAAAATTATGATCAAATTAATTACTGGTGAAAAGGGAACAGGTAAAACAAAGATAATCATCGACATGATGAACGAAGCAATTGCTTCAACAAACGGAAGCCTTGTATGCATCGAAAAAGGTTCTAACCTCAGAACACAGATCAACTACAAGATCAGATGGTGCGATACTGAATACTACAAGGTTGACGGCTTCGATGCTTTCTACGGTTTCGTTTCCGGTATGCTCGCAGGCAACTACGACATCGAAAAGATCTTTGTTGACGGTATCCTTAAGATAGGCGGCAAGGATTTTGATGCTTTCGGAAAGATGCTCGACAAGCTTGCAGTTCTTACAGGTGATGCAACAACTATCGTATTCACTGTTTCAGCTAACAACAGCGAAATGCCAGCTTCAGTTACAAAGTACGTAGGCTGATCAAAAAAGAAAAAAACTATTGACAAGCAGTCTTTAGTTTGGTATAATAATTTTTGTGATGCTCTAAGGGTGTTTAACAATGACTATTAATCTCAGAAAAATATTCAACTTACCGGGCGAGTCTATGCCGGTCGATGTTTCTGTCGAACCGTCAGAGCTTACTGACATTCAGGGCTACACATTCGCTACACCGGTAAACATAAAAGGTCAGGTTTATAACCGCGCCGGAATAGTTAAGATTAAATTTGCCACTGAGTTTACCCTGAACATTATATGTGACAGATGCCTGAAGGAATTTGACCGTTCATATTCATATGAATTTGAACACATTATCGTCAAGTCCCTGTCAACAGACAATGATGAATATATTGTTGCGGATAACGAGAGCATTGATTTGAAAGAAATTGCAATTTCGGATTTACTTTTACAGCTGCCGAGCAAGCTCCTTTGCGATGAAAACTGTAAGGGACTGTGTATGAAGTGCGGCTGTAATTTGAATGAATCGCAGTGTGATTGCTTTTCATCTTAGTAAAATTATGCTTGACAGGAGGTTTAATCATGGCTGTACCAAAGAGAAAAACGTCTAAGGCAAGACGTGACACAAGACGTTCAAACGTTTGGAAGTTAGAAGCTCCAGCATTTAGCAAGTGCACAAACTGCGGAGAACTCACTTCACCACACAAGGTTTGCAAGAACTGTGGTTTCTATAAGGGCGTTGAAGTAATTAAGAAGGAAGCGTAATTAACCCGCTTACCATTTATTAGAGGAGAAGCGATTCTCCTCTAATTTTTTTTAGGAAAGAGAGGTTATTAAATGCCATTACCGGTAGTAGCAGTTGTAGGCAGACCGAATGTGGGAAAGTCTACACTTTTTAATAAACTGATAGGCAAGCGCCTTTCCATCGTTGAAGATACTCCTGGTGTTACCAGAGACCGTATCTACTCAAAGTGCGAATGGAGAGGAAGAGAGTTCATGGTGGTCGATACAGGCGGTATAGAGCCAAAGACCGATGACGTTATTCTCTCACAGATGAAAAGACAGGCAGAGCTTGCTATCGAAAGAGCAGATGTAATAGTTCTTGTAACAGATGTGCGGTGCGGTGTAACAGCAAGTGACTACGACGTTGCGACCATGCTCCAGAAAAGCGGAAAACCTGTCGTTCTTGCAGTAAACAAGTGCGACGTTATAGGTGATACTCCTCCTGAAGTATACGAATTCTACAATCTCGGACTCGGTGATCCGTTTCCTATATCATCTGCTCACGGCCACGGTACAGGTGATCTTCTTGATGAAGTGTTTACTCATTTTCCGGAAGATGACAGTGATGATTACGACGATGACTGTATAAGAGTAGCTGTAATAGGAAAGCCTAATGTAGGAAAGTCATCTCTTATCAACCGTATAGCCGGTGAGGAGAGAGTTATCGTATCAAATATTGCAGGCACCACACGTGATGCTACAGATACGCTTATTGAGAATGAAAACGGAAAGTTTGTTTTTATCGATACAGCAGGTATAAGAAGAAAGTCCAAGGTAACTGAAAACATTGAACGCTACAGTGTTCTCCGTGCATACATGGCGGTTGACAGAGCAGATGTCTGCGTTATCGTTATCGATGCCGTTGAAGGCTTTACTGAGCAGGATTCAAAAGTTGCTGGCTATGCTCATGAACAGGGTAAGGCATCGATCGTTGTCGTGAACAAGTGGGATCTTATTGAAAAGAGCACAAAGACAATGGACGAGTACAGAACAAAGCTTGCAAATGACTTCAGTTTTATGTCATATGTACCGTTTCTGTTCATCTCAGCAAAGACTGGTCAGAGAGTTGACAAACTCTATGAAATGATCGAACATGTTCACGAACAGAATTCGATAAGAATTTCAACAGGTATGCTCAACGATGTTCTGTCTTATGCAACTACAAGAGTTCAGCCTCCTTCAGACAAGGGCAAGAGACTGAAAATCTACTACATGACTCAGCCGTCAACAAATCCTCCGACTTTTGTTACATTCGTAAATAATCAGGAGCTGTTCCATTTCTCATACCAGAGATATATCGAAAATCAGATACGTCAGACATTCGGACTTGACGGAACTCCAGTCAGATTCATTGTCAGGGAACGTGACAAGAAAGATACAAAATAAACTGCGGAGGATAACTAATGCTGCCTTATATAGTAATTGTATTCTGCTGCATAGCGGCCTATCTTATCGGAAGCTGCAATTCAGCTATCATCGTGACAAAGCTTCTTAAGCATGAAGATATAAGGGAATTCGGAAGCAAAAACGCAGGGCTTACCAATGTTCTGCGATGCTTCGGAAAAGGCCCGGCACTTGCAACTCTTGTTTCCGATCTTTTAAAGGGATGTCTGACGATCCTCGTAATAAAGGCGGTTGTAAAAGCTGCCGGATTTACAGGTGATATAATGACTGTCGGATACATAGCAGGGCTGCTTGTAATGCTCGGTCATGTTTTTCCGGTATGGTACGGTTTCAAGGGCGGAAAGGGCGTGCTTGTCACTGCGACAGTGCTTCTTGCCATTGATCCGCTTACATTTGCCGTTGTAATTCCTGTATTTATAATAATGCTTGTTATTACAAAATACGTTTCAGTTTCTTCGATCACTGCTGCTGTTGCGTATCCGATAGTAACATTTGTCATGCAGTATTTTATCAGGCACCTCGAACTCGGTCCTGTACTTGTTCATACCGGCTTTGCCGCTTTAAGCGGTATTCTCATAGTGTATATGCATCGTGCAAACATTCAGAGACTTAAAGAGGGAACAGAGAATAAATTTTCATTTTCAAAAAAATGATCTGAAAAGGGGGACGTAATATGTCTAAGATAGTTATTTTAGGAACGGGAGCATTTGGCCTCAGCATCGCCATAATGGCGGTTGAATCCGGCCACAGTGTTACCATGTGGTCTGCTTTTGAGAGCGAAATAGAAAGCCTTAAGCGCGACAGGGAACACAAAGATAAGCTGCCGGGTGTAAAAATACCTGAAAGTATTGAATTTACAGCTGATATTTCATGTGTTTCCGATGCAGAGATGGTGGTTATCGGCGTTCCGTCTATATTTGTCCGCAAGGTAGTAAGACAGGCTGCTCCGTATATAAAACCTGAAATGATTATAGTGGATACGAGCAAGGGACTTGAGGACGGAACCTATCTCAGAATGAGTGAAGTCATCCGTGAGGAAGTAAAGGATTCACCTATAGTTGCTCTTTCAGGTCCTTCACACGCTGAAGAGGTGTCCAGAAAGATCCCTACAGCTATTTCAGCAGCTTCAGAGGACGAAAAAGCAGCTGTAGCTGTTCAGGAAGCATTCTCTAACGATGTACTCAGAATTTATCTTAACGATGACGTTATCGGATGTGAACTTGGCGGTTCGCTTAAGAATATTATTGCTCTCTGTGCCGGTATATGCGACGGCCTCGGTTACGGCGACAACACTATTGCTGCGCTTATGACCAGAGGTATTACGGAAATTGCACGTCTCGGTGTTGCCATGGGAGCAAGACTTGACACATTCTTCGGCCTTACCGGTGTAGGTGACCTTATTGTTACATGTACAAGTCTTCACAGCAGAAACAGACGCGCAGGAACTCTTATCGGACAGGGTGTGTCTCCGGATGAGGCTGTAAAGCAGGTAGGTACAGTTGAAGGCTACTACTGCTGTAAGGCAGCTTACGGACTGGCGCAGAAGATGAATGTGGAGATGCCTATAACAGCGCAGCTTTTCAAGATCCTGTTTGAAGGCGGAGATGTAAAGGAACCGATAAAAGCCCTTATGAACCGTCCGACCAGATACGAAAGAGAGATGCCGCTGAAATAACAGGAGTGACGCTATGTTTTTTTGATTCAGGTGACAGTGTTTCCGGATACAGGATCGGCCGTGTGACAATTGACCAGAGTTTTCATACGCAGAGCGCCGATGAGAATTTCTATCAGTATTTTTGTAATGATACTCTTTATTCCATGACACGTACCATCCATCCGGATGATGTTGAGTTTTTTAAAAAAACAGTTCTGGAACTTGGCGACGATGAAGTAAGACACTGCGTGATCCGCATGAAAAGCGCACAGAATGATTATCGCTGGATGATTATAAAAATGTCAGTGAACGTTCAGATGCTTTCGCACGGAACAAGACTTACCGACATTGTTGTAAAGGACGCTGTGAAACTTGAAAAGAGTACGACCGGACTTGAAAACATTATTGAGCGGTTCCGGTTCCTTATGAGCGTTCAGGAAGCTGTTATCTTTGAATACAGCAGCCTTACCAACAGGTTCTACGTCTATTCATTCGACTATAATGTCAATACGGTATTTTTGAATGAGGACTTTGATTATTTTCGTTTTCATGCTCTGTCTGACGGTCTTATCGCCGACAGCAGCCGTGAGACTTTCGAGAGTTTCTTTGAAAGCGTAAAGGCCGGCATTTCAAGGTTCAGCTTTGAAATGACAACAGGAATAATGACAAACGGTGATCAGCTGTCGCTGCAGAACTTCAGTGGTTTCTCCGAGACAGACAGTGACGGTAACAGGGTGGTTCTCGGACTTATTACTGCCAGAAAGGCAGTGGAAGATCCGCTGTCAGCAGCAGGTCCGTCATTTGAAGCAAGTCTTGATCCGCTTACAAGGCTTTTCAACAAGAAGACCGTGACCAATTATGCGTACAGCCATATAACATCCGGTGAAAAGAATTCGGTAACCATTGCTATAATCGATATTGATGATTTCAAGTATATAAATGATACCTACGGACATCTTTTCGGAGATGACATAATCTGTACTGCTGCTTCGGTCATCAAGAAGGAGACAGGCAGCAAGGGCGCAGCAGGCCGTATAGGCGGCGATGAGTTCATGGTGGTGCTTGATGACGTGCCGGGCGAAATGGAGATCAGAAGCATTCTGAGGGCTATACGTTCAAACATAGGCATGCAGTGTGCTCAGAAAGCTGACGGCCTCAGGATCACCTGCTCAATGGGCATAGCCAGATTTCCTGATGATGCGCTGTCATACGAGCAGCTTTTCAGAACAGCTGACAAAGCGCTTTACATAGCTAAGGAAAAAGGCAAGGACAGATATGTTATCTACAATCGTGAAAAACACGGTGCTGTTGATGAAACTGATTCAAAGGCGATAAAGACAGCACTTTCCGGTGACCGGAGAAATTCTGACAAGACAGGAGTTACCGCTTCGGTGATTACAGGACTTACAGCAGACGGAACCCTGACTGTTTCTGATGCACTTATGACTATAGTCTCTGCTTTTGACATAGACCGCATTCGTATTTATACAGGAGATGATATGAAGCTTAAGCTTTCGTATCCGGAATCGTATGACGGAGACTGTGCTGATTATCTCATGGATGACGGCTATACTGACAATTTCTCATCAGACGGAATGTTTGTCATGGATAATACTGATATTCTTGAAGGGCGCAACGCCAGCGCATATGCCCGTATGAAGGCAGATGATGTCAAGGCTGCTGTACAGTGTATAACTGCTGATGAAAATGGTGTAAAGGGTATGATCTCATTTGAACTGACCCGTCTTTTCAAGAAGTGGCCGCAGATGGATGTAAGCTTTATGAACATACTCGGAAAAGTGATCTTTAAGAAAATACTGTAATACGGAGCTGATTTAAATGCCTAAGGTAACATGGAAACCGGGAACACTCATGGCACCGCTTCCGGCTGTGCTCGTTTCCTGCGGAACAATGGAAAAGGCAAATGTGTTTACTGTTGCCTGGACTGGAATAATCAATACCCATCCGACGATGGTGTACATTTCAGTTAGACCGAGCAGACACTCCTATGAAATAATTCGCAGAAGCGGAGAATTTGTTATCAATCTCACAACTTCGGCAATGGCACATTCAGTTGATTTCTGCGGAGTGCGTTCCGGCAGTAAGATAGACAAAATAGAAAAGTGTGGTTTTCACAAGGAAAAGGCATCAAAGGTGGAGGCACCTGTTATTTCGGAAAGCCCGCTGAGTCTTGAATGTAAGGTCACTGAAGTAAAGCATCTCGGCACGCACGATATGTTCATCGCCGAGGTCGTTGCCGTGGATATCGAGGAAAGATATATCGACAGCAAAGGCAAGCTAAATCTCCAGCAGGCAGGCCTTATGGCCTACTCCCACGGTGAATATTTCTCACTCGGCAGAAAACTCGGCGAGTTCGGGTATTCGGTGAGAAAGAAGCCGGCAAAGAAGAAAACAAAGCCTGTGAAAGACATCAAGCAGAAAAGCTGATACTAGTCCTGATTTTAGTTTGCAGACGGAAAGAATAATTATTGATCTCAGATATTGATATTAGTATCTGAGATTTTTTTATACAGCAATGAACTCGTTTTGTTACACGAATGTTACATGACTCTGATATAATCAGTATCAGAAGAGCAGGAAAGGTGGTATGGCAATGAAAATTCTGCTTATTGAAGATGATCTGCAGATCTGTAAGGTAATAACGAAGTATTTTACTAACAACGGTGCGGAGATAACAGAAGTGCATAACGGCACTGACGCTCTTGATACCATTGAACAGGGACTTGACGGTTATTCGCTGGTCCTGCTTGATATTATGCTTCCGGGTGCCGACGGATTTACAGTATGCCGCAGTATAAGGCGCCGCAGCGACATACCGGTCATATTCATAACAGCAAGAGCCCGCGAGGAGGATATCCTTCACGGCTATGATCTCGGATGCGATGACTACATAGTAAAGCCATTTCTTTTAACTGCTCTTTTCGCAAAATGCACCGCAGTGGTAAAACGCAATGAGGGGATACAGAACAGCGTTGTAAGATGCGGAGCCATAAGCATTGATACCAGAAAGCTTATCTGCTGTGTAGGTGATGAGGAAGTTGACCTGACGCAGAAGGAGTTTGCGTTAATGAGTTATCTGATAAATCACGAGGGCTGGGTGGTTGACCGCAACACCCTGCTTGACAAGGTATGGGGAGAAGATTATTTCGGCGTTGACCGTGTGGTGGATAACACCGTAAAGCGTCTGAGGAAAAAGCTCGGCGAAGCCGGAAAACAGATACATACCGCAATCGGCAGAGGATATAAGCTCACGGACAATTAAGAAGGAGCTGAATGTGTATGAAAAAGAGATTTAAGAAAACAAAACGAGAGACTTTGAAGGGACTTATTATAAAAACAACGTCAGTGGCTTTGGCGGTGTGCGTTGTGTACGCGCAGATTCAGTGGATGCTGCTTACGAATACAATTTCATACCAGCTTAACGATCCGGCAAATGTTAAGTGGCTGCAGGAAGATGCAATCCGTATCAGTAATTCTTCAGATGTTCAGGATAAACTGGATCAGTTTGAGAATATGCTTGCAGACAAAGCATACAATGAAGTTCATATAAATGATATTTACAGAACGTTTTATGAAAATACGATTATAAATCCTTCATTTATGGGCGGAACAAGTACTTCCAGCGACTATATTATAGGATCATATAACCGATCACCTGGATGTCATTCAGCAGCAGTGGTTCTGGATGAAAATAATAATGTAGTTGCCTCCGGAACTGAACGTATTCTTCTCAGAATATTATTTGGTAAAAATAATACTGACAACGATTATTATGTGTTCAAAAAGGGCGAGAATAAGGAAGCTGATATTTTCTGGAATGATATTATGAGCGGCAGGAAAAATTCATTATCATTGAATATCAGCGTAAAGAGTGCTTATGTCAACAGAACAGAACGCACATTTATACCATGTGTAGCCAGCTATGAAGGGTATGGGGCTGATAATGAGTTAGTCGTTCACAGGGATTTATCTGTAACTGCAGACAATGAAAATTATGAACTTATTGAATTCAGAAATGATGAAAAAAAATGCGTATCCGTCTACTGTCGGAAACGCATGGGTGTGTGGTGAAAACAAAGAAGATATTGACCGTATTGCAGGGTATTTTAACCTGAAATATAATTCTGCCGGAATATCTGATAAAGAAACCTATGATAAACTGATGTCTGAAACAGATATTTTTCAATATGATCATTTTTACATTTGGCTTGATAACAAGAAGTATTCGGTTTACCTCATCAATACACTGAAATATAAAACACCTGAATTTTATAGAATTTACATTAGATACATTATCATATTTGTATTGTTTGTTATCATTATCTCATCTCTGATCTGCCGTAATAAATATTTAAAAAACAAACTGAAATACGCGCTGGAAGACTACGAGCGGGATCTTACCAACCATCTTGCACACGATATGAAAAACACCGCTTATGGCGATAGGCGGCTACGCCGAGAACATCCTTGACGGAAAGCTGACAGACGAGGAACAGAAGGAATATCTTGAAGCTATAATCGAAAACGTGGAATTTGCAGACTCTACCATGAGCAGGACGCTTATGCTCAACAGCATGGACGGAAACGCTGGATTTAAGTATGAAACGACCGATGTGGGCAAGGTAGTAAGTGAAGTAGTGAAGAAATATGAGCCGCTGCTTGAACAGAATAATATAAGCTTTTCACTTGAAGGCAGCGCGACAGTCAAGGCCGAATCAACATCTTTCGAAAAGATAGTGGAAAACCTCATTTCCAACGCAGTGAAATACACACCGGATAACGGTAGTATCAAAGTAACAGCTGACAGAAAAAAAACTGGTCATTTCCAATACCGTAAACGGAAAGATAGATACCAGAAAGCTCAAAGATCCTTTTGTCCGCGGTGAGGAGTCCAGAAGCAATCTTGGCGGCAGCGGCCTCGGCCTTTCCATCGCCGAACGTGCAGCAGCACTTAACGGCTTCAGACTGAATATTTCATGTACGGACAATGAATTCAAAGCAGAAGTGAAATTCTAATCAGAAACGGTGCACCTAAAGGTGCGCTATAGAAAAAAAGCACGCCGCCGGCGTGCTTTTTGTATCAGATCTAACGGTATATTCTTCTGCGGATGAACAGTATCATTAATACTGTTTCCGCCAAGATCAAAATCGGGATCAGAATAATATTCCGGAAAAAGATTTCCTTTGATATTATATAGGAACAATCGCTTTTGTATCCGACAACAAGAAACATTGTCGAAGATGCCAAAACAAGTTTGTACAGACTGAAATCATCTGTTGACAGTTCATTTATAAAACTTGTGTAAGAAATGAAAAATGGCAATATAGCTGCGATTCTGAAATAAAAAGCAGGTTTTTCGGGAATTGCAGATGAGAAATGAATTGACAGTAAAATGATCGCAGGAATTATGATTAGACCTGCAGCCAATGCTGGGAGCTGGAGATTATTTCTTTTCTCAAATATCTTATGTCTGGTATCCGGTAAAGATCTCAGTATGAATTTGCCGCATATCATCATAATCAGGAAAAATATCATCAGCCGTACAGGAAATTCGATCCATGAGTTTGCACCGAGTCTGTCATGAATATTCGAATAATTATAATCCTTTCGTGTTCCTGCCATAAGTAAGAATGTCAGCACTGTTATCGATGTAATACTGAAGAACATTTTACGACGATCCTGTTTCATGGAATGGATAATATCTATGAAAACATTTTCCATTTTTTCTTCCTTGTAATCATTGATTTTTTCACCGCCGGTTACGATATCCTGTATGTGTATATCAAGCACTTCCGACAGCTTTTCAATAACACCGACGTCCGGAAAACTTTCTCCGTTTTCCCATCTGGAAACTGCCTTGTTGGTAACACCTATGAGGTCACCAAGCTCACACTGAGTTAAGTTTTTCTTTGTACGTGCTTCTCTGATCAGAGCACCGGTTTTTACTTTATCCATACGATCACCATCCTGTTTTAGTGCTTTTCTGTTGATATAATCATAACATAAAAGCGGAACTTTGGCAATCTATTATAGCGAGAATCACGCATTTACGCCCTCGGTGCACCTTCGGTGCGCTACCTAAAAAAATCACGCCGGCGGCGTGATTTTGCTTTGAAACTGATATGTATCATTCATTAATTTCCTGTTCAAGAATATCCTTAAGAACAGAATAAAAATCATTTATTTTCATGATAGTTAAAATGCTTGACATCAAAAAAAAAAATAGTACAATATATACATTGCTGTGTTCTGATAATGAAAAAATAATTTATGGAGGTAAACGAAAATGAAGAAGAACGCTATTTTAGCTTTAATAATGGCAGCAAGTATGACAGCAACTATTACGAGTTGTGGAAAAAGCGGTGAAGAAGTATCCAGCAAACCGGCTCAAGAAGTATCCAACGGAACAGAACAGTCTTCATATAATGATGCTATGGGAATAGAGAAAACTATAACAGAAACTGAAGCTATCACAGAAGCTGAAGTTGAAGAAGAGGCAGTTATAGAACCAACACAGGAGATTCTTGCTGCTGATATTGATTCTTGGAAGATTCAGATAGGTAACAAAGTATATACTCTACCTGTAACTCTTCAGACGTTATTAGATGATGGAGCAGTAATTCTTGACAACACAAATCCTATTAGTGATGTTATAGGAGCGCATAGTGGCGGTGGTGTTATATTTTCAATGGATGATAAAGAATATGATTTGTATTTTGAAAATTATTCCGAAGATAGAAAACAAATAAAGGATTGCTATGCTTATCTCACTTACATTAATAAGAGCGAGAATTTTATATTCCCTAAAGGTATTAGAGTTGGGGTAACTGTAGCTGATTTAAAAAATGCTTGGGGAGAACCAACTGAAGACAATTTAGATGAATTAAGATACATTGAGTATTATAAGCGTGTAGGAGAGAGTACAACACATCAGAAATATAGGTATGATGTTGAAATAGATTTAGAACAGCAGACTATAACAGGTATTTCATTTCATTTAAATTTAGATTACGCCATGGGAGACGTAGCAAACTTTGTTGATGTCACCGAATCGGAATAAATAACTTCAGATGTATCTGGATCAGAAACACCAAAAGTTGACGAAGAATCAACTGAAACATCTGCAACAGACGAGTAAACTCTCTCTAAACATAAAATAATGGTTCGTACAAAAGGGCACAAGCGTGCCCTTTTTAAAGTAGTACGCTGAAAGCGTACCATTGAAAAAAGCACGCCGGCGGCGTGCTTTTTTGTTCGGATAAAATGAAAATTCACAAAATCCACTGAATTTAATAAAGAATCCGGAATGCAAATCAATATCCAAAGAATGATAACATATTTACAGCATAAAATGTTATATCAGAATTTTTATCTTTATCGGTACCGGTGTTGTACTGCTTTTTACATTCACGATCTTCAAATGCAGGAGTGAGTATGCTGTCGTGGAAATCTACAAACTGGATCGTATCGCCCTTCACGCCCTTCCAGGAAACAGTGTATTCATCTTCTTTGCCAGGATTTACAATACCCGTTAGCACGCGTATCTCATCAGTATCCATATGATCGTATATCAGCTTCATTTTCAGATTTTTCTGAACATTGTAGCTGCATTTATAGGAAAACAGTTTTTTATCGCTGAGACCGGACTCTGATTTTACTGAAAGCTTTTCAATGGCAAGATCATCTGATTTTAAAGTGATTGTGGCTACGGCTTTACCATCATTATCGTCTTTCATGTTTATGTATTTAAAAAAGGCTTTACTTGTATATTCGTTCATTTCTGCTGTTACTTTGATTTTTTTGCCGTCGTTACTTACGTTTGTTATCTTAAAATAATCGAACATACCATCAAGGAAAAACCTGTGTTCATATAAATCTATTTCCGGCTCGAAAGTATACATGGCCAGGAATTTGCCGGATTCCATTGAACACATCATGTCGCCTTTCTGCATTTCAGCATCTTTCAAGTCATATATTCCGTTGCACTCCCTGTCAGCATAGATCGTATAGCTTTCGAAGCCGACTGACGTTTCGGTTTTTACGCTGTCATATTTTGAAAGAATATTATTCAGACGGTTTGCCTTGGTTATATCCTCCATTGTTATTTCGTCTTTTTCAGATGCGGATTCAGAAGGACTGTTACAGAAAAACTCAGCGGTTTTTAATATGTTATCAGTACTTTTGCAGTTTTCATTACAGGAACCGTTTCTGTACGAGACAGTGACCTTGTAAATTACGCCATTCCCGTTATCGAAAAAATAGTAATCATAATAGTCGCCTTCACTAGAAGCGGCTGACTGATGAATAGCTTCGGTTCCGTAAAAATCAGTTTTCTCATTTTTTAAGAATTCGTAACTTTGCTCAGCACAGTATGCTCTGTTATCACCAGCCAGGTAAACAGCTTTACTGTATTCACCACTGTCATCAGCTTCGAAATAAAGCCTTATATTATTATTGGTTTTCAGAACCAGTGAAAGATAATTATCTTCCGGATCAGAATAGTCAACATCCCATTCTTCATTTTCTGGTACTTTGAAATATCTGAATTCTTCGCCCGCCTGATCCTCATCATATGCGGAATTATCGGAGTTATCAGTTTCGCCGTTTTCATCTGCATCCTCGGTTTCAGTGCTTTCCGCTTCTTCCGTTACCGCCTCGGTAACAATTTCAGAAACTTCTCCGTTTCCGGCATCAGTATTCTCCGTTATCGTATCGCATCCTGTTAAGAAAAGTGAGGATATAAGTGCGATTAATAATAGTTTTCGTTCCATTTTTGTGCTCCTTATATCATATATATTTGTAAGTTAAAATCCTTTATTTATTTTAACATAATCAGATCATTTGCGCAAGTGCGGAGAAGCTGAGTTCCGTCTGTATAAAGAATAGTACGCTTTCAGCGTACCATCTGTTTCTTAGCATCCTCTTTCACAAGTATTACTTCTCCTTTTTGCGGTCTGTAAACTCTCACAAGGTCTCCTTCTTTAAAACCTTCAGTGTTACGGTACATGTCGACCTTGCTTTTTTTTAGTTTGAGAAAATACTTTTTCTTTTTCCCGTCATCTTTCGTTTTATGGAGCGGTTCATTAGCTTCCCAGACTGCATCTACAGTATCAACATAACTTTCGTATGTTTTCTTACTCTTCGAAATACAGTCTGTAAGACAAGCTACAGTGCCAATGAAGCCATATGCTGCCGGAAAAAACGACAGGAATCGGAGCGTTACAAAAAAAGCGTTATGAAAGAAGAAAAGTGCAATGATCACCAGCAGCCAGAATGCGGTGAAACCGATGCCCCATGGTAAGTCACCCCAGATAACACGATCCAGTTTTTTTCTCTGCTTACCTTCTACGGGAGTGAAATGTATACCTTCATAAGGATCGAAGTCAGGTTCGTCTTCTTCATCATTTTCCAAAGGAACAAGCATATTAATAAACGATTCAAAGTCCTTTGCGATAAAACTGATCGTATTCGTGTTCATGTCCTGACTGATTCCCACTACTCCGGGTTCTCCGTCACTTCCGCATTTGCGGTAATCTAAAAATATCATGTCGCTGTCATAGGCCGAGGTACATACAGGGATTAAAGGTGCTAAATCCTCATCTGTCCAGAATCTGAAGTCTGTATCTTTGCTGATACCGTAAATGCTGCCGATTACCCAGCCGGTATTACCGACACTTGTATTTTCAGGACATCCTCCGTTTTGTATACGCATCAGTGCGATGTAAGACTGCGGGAATTTATATCCAAGATCCTTTTCAATATCACGAAGCGTTTCTTCCGAAAACGGCTCAGATTTAAGATCATCATATTCACTGTCGCTGTTCCAGAAATTATTCAGATCAATTTTCTCATACATTTTATTCCACTCCTCATTTTGATTTTTTTCAGAATAACTTAACATTCAATATAATTTTATCACATCTGTGACTCAATTGCAAACAGAGCACATAAGTATCAGGACCTGTATGTAACTGTATTCGTATCAAGATTTATCGTTATACTTTCTGTATTCTTAAAATCAGTTTTTCATTTTTCCTATGACGGTTGTCAGCAGTATCAGTGACACGCCCATTTTGACCACAGCCTTTGCAGGTGCTTCTTTGCTAAGCGTGTAAATTCGTTTGTCTTCTTTGATTTCCATTTTGTGCTGAAGTGACACTCCTTAAATTATTGATCTGAGTCTAGTAATGAATTCATGTTGTTTTCTGTATTATCTATATGATTTTACTTCTATTACCGCAGTTTGTCAAGTTTCAGAATGTATAATTAATGGTCTGGCGGTGAGAATAAAACTTGGGTTTGCTTGACAAAAACTTGGGTTTGATACTTGTGAACTTGGGTTTGATTTTGCTTGGAGTGCTCTGATGTACGGAATATCGTCGTTTATGGATAGACTGCAAAACTTGGGTTTGCTTGACAAAAACTTGGGTTTGGTATATAAAAAGTCTTGGAATAATAGAGTCTTTTGGCACCGGAATAGGTGAAGCCAAGCAGTCTCTTGATGATAACGGCTCTCCTCAGCTGTATTATAAAACCTTTTCAGAATCAGATAATGTAACATCAGTTGTTATCCCTGTTAATGAAGAGTTTCTCATGCTAAAATCAGGAGGTTTGTCTGTGGTTGACCCTGAGCCTGTATCTGATACAAATCTTATCAGAGAAAAGATTTTAAAGTCTGGTTTTTCAGAGAAAACAGTAAAAAATCTCATTGAAATATATGAAAATTTACAGGATACGGTATTCGGAAATTCAGATATAATGCAGTTGCTGGATTGTTCACAGACGACAGCTACATCTTATATCAAAAAATTGAATAATGATCTTAAACTGATAAAAGCTGTATCCGGATTTGGAAAAGGTAAATATTGTTTTACGAAAATGTAAATATATCACAAATATAAAATATGCCAGGAATTTGCATGAGATTATAAAAACAAACGGCAGAAACCAGTTCTGTAAGTACAGCTGGTTTTTTCCTAGCATAAAAGCGGAACTTTGGCAATCTATTATAGCGAGAATCACGCATTTACGCCCTCGGTGCGCTATGGAAAAAAAAGCACGCCGACGGCGTGCTTTTTATTTCAGGCCCCATATGTAACTGTATTCGTATCAAAGTTTATCGTTATACTTTCAGTATGCTGATGATTCCAGTCTCCGTTTGATGAAATGATGTAAATTGTTCCGCGGCCGTTTTCTTTGCCGGCTGCACCGGTTCTTGGTCTTATGGTATCATTGGTGTATCCGTGGTCATCAGGTTTGAAATACCATTCTTTAAAAGCCTTTACTTCTTTGTTCTCATTATCGGCATTGTATTTTTCAAGATCAAATGAAGCAACAGCGAGTTTTTCGGCTTCACTTTGTATTTCTGCAATGCCTTTATCGTCTGTGGTTAAATCCAGAGTCAGCATTGGAGATGCCTGCAGGAATCCCGGAAAGTACCAAAGATTATAGTAAGTTAATGTTTCCGGGAGTTTATCAGGGAGCAGATCAGTTTTAGTTCCGCCGGCTTTTTCTATATAGAGTTTTGAAAACTTATACTGTGAAGGGGAAAAACTGTTTATCGTAGGAATCTGAAGAGTAAAAATTATTGAGAAAAAGAAGATAAATCCGGCAGCTAATGGCGTCAGAACGGTAAAGATCACTTCGTCTGATACAGGACGTATTTTAACAGCAGATTCTTCAGATGTGATGCAGCCATTGTATTTCCGTATTCTTCTGATATTTCTGTAAATTCTGAATGCAAAAAAGGCAGTGATTAAAAAGAAGTGGAATCCAGTGTGCAAACCTGTAAGCAAAACGACGATAAACCATGAGACGATGCAAACAGCGTATATGCAGATCCTTATTGTTATTACTTTTTTGTTTACAGCGACAGTGTGCTCCATAGTACTTCCTCCTCAAATATTGTATTTGGAATTCCCTGATATTATGATATCACAAATGAATGTGAATGTCAATAAAAATATATCGAAAAACAATAAAATATTTTTGGCGTACAATAATTATTGACGTATCAGTTTGTACATTTGAAGAAGATGCGGACGCTGAAAGCGTACCATTGAAAAAAGCACGCCGGAGGCGTGCTTTTAGTGTTTAAGAATATGAAAGAATTATCCTCCGATTTCCTGTACAAGAATATCCGTAAGAACAGAATAATCAAGATACTGTATACCATATTCACCGGTATAGATCCTGTCAGATAATTTGCTGGTATAATAAATATCCATAGCTTTTTCAGAAGAAATATTTTTACGTTCAGCGAGACAGAAGATTATTCTTTCTTCAAGACGCTCTCTGTAAAAGTTTTCGAATTCTCTGTCTGTCATAAACTCACCTCTGTATAACCAGTATAAGTCAGCATTGCATCAATTGCTTCTTGCGTAACAAATGAGATCTGATCATATGATTCGTAGATGCGGATTTCCTTGATAGCTCTCTCTTTGTCCCATATGCCTTGCTGGTACATATCTACGACTCTGAAAACTTTGTCATCTGCAACTTTTCCTTTGATTACATCAAATTCTTTATAGCATTCAGATCCGTTGCGGCATTCACATACAAAATCGATCCAGCTATCGAGATCATCTCCAAAATCTTTGATCTTAAAACCAGACTTTTCGGTTATATCAAAAATATTGACGATACCATGAGTGTTTTTTCTAAGAATAGCTTTTCGTCTTGCCCATCGTTCGGCCTGGATTTTAACACTTGTTACGTAGAATCCACAACCAAAATCAAGTCGTTTTCCAGAATGTAGTATATCCGGTTTATCGATAATGATATCAGAACCATGATAAACGATCATATAACTTCACCTCTTGTAGTGACAAATTCAATAACATCTTCTGCCACCTGATTTGAACTGAGAGTATGAAGTACGTCATATAACGGAACAAGATATTCTTTGATACAGCCAGTTTTATTCAGTATCGAGTATACTTTTGATGGAGACATATTTTTGATATTTGCTATTTGATTAATGATATAGATAACGAATTCAGTTGTTTCTCTGTTCATGTATTTCATCTCCTAGTATGTTTTTCGTTCATTTTAATTATACTATTTTTCAGTTAAGAAATCTATACATGTAAAAGCATTTATTTTCAAGAAGGTTAAAATGCTTGACATCAAAAAAAAAAATAGTACAATATATACATTGTTGCATTCTGATAATGAAAAAATAATTTATGGAGGAAAATAAATTGAAGAAGAACATTATTTTAGCTTTAATAATGGCAGCAAGTATGACAGCAACTATGACGAGTTGCGGAAAAACAGGTGAAGAAGTGTCTAACGGAACAGAACAGTCTTCATATAATGAGGCTATGGGAATAATCGATTCAGAAGTAACTGGCGCAGTAGTTACGCCTCATGATGTAATTGCTCCGGAAGCTCTTGATATAGAGCCAACTCAGGAGATTCTCGATGCTGATATTGATTCGTGCAAGATTCAGTTGGGCAACAAAGTATATACTCTTCCTGTAACACTTCAGACATTGTTAGATGATGGAGCAACAATTACTAATGGTGTTAATCCAATCAATGACGTAGTAGATGCGGCTAACAATGCTCTCGGGAGCCATCGTGGGATAACAGTTGCTTTTTCCGTGGATAGTATGTTGTATGAAGGATCTTTTTGGAACTACTTTGAAGAAAAAAAGCAGGCTAAAGATTGCTTTTTATGTGATACTAGCAGTAGTAACCTCACAAATAGAGTGATATACGCTAAAGGTATTAGAATAGGTTCATCTATAGATGAATTAAAATCAGCATGGGGAGAACCAACAATAGATGATCTCAATGAGTATTACTATTACGACGAGTATAGTTATCTCGATGATGGAAAATATGATGCTACTGGCCAAAAATATTCATATAAAATTCTAATCGACTTAGAAAAACAAACAATAACAGATATAGTTTATTATATGGATTATGATTATTACAATGGAAATGTAGAAAACTTAGTTGATGATAATGAATCATCAGAAACTTCTGCAGAGAAATCTGAATCGGAATCACCAAAAGCTGACGAAGAATCAACCGAAACATCCGCAACAGACGAGTAAACTCTCTCTAAACATAAAATAATGGTTCAGGCAAAAGGGCACAAGCGTGCCCTTTTTAAAGTAGTACGCTGAAAGCGTACCATTGAATAAAGCACGCCGGCGGCGTGCTTTATTTGTTATTCATCGCATTAATAATACTGTCGATATTAGCCTCTGTCAGATACCCGGAAGATATTTTCTTTTGTCTTTCAGACTCACAAATTTCGGATGGGTTCCATTCTTTACGATCTGTTTTATAGAATCAACGCTGTACGGTATCTGAGACAGGCTTTCTCTGGTGACGAAAACATAATAGTTGTCTGTATTCTGAATCGCTTTGGCAAATTCATGTGATGTCAGAAAACTTGTACTTTCTTCTACGAAAACGATGCTTTTGTGAGTGCTTTCAAGAATAGTCTCCCATCTGTTGCCTTCCAGTACAATGCACGGATAGTCACATTTAAGTGTAACACCGCTTGCTTTGCCTTCCCAGGAGAACATTCTTACCATATTTATAAGCTTTGTTTTTCCGGTACCGCTGTCACCGGTTATAATGGTGATATTCCTTTCAAGATCAAGCTTAAAAGTGATGTGTCTGTTTTTTACAGTCAGAGATACTTTACCCTTCATTATCATTACCTCTCAGATAGTGATGGGAAAGCATGAGCAGTTCAACAGGGTCTGTAATAACTTTCCGTTTGCCTTCATTTATGACTTTTACAGCGAAATCATTGCCGAAATTCATGAAATGATGGAGTGTTACTTTTATATCACGGTTCTCAGCAAGTTCTAAAATGTACTTTGCGCAGTTGTCACCGCAGTTTGATATATTGAATATCATTTTCGGAAGATTTTTCATTAGAAGAAGAGTTTTTACACCGGCCGAAAGCTCAGTTGATCCGAAAGTACCGAAAATATTATTTTTTATTACATCAGGAGCGATAACTTCCGAGTCATCGATATCACGGATGATCTTACGCGCAAAATCGTCCATGATCCATTCCTTGTCGTACTGATTTGCGTAATACATAGCTGTGTTGTATATCTCATCCTGATGCTTTCCGAAATATATTTTCAGCATAGATCTTCCTCCGTTCAGAATAACTTAACATTCAATATAATTTTATCACATCTGTGACTCAATTGCAAACGGAGCACATAAGTAGTGTGTATCAGGACCTGTATGTAACTGTATTCGTATCAAGATTTATCGTTATACTTTCTGTATTCTTAAAATCAGTTTTTCATTTTCCCTATGACGGTTGTCAGCAGTATCAGTGACACGCCCATCATTATTGCTTCAGTCACGGGCTGTGCCCACAGCATTCCGTTGAATCCGAATATGCTGTTTAAAAGCAGCAGGAGAGGAATGTAGAGTATGAGCTGGCGGATGAGTGTGATCCCGAAAGCGTACTGCGGTTTTCCCATTGCCTGAAATGACATGCGGCACATGGAAACTGTACCGACGAACGGCAGTATGAACATCATGCATCGGAGTACGTGAGCACCGGTGTTTATTACTTCTTCCGAATCGGTGAATATTCCGATGAGGAATGGTGCAGAAACGCAGTAGAGCAGCATGAGGAAGAGTTCAGTTCCGGTCACGGTCATGACACCGGCTTTCAGCACCTTCTTCATTCTGTCAGGATTGCCGGCACCGTAGTTGTAACCCATGATTGGCTGCGTGCCGGAGGCAAATCCCTGGTAAACGTAATTTCCGAGAGAAAGTACTTTCTGGGCGATTCCGGTTGCCGTTACGGTCAGCTCACTGTAGCTTACAGCGAGGTTATTGTGTACCGTATATGCCGCAGATGTCAGAAGTGTTTCCAGTGATGCCGGAACGCCGACCCAGAATATCTCGCGGAGTATTTCCTTTGTCGGTCTGATCTGAGAAATAGAAGGTTTCAGCAGGGTTCGGCCTTTTATGTAGTAGAGAACTGAAAAGCCGAATCCGGCGGCATTGCTTATAACAGTTGCGAGCGCAGCGCCTCTGATCTGCATATCAAGAGCAAAAATAAGCAACGGATCGAGTATGATGTTCATAATGGTTCCAGCTATCATTCCCGTCATTGAATACCTGACCGAACCTTCACTTCGAAGCAGGGCTCCTGTCGTGTAGCTTCCCATTGTAAAGAAACTTCCTGAAAGTATCACCTGTACGTACTGCTTTGTATAGAGAAATGTGTTTTCCTTTGCACCGAGCAGGGTAATGAGCGACGGAAGAAAAATCAGTCCAAACGCAGTTACGGCCAGACTGTTTATGAAAGTAAGGGTAAATGCTGAAGTAAGAGTATGAGCGGCTTTTTCCTTATCGCCTGAACCGAGACATCGTGCGATAAATGAAGATGCGCCCGTACCGATCATATTTGATATCGCGACAGTTACCATCATGACCGGATAGGACAGATTCACCGCCGCCATCTGGTAGTCATCTCCGGTAAGTCCGATGAAATATGTATCCACCAGATTGTAAAGCACCATGATGAACATACCGAATATCAGCGGAACGCTCATTTTGACCACAGCCTTTGCAGGTGCTTCTTTGCTAAGCGTGTAAATTCGTTTGTCTTCTTTGGTTTCCATTTTGTGCTGAAGTGACACTCCTTAAATTATTGATCTGAGTCTAGTAATGAATTCATGTTGTTCCCTTAACAATCAATATAATTTTATCACATCTGCGCCTGAATTGCAAAGGAAGTAAAATAATTGACTAAATGAGAATTTCATTATGAAATTGCGGTCAGAACAGAAAAAAATATATCGACTTTTTCTATCAGGTGTGGTATAATATATTTTATCGTTTATTGATTAATTTAAAGGTTAAAGGGGTTAAGAAAGTATGAGATCATCAGAAAATTTAAGGAAAAAAATCGTTCTTATCGCAGCCGCAGCATCTTTTGCGTTTGCAGGTTCAGGCATGGTTTACGCTGAGGATATGACCTGGGAGGAAAAGCAGAATGCAGCACACAAGGACGAGCTTGTGAAGTCGCTTTCTGAAGAGACAAAGCGCGGAGATATCAACGGTGACGGAATCATCAACGTGTTTGACGTGATGAGATACAAGAGCGGTATACTTGAAGGAAACTATTTTGTGTCGAGGGATGACATTGACCGTGACGGTTCAGTGAACGGAAATGATATCACAGAGGTAAAGAAGGATATCCTTAAGAAATCAAAGATCTGGATGTACAATACCATGCCGAAGATGGATGGTTCAACATCAGCAATTCCGCTGGAGGCCGGATTCAAGTCAAAGATGCTCGGGTTAAACTACCGGGATGCAAAGCTTCTTGTTGAACACCACAAGACACATGAGTCATTCAGTATGCTTCTTTCAGGGGAAAATGATCTTATTTTTACTGTGCCGATTTCCGAGGAACAGTACAAGGCGGCTGAGACTGCAGGGGTGAAGCTTAATTTTGTACCTGTTGCAAAGGAAGGCTTCGTATTCGTCGTAAACAAAAACAATCCTGTGGATTCACTTACAAGTGCTCAGATAAGAGACATCTATTCCGGAAAGATAACAAACTGGAAGGAAGTCGGCGGAAACGATGAAAAGATCATTCCGTACCAGAGAAACAAGGATTCAGGCAGCCAGAATTACATGACCGAATTCATGGAGGGATATGACCTTATGGATCCTCCGAAAGATTTTGTCCGGGGAGAAATGTCTACTCTTATGGATTCCATCGCATTTTATGATAATGCAGTAAATGCCATTGGTTATTCAGTGTACTCATATGCTGCCCAGATGTATGAAAACTCATCTGACACAAAATTTATCGCTGTTGATGGTATAAAGCCTTCGAAGGAAACGATGGCGGACGGAACCTATCCGCTTTTAAGCAGCACATCGATCGTGTATACAGACAAGGCTTCACAGAATACAAAGGATTTTGCAGACTGGGCTGTGTCGGAGGAAGGTCAGAAATGTGTAATGGACAGCGGCTATATTCCTCTGAAGGATATGGAATATCCGGAAAATATGAAGCTTTATTCCGCAAAGGGAACCGGCAAAGAGAAGCCGGCGGATTATAAACCAGCTGAAAAATATTCGCATTCTTCCAAAAGTGTACATCCGGAACAGAAAGGAAACAGAGACGACAAAGAACTGTATAAGGAAGACTGCCTGATAGATTTCCTCAAAGATAAAGACTTTGAGAAACAGATCAATAAAGATTTAGACGATATCGTATTCCAGGGCAAAGATAAGCTTAACGATAAATGGAGAATGCATGTCGAAGTAATTAACGGGTTTATGAATATAACCTTTTATGAATATGATTTTAAGAAAAACGACACCACGCTCTTCCCTGACAGTATTATCACTTTAAATTATGACCTGAAAAACAAACGGAGAATAGAAAAGTTTTCTGATCTGTTCTATAAGGACAATGATTTTACCGGCAGGCTTAATGACATTGCAGGTAAAAGAATTTCCAGGTACGCAGATACTGCCAAATATTTGAAAAATGATTTCATTGGTCTGCTTGGAGAATGTGATCAGTTTAGGCTGTATACTGTTGTTATCAGTAAAGAAGCTCCTTATTTTGACAGAGATACAGAGATCTTTTTTGATGAATCAGATGTTTTTACCGACGATATGGTTACTGGTGAGTACTTTGATAACAGTGAAGTAGTTGATATAGATAATACTTCCGATGTCTTTTACAATGAATGGAACTCCAAACTTGTGAGGGGCGATGACGGTGAAGCACATACAGTGCTCAGTTCAAGATACCATACGGATGAGGAAGTTGCCGAAAAGAACAGGATATATGAAAAAGTTTATGAACAGGCAAAAGCACTCAGGGCTAACGATGAACAGGTTCTTTCGTATCTTGAAAGGAATCCGTCAATGAAAATGAGTGATGTACTGATAAATCTTTATTATCCAATGCTGGATAAGAGTAATCGGGAGCGCTATAAAACCTATGATCTGATAACCATTCATTTTAGACATTATGATGGAACTCCGAGTCCGTACAGGTTTGACCCGTATACAGGCGATCCGGTAATGATATCTGATATTTTAGGCGAAAAATTTAAAAAGTATGACGGATATGAATATAACATTTCCAGCATAGATTTCAAAAACAATACTGTAACACTATATAAGTACGGTTATTCAGAAATTGTCGAAGAAAAAATAGATCCTGATGAGATAAATCATAAGTATACCTGGATAATGGAGGCTGAAGCAGAAAACAATTCAGACAAAACCGGCGAACAGACCCCTGGAAAGGTCACTCCGGAAAAAACCGACGGAACTGAAAATGGAATGATACTTGCAAGGGGCAGGGATGACGTTTATGGTTACACTTCTGCCTATGTTCTGGAAAACGGAGAAAAGGAAACTCAGTGGAAGATAGAAGGAGACTGGTTTGTCAGAGTAACACGCACCTGCACATCACACGGTAAGAAATGGTATGAATGCTATGACGTTGATGACGGTGACTACTACGGCTGGATATCGGAAGATGACTACATCCATAAATCCATTCACTTCCTCTATGAAGAATACGAAAAGCCGCTTAAGGGTATCGCTCTTGGCGGAACTAAGAAAGATGTGAAAGGCTATACCACTGAATCAGTTCTCGTAAAGGAAAAACTGGAAGATGTTCAGTGGCCGATCGAGGGTGACTGGAATGTTGTCATAAAGCGCGGATGCATTCTGGGCGACTGGGTGTACGAATGCTACGATGCCGATGACGGCGACTATTACGGCTGGATCAAAGCTTCAGATCTGAAAATCGAGAAATAAACCGGAAAATCTTAATACAGCAAAACAGCCTGTCCTGCTTACGGTAAAATGCAGGACAGGCTGTTTTTTATTTGGAATGTTTTTTCCGGTATTCCGAAGGAGTACATCCTGTCATCTTTTTGAACTGTCTCATGAAATGCACGTCGCTTTCGTATCCGCATTCAGCGGCGACAGCTGAAACCGTGCTGTTTGAAGTGGTGAGCATGTCGCAGGCAAGCCTTATCTTGCTTTCTATTACATCGTTTATGCATGTTATTCCGAATGTCTGGCGATAGAGAAGCTGGAAATACGAGCGGCTGAGATTTACCTGGCTGCAGATTGAATCAACAGTCCATTTTTCGCCCGGACGGCTGTGAATGTTTTTCCTTATTTCGATCAGCTTGTCGTAGTATGGAGGCTTGATCGAAAGTTCATCCGTTTTTATCTCATTTCCGAGAACTGTGAACAGGGAGGAGGTATAATGTTCAAGAAGCTCCTGCTTGTGGTTCCCGAGATTGTAGTACTCGTTCAGGATGATGTTCAGCAGCGGGTCGGTCTTTATACACGCCGAAAGCCCGTACAGAGTATTCGTATTTATGTGGTAAGGTATGACAGTATCAGAACGGCTGTCGCACTTTATGATTATTCTGTCGTAGATGAGCACTTCTCCGGTAGCGTAGATGCTGTAATCTGTTTTTTCATTGATGATGATGAACGACATTCTGAATTTGCGTGTAAACTGTTCTCCGAACCGGAATACCGCAGGAGACTTTAGAATATAAAGTGCGATGGTGTTTTCAGGTGTCCGGAATGAACGCCTGTAAAACTCATCCTGATGGCAGTTGAAGTTGATATCGGTAATTACCATGTGATCTCCTTTTTATACTGTTATCTGATCAGAACAATTGATCAGATATGAAATATCATCCTTTGACCGCGCCGGAAGTTATGCTTTCAGTCAGTGAACGCTGCGAACAGAAAAAGACTGTAAGCGAAGGAATTACAGCGAACAGTGCTGAAGCAAGTACCCGGTTGTACTGAAATCCGCTTTCCGCATCCATTGCCAGACGAATAAATACTGACAGTGGATATTTTGAAGGTGTGTTCACGTAGAGCAGAGGTCCCATAAAGTCATTTGAAGTCCATATAAACTGGAAGACGGCACAGCTCACAAGCGCCGGTTTAAGTACAGGTGCTATAATGTAAACGAGTATCTGAAATGATGAGCATCCGTCGATCCTTGCGGCATCATCGAGTTCTTTCGGGACGCCTTTCAGAAACTGCACCAGCAGAAATACAAAGTACGAGTCGAAAGCAAATACCGAAGGTATGACGAGTGCGGAATAGAGCGGCGAATCAACGAGTCCGAGCCTGCTGAACAGTATGAACTGAGGTATGGCCATAACGGCATCAGGAAGGAACATTGTACCTATAAGCAGCGCAAACAGGAATTTTTTCATCGGAAAACTGAACCTTCCGAATCCGTATGCGGTAAGCATGCTTGAAATGACTGTGAACAGTACTTTGGGTATAAGAAAAGTAAAAGTGTTAAGCAATGCCTTTATACAGTTTATATTTCCTCCGTAGTTTTCTGTAAGTGCGAGATATCCGTCCGGAACCGGCTCCTTTATGAGCAGTGAGATACCGGAAGATATTTCGCTGTTTGTTTTGAAAGTGGCTGATACCATCCACAGAAGGGGATATATCATCACCGTTCCCGTCAGGATAAGGATCGCATACAGGAGAAAAGTATGTATGTTTGTCTTTTTTTTCATAGCTCCTCCTCGTCACCGTAGAATACCCACAGCTTCTGCGTTGCAAAGACGGCGGTTATCATGACAGTCAGAATGATGAAGAACACCCATGTAAGCGCACATGAAAGACCGAGATCGTGCATAGGGAAGGCCGTATTGTAGATCAGCAGTGATACAAGAGTTGTAGAGCCGCGCGGCCCGCCCTGTGTTATTACAAACGGAGCGTTGAATTCCTGCATTGCAAGTCCGAACTGTGTGATCAGATTAAAAAATATCACCGGAGAGACAAAGGGAAGTGTGACCGAAACGAATTTTCTGATCCTGCCTGCTCCGTCAAGTTCAGCGGCTTCGTAAAGTTCACCGGGAACGGAGCGAAGAGCGGCAAGGAAAACGACCATCGAAGATCCGAACTGCCATATTCTCAGAAGTGAAATTACGAACATTGCGCTTCCTTTCGCCGAAAGCCAGTTTACGGCCGGCAGACCGAGTGCGGAAAGAAGAGCGTTTGCAGTCCCGTCATCCCTGAAAATGGCTTTCCACAGGAGTGCGACAGCAACAGAACTTCCGAGAACTGACGGAATGTAGAAAACTGTTCTGAAAAAAGCCATTCCTTTTATGCTGTGACTGAGAAGAGCTGCGACCGCAAATGCAGTGATCAGTCTCAGCGGAACAGTTATCAGCGTATATTTCAGAGTTACCGCAAAAGATGACAGTGTGTTGATATCGCTGAATATCTTTCTGTAATTCATAAGTCCCCATTCCTGTGCCCTTCCGAAAAAGCTGCTGTCGGAAAAGCTGCAGACAAGTGAAAAAACAGCGGGGAAAACACGCAGTATGATAAATCCGGCAAGCCAGAGCAGAACGAAATTGAATCCCTCACGTTCCTGTTTTCTGATAAGGCCGTCTTTTCCGGGATCACGCTTCATCGTTATCCCTCCTGCCGGTCATGTTATCGTTTACTATTTCAGAATAAGCCATCATGAAGGCACCGACTCCCTTCGGGTCATCAGCGACGATGAGCTCTGAAAAATAGTATTCCGGACTGCCGTTGCGCTGTCTGCCGGGACCAAGACCGGCCGAGCAGCATATGTCCGTAAGGGTAAGACCGTCGTCTCCGGTTTTGAATTTTTCCTTTACAACGCTTTCAAATATCCTGCGGCTCAGATCTGCGTAGGAGCGGTCAACAGGGAAGCCAAGATGAACACTTTTCATGAGTGCATATGCGATCATGAGTGAGCCGGAGGTTTCGGTGTAGTTTCTTTCGTCTTCGGGCAGATCCACGACCTGATAGAAAAGCCCTGATCCGCTGTCGGAATATTTCGTTACACCCTCAGCTGCTTCGCAGAAAAGATCTGTTAAGAGTTTTACGCATTCGCTGTCACTGTCACCGACTGCATCTGCTGTGTCAACCAGGGCCATCAGATACCATCCTATAGCTCTGAGCCAGAATCCGCGCGATCTTCCGCTCTCGCTGTCAGCCCACGGCTGTACACGCGCCGAGTCGTAGCCGTGGCAGTAGAGCTTTTTCGAGTTGTTGAACATGGTGCTCCTTGCGTTGCGGAACTGCTGCATTATGTCACTGTAGTCACCGTCGCCGAAAAGCCGAATGCATGAAGCGTAGAACGGCTGCACCATGTAAAGGCCGTCAAGCCATACCTGATCAGGGTATATTGATTTATGAATGAAACTGCCTTCGCTTGTCCGCGGATAAACTTTTATTTTATCAAGCAGAAACATTATTGCGTTTTTGTATTTTTCTGCCCCGGTCATTTTGTATGCAAAAAGCAGCGAACGGCCGGAGTTGAAACTGTCAGTGCTGTGTTTGCAGTGATCGAAATTGAGGATTATGCCCTCTTCCGAGATCACTGATGAAAGATAGCTGAAAACAAAGTCTCTGTATTTCCTTTCACCTGTAGCGTAATAAAGTTTTATACATCCTGTAAGAATGCATCCGTCTTCATAATTCCAGTAATCCTTGAAATTTTTATAATTGCTGATATATCTGTCTGTATATTCGGAAATAGTCATAATACCTTCCTTACTCTCTTCCGAGAACGTCCTTTACACCTTCTGAAATAATGCGGGCGGTCTTTTCAGCTGTATATTCGCCGTAGCTGAGTCCGCTGAATGCATCGAAGTAAACGCCTTCCGGACTTACCTTGAGTTTCGGGTCTTCAAAATTAATATCGAGTGAGTAGTCTGCCCAGTCAAGTACTTTTTCGTTCGCTTTCATTTCAATACCGTTCAGGAGTCCGGCTGCACTGCATGCCTTGTGTGCGTTTTTGTTCAGCGGTATGCCTCGTTCCACTCCCATAAGTACTGTTCCTTCCGGATCGTTCAGTATAAAATCAAGAAATTCAGCGCATTCTTCAGGATGTTCAGCCTTCTTCGAAACAGCGAACGCCACTGATATTTTTGAATAGCCGCCCTTGTATTTTCCGAAGTCCGGAAAATAGTCTCCGACAACAAAATCATCGGTGTTTTCAAGAGCTTTCTGATATTTGGAGGCCGCTGAATCCCATTCAAATATTCCGGCATATTCTCCGTTCATCCATTTCGGCGAACGGTCAAATGTAACTGCTCCGTCTCCGGATATACCGGCTACAGACGGGATCACATGTGCTTCTTCCAGAGAAGCGATAAACTCTACGCCTTTCTGTATCTCATCTTCTGTATAGTTTAGTTTTCCGTCAAGTATCCATGGTTTTCCGTAAACTGAAGCAAGATAGTATACCATGAGCATCATACGGTCGTATTCTGCCAGAGCGAGCGGATAATAGTCGTCTCCGAGCTTTTCACGGAACACTTCTCCGGCTTTGAAGAGATCGTCAAGAGTTTTCGGAACATCAAGTCCCGCTTTGTTAAACACAGACCTGTTCCAGTAGAATATTCGGCCTGTGACTGAAACAGGAACCGCTCTCAGTTCTCCGTCAAATGTGCAGGCAGCGAGATCTGACGCACTGTATCCGCTGAGGTCTATATGGTCAGAAAGGGTGTTTAAATCAAGAAAAAGGCCGCTGCCACTGTCGAAAACGTCAAGCCAGTTCCAGTTTATCTGTATTACATCAGTCTGTGTTCCGGCGTAGAACGCTGATGTCATGGAATCTTCCCAGCCGTCCCAGGCGCCGAATTTTACATCTATTTTAATATCTTTGTGTTTTTCTTCAAAGGATCTGACTGCTTTCATGGTTGCTTCGTGGCGTGACTGTCCGCCCCACCATGAAAACGAGATCTTTTTCTGCTTTGTGTCTGATCCTGAACATCCGGAAGAGAATGCAGCGAGGAACACAGCCGAAATGAGTGCCGTGCAGCGAAGTATACATCTTTTTAAGGCCATATTCCTGATCCCCCCTTTTCCGAAAAAATGACCCCGATGTCATCCGGACGTGAATACGCCGGTTTTCTTATAATTATACCGCAAAATACACAATTAGTCAATCGCAATGATGAACAATTTGATGCTTTTTGCTGATTTATCCGTGCGGGCAAACACTGCCCCCGGACGTATCGGGGGGATCCTGCGTACGTCCGGGGGCTGATTTTTATGTGTTAATGCGGAAAAGAGAATGCTGTTTACGAAGCAAATTTGTTTCTCAGGAGAATGAGGTCGATGATGGAGATCTTGCTGTCATCGTTCATGTCAGCGTTTGCTTTCTGTTCGGCTGTAAGTTCTGATCTGCCGATAAGAGTGTTGATAAGTTCAACGTAGTCAGCAGCTGTAACAGCACCGTCGCTGTTTACATCGCCCTTAACTGTTTCAGGTTTCTTTGAAGGTTCAGCTGTCGGTTCAGCTGTTGGCTCAGCTGTTGGCTGTGTTGTTGGTTCTGCTGTTGGCTGTACTGTAGGTTCTGCGGTCGGCTCTGCAGTAGGAGCTGCTGAAGTGCCTGCGCTCTTTACGTAAGCACCTGTGATCTTTACGTTTGAGAGATCAACTGAGTTGCCGGCCTGGTCGCCTGCCCACCATACCTGAGCCTGGAAGTTCTTTTTCTTCTGGAGTTCAGCTATTGCCTGCTTGATGAGATCAGGATCATTTGTTGTAAGGTCTTCACCGTTCTTTGAGTAGGCAAGTGAGTTTACGCCGTTCTTGATGTTGATCTTGATGTCGCCTGAAGACTTTGCTGTCCACGGTATCATTACCCAGTAGTACTGACCGTCGGATGCTGAGAAACCTTCAGCGATGCATCCGCTTGCGCCTGCTGCGCTGCCCATTTCAACGTTGATGTGAATATCGTTTGATGCTGCAGGGAGTGTGATGTTGTAGAGTGAATTTGCAGAATCGTATGTAACTGTACCGTTGAGGATCTCGCCGTCTGCTTCTTCGTTGCCTGTTGTGAGATTTGCCTCATAGGCGCCCATTGCGTACTGGTTGAGAGCCTTTACGATGTCAGGATTCTTCCATGTTACGTCTGAACGGTCGAGAAGCATGAATGAATAGTCATCCCACCAGCAGCAAGGAATATTGCGTGCAGATGCGTTTGCCACGAAGTAAGCAGCCCAGTCAACTCTCGGCTGAGTGTTGCCGCCCTTGTCGCGGGCACCGAATTCACCGATGTAAACCGGAATGCCCTTTGAGATGTATGTGTCATAGATCGCATTGAGCACCTGGTCGATGTCGCCTGCGTCCTTTGTGTAGTCGAATTTGTCTGTGCTCTGCGAGTCAGATGTTTCTGCAAGTGCGAATCCGTATGGTGTGTAAGCGTGAACTGCTACGATAAGACGGTTCTGGACCTTATCTGTCGGAAGCTTGAAGTAGCTGTTTGTTGCACCGTCGATAGAGCAGTCGTAACCCGGAACTGATACATAACGCTTTGCGTTGTTTCCGCCTGTTGCACGGATAGTGTCAAGACAGTCCTGATTCAGTTTGTTGATGGTCTGGATGGCGTCTATACAGTCCTTGTCGTTCATGTTGAGCCACCATTCATATGTGTGGCCGGTCATACGAGGCTCGTTCATTGTTTCGAAAATGAGCTTGTCGCCGTAGTCCTTGAAGCGTTCGCCGACCTGCTTCCATACACTTGTCATGTACTTCTTTGACTGTTCGTACTTTGCAGTTGTCGGGTACATTGTTTTCGGGTCGTTGTCGTGGTGAACGTTGAGAATAACGTACATATCGTTCTTGTAAGCGTAGTCAACGACTTCCTGAACTCTGTCCATCCACGCCTTGTTTATGTTAAGGCTGCCGTCCATGTGGTTGTGCCATGAAACCGGTACACGGACTGTGTTGAAGCCGGCCTTCTTAACTACATCTATCATTTCCTTTGTCGTTTTGAAACCGCCGTTCCAGTATGTTTCAAGGTCAAGGTCGTTCTTTACGTTTCCTGTGTCGTCGATGGAATCAAGAGTGTTGCCGAGGTTCCAGCCGAGACGCATGTCTCTTGTCATCTTAAGACCTTCGCTGTCAGGGATCTGTTTCTGCTGAACCTTGATCTCAGGTATTTTATAACCTGCTGAAGCGAGCATTCCTGATGAAGCAGCTGCCCCGAGGAAGCTTTCACTGTCAGCGTTTACCGGATAAAGGTTACCTGCAGCCATGAAGCCTGTGATCATTGCCAGGGAAGCGGCACCTGCACTAATGCGTTTGATAATTGATCTCATAGAGATTTTTCCTCCTTACAGATATAATCCTTACATGTTGTTTCTGACCGGGTACCGAAAATCCCGGCAGGCAGATGTGCGTATTTTCTTCAAATGCGGAAAATACGTGATATAATCGTTTTCATAACTTAAGTATACACCAGAAAAAAAGATAAAACAATGGAAAAACGGATTGAAACTATGGACTTTTCTGCAAAATATTATTGAAAATTAAGTACAAATGCCCTATAATTATAGTGAACGAAAAAGCCACCCTGCAGATCTGCAGCCGCCGGAAAGGAGAGTCTTAAAATGAGAAAACGGATCGTATTTCTTACTATGTGGGCTGATACGCAGTATACGCTTGATCTTATCAGAGTGATCGGAAAACAGGCTGCGGAACTTGACTACGATCTTTATGTCATTACTCACTTTATAAACTACTATAGTGACGACCGTCAGATCATCGGTGAGGAAAACATATATTCTCTTCTGAGGCAGATGCATTTTGACGGGGCGATACTTGCCGGCGGTTCGTACTACCACACTGAACTGGCTGACTCAATTGCGGACACTCTCGGAAAACTCGGAATTCCGGCGGTAATGCTCGACTGCGTGAAAGAAGGCTTTCCATCCGTGATACAGGACAGCCGTGAACATTTCTGCATGCTGACAGAACATTTTATTACCGAACACGGTTACGACGATATTCTGTGCCTGACGGGACCGGAAGGTGAGCATCACGCTGAACAGCGCCTTTCGGGATATCGTGATGCGCTTGAAAAACACGGTATACCGTTTGACCGTGAAAAGGTGTTCTACGGTGATTTCTGGATCGGATCGGGCATAAAGCTTGCTGAGGACATCATAAGCGGAAGAATAAAAAAACCGCAGGCAGTAGTCTGCGGAAACGACTATATGGCACTTCAGCTGTGCTGGTCACTGATGGAGGCAGGTGTACGCATCCCCGAGGAGATAGCTGTCGGAGGATATGACGGAAACCCTGATCTTATGCACTTTCATCCTCTGCTTACTACCGTCTGCGGAACCTATCTTCAGACCGGTGCAGATGCAGTCTGCCGACTTCACACAATGATAAGCGGTGAAACAGCGGTTCCGGTAAAGGCGGATACCACGCTGCAGATCGGTGCAAGCTGCGGCTGTGATCCGGATCAGGTGAAAAGCTCGGTCATGACAAGAAAGCATTTTATGGAACTGCAGCATAACTCAGTTTTTCTCCACAGCGCCTATTCTTCCATGATGAGCAGCGTAAGTTCTCTCAATGAGTGCGTTATTGCAATTGTGAGCAACCTTTATCTCCTCGAGTCCGATGACAGTTTCAGCATCTGTCTCTGCACGGACTGGCAGGGAGATGTGAACGATCCTGAAAACTACAGAAAGGAAGGCTATTCCGACAAACTGACCTGCATACTTTCAAGAAACTCGGAAGGCAGGATCGAAACCGGAGGCAGTGTGAGCCTCAGTGACACGGAAGATACATCCTTTCCGTCAACATGTTTTATTACTCCGCTCCATTATCAGGACAGGGCTTTCGGCATATGTATGAGGCGGTTTTCGTCCGAAAAAGCGGCATTCGAACTCTATTACGGAGAATTCTGCCAGATCATTGCCAACGCAGTTGAAAGGCTTCGTATGAATCACGTTGAGCGTGAACTGCGTCTTCTTGCCAGACAGAACGCTGATATCCGTCAGCCGTATCAGGCGATACTTAAGTCACTGCGGGAAAAAATGTACGAGGAGCCGGAAAATGAATGGAAGGCGGCAGTGCAGGCCGCTGAAATCGGCATAAGTCTTTCGCATTTCCAGCATCTCTATCAGGAATTCCATGAGGTAAGTTTTCATGCCGATCTGCTCAATGCCCGTATGGCACTTGCGGAAAGCCTGCTCCGCAGCACGACTCTGAGCGTCAGCGAAATAGCCGGACGCTGCGGATACAGCGACATATCATATTTCATGCGTGCATTCAGAAAACGTGCCGGACAGTCAGCTCTTGCCTTCCGCAGAAGCTGCCTTCTTAGAAAACAATGATAATTTATAAAATTTCTTGAAAACAGGCGTCAGATATGTTATAATTATTACGTGTATTTTAATATGATGTTATACGTTCAAGAAGGGTGATAATTACTAATGGATAGAAGAGTAATAACAGCGTTTTCGTCAGCATTTGTGCTGGCATTTTCGTTAATGCTCACTTCATGCAGCTCTGATCCGGGTTCTGCGGATGAAAATTCAGCTGCTGACAGTACTGAGGCTCCTGTAACAGAGGTGACTGAAGCAGAAACTGCAGTTCCTCCGGTTTTTGTTGAGGTACAGAATTCCGATATACACAAGGGAGAACTCATACTTGTAAACAGAGACAATGAATACAGTGACGGATCAAATCAGAACATTGTCAACATTTATGAAAACAAATCAGATTCATATAAAGTGGACAGATCATACATGGAACTCGACAAAACCATGATAGGTGCTATCAACTCCATGCTCGATGACTTTGCCGCACAGTCAGGTATAACAAATATTCTCTGCAACAGCGGATACCGCAGTTACGATGAACAGAAACAGATGTACGATGAAGATCTTGAAAACACGGGCCTTCTCGAGTCAGATCTTGTTGCACCTCCGGGACACAGCGAGCACCACACAGGCTATGCGATGGACTTTGCTATCGACGACGGCTATGAATATCCTGCGCTCCGCAATGAAGGCGAGTACAGCTGGATCTACAGCAATGCCGCAAAGTACGGCCTTATTCTCCGTTATACTGAGCAGAACAAGCATATAACAAAGTACCGTGCCGAATCCTGGCATTTCCGCTATGTCGGACCGGTTCATGCTTCAATGATCACAAAAATGGGCGTTGCACTTGAACAGTATATTGGTTTTATTAAGGATTTCCAGTTCGAAAATCCTCTTGAATACAAGTATTCCGACACTGAATTCTACAGGATCTACTACGTTCCTATGAATACAGACGCTGACAAGACAAGTCTTCCTATTCCTTACGAATGCTTAAGCAATAACGGTGCGGAATGGCCTTATACAGTATCAGGAAACAATTCTGACGGATTTATAGTTACTGTAAAAATACCTGAGCTTTCACCAGACTATGATGACACTTTCCTCTACATGTTCAGCCCTGCAGCAGACACAATAATGGCTTCCGATGATTATCAGAATGCAGATGACACTGTTCCGGAAAACGATGATGCAGAAGAAAATGCGGAAGAAGCTGATGACAGTGAAGACAAGGTAAGCGAAGCCGCAGCTGACGAGGAGACCGGCTGGTAACAGGGGGATAATCTTTATGATATTACAGGATTTTTATGACGGGAAATCATTTGATGCTTATGAGTTTTTTGGTGCACACCGCGAAAACGGGAAGATCGTTTTCAGAACGTATGCACCGGCGGCTGCATCAGTAAAAGTTATCGGAAGTTTCAACGGCTGGAACGGCGCTGAGATGACTGAAGACGGACGAAGCGGGGTGTTCACATATGTTTCGGATGATGCCCGCACCGGAGATCTTTACAAATTCCGCATAACTTCACGGGACGGAAGAACGGTCGATCACTGCGACCCGTACGGGTTCGGTATGGAACTCAGACCGGCAAGCGCTTCCGTTGTTACTGATCTTAGCGGATTTGAATGGCATGACAGAGAATGGATGGAGAAACGTACACGGAATTTCAATTCTCCTCTGAGCATTTACGAGGTGCATCTCGGTTCGTGGCATACAAACCCTGACGATGAAAACGGCTGGTATACCTATTCTGAAATAGCTGACCGGCTTATTAAGTACGTTAAGGAAAACCATTTTACGCATATTGAGTTCATGCCGCTTTCCGAACATCCGGCTGATGAATCCTGGGGGTACCAGAACACAGGATTTTTCAGCCCTACTTCACGCTACGGCACGGCAAAGGAACTCATGAAACTTGTGGACAGGTGTCACACAAACGGCATCGGCGTAATAATCGACTTTGTTCCGGTGCATTTTGCAGTAGATGATTACGGACTCGGACACTACGACGGTTCTGATCTTTACAACCTGCCTGATAACGATGTCGGTAACAGCGAATGGGGTACCATGAACTTCAATCATTCCCGAAGGGAAGTGGCATGTTTTCTTCAGTCGTGTGCGAACTACTGGCTTAAGGAATATCATTTTGACGGGATAAGAATGGATGCCATAAGCCGTGCGATATACTGGAACGGCGATCCGAACAGAGGCGTCAACCAGAATGCCGTTTCTTTCATCTCAAATATGAATTCCGGACTTCATGCACTTCATCCTTCTGCTATGCTCATTGCCGAGGACAGTACTGCGTTTCTCAAGGTTACTGCTGCCTCTGAGTACGGCGGGCTTGGTTTTGACTACAAGTGGGATCTCGGCTGGATGAACGACACTCTCGAATATTTCAAAGTCCCGCCGGAATACAGACCGGATCACTACTATGAACTTGTGTTCTCAATGGAATATTTCTTCAGCGAACATTTCATACTTCCGTTTTCACACGATGAGGTTGTACACGGAAAAGCCACTATCGTACAGAAAATGTGGGGCGATTATGACTTCAAGTTCCCGCAGGTAAGGGCTCTGTACATGTACATGTTCGCTCATCCGGGAAAGAAGCTCAATTTCATGGGCAACGAGATCGCACAGTTCCGCGAATGGGATGAGAAAAGGGAGCAGGACTGGGATATTCTCAAGTATCCTCTTCACGACAGCTTCCACAGATATTTTGCAGAGCTTAACCGGATTTATACAACTTATGAAGCGCTGTACAAAGATGAACTCAATGATCATAACTTCAAATGGCTCGAGTCATTTGCAAAGGATAAGTCGGTGTATGTTTTCGAGACCGGAATGGGTAAGAAAAAGATCATCTCAGCTTTCAACTTCTCTGATAAAGACCGTGGAAAAGTCTCGTTCGACGCATCCGGAAAGCGAAAGATCACCGAACTTATAAGCAGTGACTATGACATCTACAGCGGAACCACACACCCGGGCGATGATATTCCGGATGTATGCTTTAACGAAGCGGAGAACTATTCACGTATCACGGTACATCTTCCACCGTTTACGGGTGTGATGTATCTTTCCGAAGAATGACGGTAAGAATATAAACATGAAAACGCGGGTGATACCGGGGTTTTCTGTTTGATATACAGGAAACACTGATTTTATCATTGTTTCCGCATAAAAGATAATAAAGGGGTTATGCTTTTTGAAAAATCTTATTTCAAACATAAAGGATTCACTTCAGCCGATCGATGAGATAAACGGCTTCAAGGTGAGACCTGGATTCTATCTTATCAACGGGGCGACAGCGATCCGTAACGGTGTTAATTTTACAATTCATTCGTTCAGCGCAACATACTGCGAGCTCCTTCTTTTCAGAAAGGATGAATCGGATCCGTACGCTGTTCTTCCGTTCCCGGATTCATACAGGATAGGCAATACTTTTTCAATGATAGTTTTTGACATCAACATTGAGGAACTTGAATATGTTTACCGTATGGACGGACCTTACGACAAGAAGAAAGGCCTTATCTTCAACAAGCAGCATTATCTTCTCGATCCGTATGCCAGAGCCGTTACAGGCCAGGCAGAATGGGGGGTAAAGAGGAAACAGAAGAAAAACATGTACCGTGCACGAGTGGTTGACGATACATTTGACTGGGGCGACTGTCCGCAGCCTCATCTGCGTTTCCGCGATCTCATCATCTATGAGCTGCATGTCCGCGGATTTACCTATGACATTTCATCCGGCGTAAAGGAAAAGCGCCGCGGTACATTTGCCGGCGTCAAGGAAAAGATACCGTACATAAAGAAGCTCGGTGTAAATGCAGTCGAACTCATGCCTATATTTGAATTTGATGAGATGGAAGATGTCCGTGTAGTCGATGGCGTTACTCTTTACAACTACTGGGGCTACAACACAGTAGGATTTTTCGCTCCGAACACCGGATATACATCCGAACGTGAGCACAATCACGAAGGACGCGAGCTCAAAACACTTATTAAGGAACTTCATGAAAACGGCATCGAAGTAATTCTCGACGTTGTTTTCAACCATACAGCCGAAGGTGATGAAAGAGGACCGGTATTCTCATTCAAGGGTATCGACAACAACATCTACTACCTTCTCACTCCGGACGGACATTACTACAACTTCAGCGGATGCGGAAACTCACTTAACTGTAACCATCCTATCGTTCACCAGTTCATTCTTGACTGCTTAAGACACTGGGTGATCGACTACCGTGTTGACGGTTTCCGTTTCGATCTCGCTGCCATCATGGGACGTAACGAAGACGGTTCTCCGATGAAGAACCCGCCTATACTTGAAGCGCTTGCCTTCGACCCTATCCTCGGAAAGGTAAAGCTCATAGCTGAAGCGTGGGATGCAGGCGGACTCTATCAGGTCGGAAGCTTCCCTGCATGGAAGAGATGGGCTGAATGGAACGGCAAGTACCGTGATGATCTCCGCTGCTTCCTAAAGGGCGACGGCGGAATGGCAAAGAACGCTGTTATGAGAATCACTGGCTCCCGCGATCTTTACAATCCTGATCACCGCGGAAACAATGCTTCTGTAAACTTCATCACATGTCACGACGGATTTACCCTTTACGATCTTTACGCATACAACGAAAAGCATAATGAAAAGAACGGCTGGAACAACACCGACGGTGACAACTGCAACAACAGCTGGAACTGCGGTATCGAAGGCGAAACAGACGATCCGACCGTACTTGCACTCAGAAAGCGTCTGAGAAAGAACGCCTTCGCGACACTCATGTGCAGCCGCGGCGCGGCAATGTTCCTTGCCGGTGATGAATTCTGCAACACGCAGTTCGGCAACAACAATGCCTACTGTCAGGACAATATCACTTCGTGGCTCGACTGGACAAGACTCGAACAGTATAAGGACATGTTCGATTTCTGCCGTTTCATGATCTCATTCAGAATGGCTCACAACGTCATCAGAAGAAAGACAAAGCAGGCTACCTGCGGCTATCCTGACATAAGCGTTCACAACGGCTCGCCGTGGAACGAGAATTTCTCGAACGACACCCGTCTTATCGGAATCATGTACTCAGGACGTACTACTGACGACACTGAAGATGACATGATCCTCATCCTCATCAATACATTCTGGGAAAACCTTCACATGACTCTCCCGAACCTTCCGGGCGGTTTCACCTGGAACATTGCCATGGACACATGGTTCGACCACGAGGAAGGCACCGACTACAACAAACTCACAGAACGTCATGACAACAATCTTGTGGTAAAACCAAGATCAGTCATCATCCTCAATTCAGTGCGCAACGACGCTGCACAGCGTATGGGACAGTGATATTACTGTCTGAATCAGATGCCGGACAGAAAATAAAAAAATAGTGTATTCAGGCGAACACCGTCATTTATATCAGATGGTGTTCGCCTTTGATTTTTCAGGTGATTCCGGAGCAGGAGCGTATACCGTGCAGAATTATGATTGTATACTTACATGTGAAAAAATAGTTGACAATAATAAAACAGTGTGGTATACTCTTAAAGGATCCAAAAAATATTCAAAAAAGGAAATGATACTTTACAATGACCGGAACGATCAGTACCAGCAGAAACAAAACAGTAATGATGTGCCTGTGCGCAATGTTTACAGCGCTTATCATCATAGGCGGATTTATAAAAATCCCGATACCGCCTGTACCTTTCACACTTCAGTTTCAGTTTACAACACTCGCAGGACTTCTTCTCGGAAAAAAGTACGGTTCGTTAAGTGCTCTGCTTTACGTTATTCTCGGACTTATAGGAATACCGGTATTCACAAAGGGAGGCGGACTCTGGTATGTGTTTGAACCAACGTTCGGATACCTTGTCGGATACATTCCGGGTGCCTTCGTTACAGGACTTATCGCCCATAAGGAAAAGGAACCTTCACAGAAGAGACTTCTCGCAGCGGCTTTTGCCGGATATGCAGTAGTCTATGCATTTGGTATGCTTCACTGCTACATAATCATGAACTATTACCTTGACGGCGACGGAATGAAAGTCTGGCCGCTTTTCGTAAACTGTTTTCTTATCTTCCTGCCAAAGGATGTTGTCCTTACAGTCCTCGTTTCCCTTGCAGCAAAGAGAATACTTCCTGCGACACAGAAATATACCGGATGAAACAACAGATGCCATCTCACATTTTTTGAAATGGCATCTGTATTTTTATGAAAACATGTTGATGAACTTCGTTTTCCTTTAGTATTTTAGAACATTAATTCAAAGTATAAAAAAGTTTTTATACTTCTTACATTTTTAAGAGTAATTCATTGACAGCCCTGATTATTATTATACGCATTGTATTGTCATATTTATAAACGATGAGTAATGCAATGCCATGCATCTAAAAATGAAATATCGACATAAAAAAATCTGAAATTGAATATAAAAAAATAGTTGACATATATATATATATATGATATAATAAAAAAGCTTTATAGATGAAAATCTTTGCGCAAAGTTGTTCTCTAAGGCATAATAAAAAAAATAGTACAAATTATAGAGAGGACTTATGAGTTATGAAAAGCATAAGAAAGTTTTTTTACACTGCTCTTGCAGTTATGATGATAGGAACAAGTGGTATAAGCATTGTTAAAGCTGCAAATACATATGACTCAAATTTTGGCGATACGAGAGAAAGAACAAAGTATTATGGAGGAAGAACAATATATGTAAACCCAGCGTATACGTATAAAGATGAAAATGGTAACACAAAGTGCGCCTGGCAGAAAGCTTCTTCTGAAAAACGTGAAAAGACTAATAATTCATATGTGTATGTATTTGTTACTGATTGTAAACAGGGCAGTAAAATACCTGGTAGGGGAGATACACCATCATGGTGTAACAAGTTGTATGTAGATACGAAATGTTTGAACAAAAACGGAAAAGAAGTGTATTGCGGTTATAATAAAGCCACAAATACAGAGAGAAGAAGAGAGTTTTCCACTGGAAAGCAGTATTTTTTAACTAATTGGGCTTATGAACAGTTCGGAAATACTCTAACTTTTCTGGAGTTTACAAATGGAAAAGGGTATGGATATACTCTTGGTGGTTATTGGAGTCCTGATAGCGTTGGAAATTACACAATTCTTTAATCTTGCTTAAAAACATTAAAAAATTCTGATTTTTAATAACTGTTATTGATTGTATGGATTAAACCGGATATTATATTTATCCGGTTTAATTCATACATATACAAACAAAAATGGAATTAGGTGATTTGTTATAAGTAAGTATATATGTAAGATAACAGCATTCCCTTTGCTGGTTGCTTTGATATTATCTGTTTGGCAGATTGTGGTGAGCACTGAAGAACAGAAATGTATGATGACTCAACTAGAATATAACGCCAATTTTTTTCAAGAGTATTATCCAGTTTCATTTTACAATGGATCGTTATTACTTAGTAATTATTCAGCAGCTCCTGATTTATTTTATCGTATGTTTCCGTTTTTGGTCTCGATGTCTTCAATTGTAATGCTTAGGAAAGAATGCAAGCATATTACTGATATTAAGGCGACTGTATGTGTCTTAAGAAAAGCTTTTCTTAGCGGAGCGATAACTTGTAGTGCTATGATGTTAATTGTTATTTCGTCATCTTTATTATTCCTTCCTTTGGCTAAGCCTGAACTGTTTTCAGGTTATTTTCCTATAATAGAAAATACATTTGGGGAATTGTATCTTTGCCATCCTATGCTGTATTTATTTCTTTTTTTTATAATTAATACTGTTTGCGCTGGATTTATATCTTCTTTTTATATTACTGTATCAAGAATGTGCAAAACCACTTTAGAGTCTTTAGCAATTCCTATATTAGTTGCTTTGGCACTGTATAAAACTGAAAACAAATTTGAGTTGGTAAGTTATTATATGATTACTAATCAATTGCGTCCAAGTCAGGCGTTATTTAGTTTTAATTATAAGGTTTTATTACTAAATCTGTTAATAGTTTCTTTTTTGGTTGTTATTTTGAATGCAGTTGCTGGCGCAATTGAAATGAGGGTAAACAAATGCGTAAAAAAGTGATTGCAGTAATAATATCTTTGAGTGTGTTATGTGGAATTTTAAGGACGATTTATATAAACATTAAATTTCCAGGTTACGATTATATAGAAAAAAATATTAGTGAAAGCATTACAATTAACGATATAGAAATTGATATTGAAGACTATTCTTTTTTATCTGCTGAAGAATATTGTAGCAAATATCCAAAAGCTGAAAAAAACAGTGATGCACTGATATATGTTGTTTTGAATATGCGATTTACTAATCCGACTGATAAAGATAAAGATATAGATTTAACTCAAATGAGATTACTTCAAGGTAAATGGTATGAATATTTTTATTTGAATGATCTTTATTCGATTAATAGTATTGAGTCTTATTTGGTGAAAGTGCTTCCAGGACATTCCGGAACGCTGACAATTCCATTTTTATATTTAAAAAAGTTTGAAAATGATTTTGATCATGTAAGAGGGAAAGGTTTCACATTGTATTTAAAAAATTATTATCCAAAATGGAATGAAGTCTTTACCATAAATTTGAATTATAATGATATTTAAATAAAAGGAGAATGCTGTTTTGAAGTTTAAAATTACATGTATAATGCTTTTATGCATGACTATGGTTACATCGTGTTCATTGAACAAGACCAGTAACACTGATATGATTGGATTAACAGGTAAACTAGAGAATAATAAAGGTATGACTGATACTTTAGAATATGAGATTGAAAGTATTGAAAGCGAAAACGTTACACAGATATACTCTGGTGACAATAAACTGCTCTATAAAGGGGAGGAAAAGATATTTTATTCTGACTCATACTTATCTGTATTAGATCCCATGTCTGGTGCCGAAAGCAAAATACAGTTAAACGAGGACGTTTATGGCTCCATTGTGAACGTAAGGAAAAGTGAAGATACAATAGTTTTTTCGTGTGATGTTCCGGCTTCAGCTGAATATGGAAAAAAAACCTCAGATTCGCTCATTGCTTTATATAATATTAATAACGGAGAAATTAAGACTAATTTAATAGAAGATGAGTATATTAAAGAATTATCTTTGATTCAGTCAACTGGAGAAATTATTTGTATAACAAATGATTATGACATTTATGTTTTGAATGATACATTGGATATTATTGAAATGTATAATGTGTATGACTCAATTGAGGAAAATGCAGGCTCATATGGTAGTGATCTTGTAAATGTAAAAATTGTATCTGAATCTGGAGATTTATATGTTTCGCTTAATAATACAATTCTAAAATTTGGAAGAAGCGGTTTGTATACTCTTGATTGGAATATAACTATAGATGATATGGGAGAATCCAGTATACAAATCGGAACACTGGCTGATGGTTGTGTATTGGCTTATTCTGAGGATTTGGATTATTATTATATAAATACAATAGATGCATATGATGGGAAAACAGAATCTCGTTATGAATTAGAGAAAAAGGGAAAGGATATTTTTATTAATGGATCTGAAAAGTGCGATTACTGCCTTTTTAGCAACGGAAAGGTTGAAATGTATAAATTTGGAAATGACGATGCGGTTTCTGAATTTAGTTATGATGATTGGGAATCTTTAAAATGGGGTAAAGCTGTTTTAACAGAAGACAGGATCTATAGCGTAGTGTTGCCTGAAGAAAAATATTATTCCAAATTGTATTCTGCGGATAAAAACGGAACAGTTTCTGAAATGTTTTCAATTGATGGTCAGGAGATAAACTACAGGTACATATTTGATGATGACAGAAATGTTTATTCGTTATCAGAAGAATGGATGAATGAAGCATTCAATCCTGAAAGTGGAACCGTCATGCTGAATATGAGTATTAATAAGAACAGTCAGAATGGTAACGAGATGATTGCTTTGTATTCAGATCTCCCGGGGTATGAGCTTTGTGGTGTTACCGAAAACTATTTATTTTTTAGTAAAAATATAAGTTCTTTTAGACTTTATAATAAGCAAGGGGAAATAATAAATGAATTCTTCCTTGATATTGATGAATTCATTGCTTTTTCAGATAAATCAGGAGATGAAGTAGTTTATTATACCGACAATAGTCACAGGTTTTATTCGTATAATATAAATACAGATGAAAAAAAGGAAATAACGGAAGTAAATGAATTGTGTGCCAATGCTTATTCAAATATATATTATGATGGTGGAATATATGATATTTATATTGAAACAGAGAGCGCACTTTATACATATGATTTAACAAACGGAAATATTGAAAAAGTTATATCTGATATTAGCCAAATTGCAGTTCAAAGAAGTTCTGGAATAATTGTCTTTGATAATGTCGGAACAATGGCTTGCATAGATTATTCCGGTAAAATATTTCTTATAAAACCAGCGAAAGAAATTAGCGATTGTAAAACAATTAATCTTGCTATGTGCGGAGAAATATCCAATACTTCTGTTTATAATAAGATACAGGATTATAATAACAGCAGTAAACTGTATAGAATAAGTACGAACAGTTATAAATCAACAGATAGCTTAAATCTTGATATAGCAGCAGGCAGAATACCAGATATTATAATCTCTACATCGGATTTTAATATTGATAATTATGCTGAAATGGATATGTTTTCGAATTTGAAAACGATTATTGAAAATGATTCTGAATTTAGAAAAAAAGATTATTATCTAAATCTGCTGTATTACTATACCTATAATGAAAATGTATATAAGATATTTCCAGCATTCACTATTGAATTGATGGCGTGCAAAGGAGAAATATCTAACACAGATAGTATAAATGATTTTTGGGATAAATTATCTAAGACGAAAATTATAAGCCAATTTGAATCAAAAGAGGAATTATTCTATGATTTTGCTAAGTATATAATTGATAGTAATGATGCAAATGCTATGAATGATTCAATAGGATCAGATTATTTCAAAAATTTGCTCGAATTAATGAAGAATGAAGAAAAAATAGTAGACTGCACTGAACAAAAGTATTTTGAAGTTTTAAATGAAAATAAAGATGTTATAATGCCTTTTGAAGCCATTGGTTTTGATAGTATAAACAAAAATAGTCATGATAGTGATGTGCCGCTTACTATCAGAATGTTTCCGTCTCAAAGCGGTGAGACTATGTTTATAGATCCGTGTATATGTTTTAGTATTTCAGAAAAATGCTCAGAAAAAGATGAAGCATGGAGAATAGTTAAAGATATGTTCCTTGATTATAGTGCTAATGGGTACTTTTCGGTTGAGCGTAAGAGTAATATAGAAGCGAAAAATGAATGCTCTGTTACTTCTGAAACAAAACAAATTATAGAAAACCTTGATCGTGATTTAGAAACTGTTATAAAAGGCTCTTTAAGTGATAACATAATAAAATCAATTATACTCGAAGAAGCAAATGAATATTATTCTGACGCCAAGACGGCAGACGAAACAATAAACTCAATTCGGAAAAGGGTATCGCTATATATGAATGAGCGTAAATAAGAGAAATGATACTTTGCAATGATGAAACCGTACAAAACTTTGTGCGTTGTCCACTAAAAATATTATAAGTAATTGTGAAATGATCCGAAAAGGCGGCATAAGCCTTGACGGATCATCTTTTTACTGATATAGTTAGTTACAGAAGTAACTAACCGACTAACATAAGAGATCTCCGGTTTGCTGCTTTGGTGTGGAATATTTACCGGAATGTACTGATCTGATCAGTCGGTACATGGGAAAATTGAAGACTTTACGTTTCTCTTTATCCGGATAATCTTAAAGAAGGAGTGGTGACATGAGTGTGAATTATTCTGATTTCAGCGATTCCGAGCCGATATATATACAGATAGCCGAATGGCTCGAAAACAAGATCGTCACGGGTCAGCTTAAGGAAGACGAACAGATACCGAGTACGACAGAGCTTTCCGTGAGCCTGAAGATCAATCCGGCCACGATACGCAAGGGTGTAAACATTCTGGTCGACAAGGGACTGGTGTACAAGAAAAGAGGGATGGGTATGTATGTTGCGAAAAATGCTAATGAAAATGTTCTTGATGACCGTAAGGTAAGGTTCTACGATGACTATATTGCACCGCTTCTTGCAGAGGCTCATCGTCTCGGACTTGAAAAGAAGGACATAATAGAAATGCTGAAAGGAGACGGGGACAGATGAGCGTAATAAATGTACAGTCCGTTTCAAAGACTTTCAAGTCGGTAAAAGCTCTTGATGACGTATCACTGACCATTGAAAAGGGACATATTTACGGACTTCTCGGGGGCAACGGAGCAGGAAAAACAACTCTTTTCAACATTATTTCCGACCGTGAGATCCCGTCTTCGGGAAGCATTATGCTTGACGGTCAGCCGGTAAAAGAAAGCAGTGACCTGCTCAGAAAAATGTATTTTACGGGTGCCGAAAACATTCTGCCGGCAGGCATGCGTTTACGTGATGCTGTCGATTCACTGAAGTATTTCTATAAAAATGCGGATAAGGCTTATGCAGAAAAACTTTTTGCTTCTTTCGGAATAGATTCCGGAAAGCGTTTTTCAGAACTTTCGACAGGGTCGTATACTCTTGCAGGAGCGGTTCTCGCACTGGCAAGCGGAGCAGATTTCATTTTCCTTGATGAACCGACACTTGGTGTCGATGCAAACAATCGCGAAATGTTTTACCGCCTGCTTCTTGAGCGCTTTTTGCAAACAGAATCAGCATTCATCATAGCAACTCATCTTATCGACGAATGCGCGGGACTTCTCGAACATTGTTTCGTTCTGAAAAAAGGAAAAATAATTGCAGATGATGAATGTGAAGCGCTCATGGAAAGTGCTTATGTTGTTGAAGGCAATGCCGTAGACGTTGACGGATATGCAGAAGGAAAGGAAGTTCTGAACAGGAACTCTGCAGGTTCTCTTGCAAGCGTATGCATAAAGGGCGAACCGGAAGATATACCGGAAACACTCAGCTTTTCCCGTCCTTCATTACAGAAACTTATAGTATCATTAACAGGAGGTGGCAGCAATGCGTGAATATATTAAATATGCTTTCTGCGGACGAGAGGGTCTGCGTACTTACTTAAAGTGGTCCGGGCTCGGATTTCTGGTGCTTTTCATTATCCACATGCTTATCATTCCGTCGCTTTCGTATGTTGGTGAGCCGTTTATTGTAACCTCACCTTCCACAGCAGAACATTACCGTGTGTTTAATTATTACGAAAACATCGGTGCGGTGTTTGCAGGTATTGCTTTTGCATATGTTCTTGCAAAGATCATTCCGGTGGCGGTAAACGGCGGAACATCCAGGGTGAACATGGTTCTCGGGACCGGTGTTATCGCCATTGGATACAGTGCCGTTACAGTTCTGATGTTGAACATAGCCTGCCTTGTAACAAGTATCATTTACGGCCGGTTCGGACTGAAACTTGATATAAACGCAGTGGCATTTATTGAAGATGCGCTTCGCAGCAAAGCTGTATCTGATCCGAGAGTTATCTTTTTTGATGTATGCATAAGTTTTTATCTGTTACTTGCTTTTTATGCGGCAGCTGTTATATTTGCAGCAGTAAAACAGAAGATAAATACGGCTGCAGCATTTCTTTCATCGGCTGTATCGTGCTTTCTGATATATCTGTTCTATCGTATGAACGCCTCTTCTTCAGGTTATTTGTCAAATGCTCTGGACTTTTTACTCTTAAACCGCAGTATCGGTGAGCTTGAATATGCACTGTACCCTGATCCTCGTATGTCTTATTTTGTGGATTATTCAGACTGTGTAATATCCGTTTTATCGGACTGCTTTATAGTATTTCTCGCCGCATTTCTGGTTTATGCATTACTGATGCTTCGCTCCTCACTGACGGGAAGAAGGAAAGCGTAAATTATTTTCTGCAGATCTCCTCTGCAAGCGCTTCAAGTGCTGCCTTTGAATCAGCGTTGAGTGAAGATTTGATAGTTACGCTGTTTTCGCAGTAAGTAATGTTCTTGCTCTTTTCAAGCAGTGCTGCCATAGTTCTCTTTGCTGTCGGAGCCCAGCTTCCGTTTTCGACGAAAGCAACTGTACGGTTCTGGTAGCTGCGTTCTGTAAGATGTGTGATAAACGATCTCATAGCCGGGAAAACATCGCCGTTGTAGCTGGAAGCTGCAAGTACGAGACGGTCGTAGCGGAATGCATCTTCAACGCATTCTGCCCAGTCTTCTCTGGAAAGATCGGAAATGGCAACCTTTTCGCATCCCTTTTCCTTTAGCATTTCAGCGAGGAGTTCAGCAGCTTTCTTTGTATTTCCGTGGATAGATGCGTATGCGATAAATACGCCCCTGTCTTCCGGCTTATATGATGACCAGATGTCATATTTGTTTATGTAGTATGCAATGTTTTCTGAAAGCACCGGGCCGTGGAGCGGGCAGATGGTCTGAATGTCAAGATCTGCAGCAGTTTTCAGAAGCTTCTGTACCTGCATGCCGTATTTGCCTACTATACCGAAATAGTAGCGGCGAGCCTCGCAGTCCCATTCATCTTCTTCAGCGTCGAGAGCACCGAATTTTCCGAATGCGTCAGCTGAGAAAAGTACCTTGTCAGTGCTGTCGTATGTGAGCATAACTTCCGGCCAGTGAACCATAGGTGCGAAAACGAATGCAAGTTCGTGCTTACCGAGTGAAAGTGTTTCGCCGTCCTTGACAGTTACCTTTTCAAATTCAGGAAGAGTTTCAAAGAACTGTCCCATCATATTGAAAGTCTGGATGTTTCCGACGATCTTTGCTTCAGGGTAAGCCTTAATGAAGTTTAATATGTTTGCGGAATGATCCGGCTCCATGTGCTGGACAATGAGGTAGTCCGGAGTTTTTCCGTCAAGTGCGTTTTTAAGATTTCCGAGCCATTCATCACCGAATTTTCCTTCAACCGTATCCATTACGGCGATCTTTTCGTCGAAAATAACATATGAGTTGTAAGCCATTCCCTCAGGAATGATGTACTGGCTTTCAAAAAGGTCAGTAACGTGATCGTTCACGCCGATGTATCTGATGTCGTTTGTAATTGTCATGGTTAGATTCTCCTTGCGGTATTGTTAAAATAATATGTTTTCTTCGTGCGGGATACACAATATGATTATAACATTTTTAGCACTCATAAGCAATAGTTTCGACAGGTATTGTGAAACTTCCGGAAATACGGTATACTATAATAAATGAACTCTCGGGGGAGGATTTTTTATGAATATCTTTAAGAACAGAAAGGCTGTGTCTGCCTGCATACTTTCAGGTGCACTGCTGCTTGCAGGAACGCAGTATTATTCTTCGTTTGTGACAGATCACGCATATGCGGAAGCTGAAACACTTACCGTTAAGTCCATGACGCCGACGCAGGGACCGGTTGTGGAAGCCAATGAAACAGGCGGATCCGGATTTACTTTTCCGGTGTTCAACGGCGATGAATCGGTAAAGTACGAGCAGGTGGCCGCTGATATAAGACTTTTTGCGAAGACTGAAAAACAGACAGACTGGGTGAGTATCGACAACAATGCCGACAGCGGCTGGATATATGACCAGAACTTCGGACATTTCTGGGACGGACCAGGGGGATTCTGGTTCCACGTTAAGGAAAAGACTTTTGTAAGGCTTCAGTCGGCATCCGACCCGTCAGTTTATCTTGACTATACGATAAATGCGGACAAGGTGGCGCCTCGTCCTGATCCTGCGGAAAGGGAAAAGCTCGTTTTCGCCGATGGTGACGATCTTAAAATTGACGGCTGGGATCTTGTCTGGAACGACGAGTTTTCCGGTACGGAGATCGAAGGCCGGAACTGGAGGCACCAGACCGGATATTACCTTAATGAAGATCCGAACACATGGGGCTGGGGAAATGCCGAACTTGAATACTATACAGAAAGTCCGGAGAACTCTTTTGTATCTGACGGAAAACTGACACTTAAGCTTCTTGACGAGCCGAAGTCATTCCCGGAAGATCCGAACAGAACAGCGCCTTATTCATCGGCAAAACTTGTTTCAAAAGACGCATTTGCGTTTAAGTACGGCAGAATAGATTTCTGTGCGAAAGTGCCTTCCGGTACCGGTATCTGGCCGGCACTCTGGCTGCTTCCGCAGGATGAGAGCTACGGAACATGGGCTGCTTCCGGCGAGATAGATGTCATGGAAGCAAAGGGCAGACTGAACAATACCATTTACGGAACCATTCATTACGGCGGACAGTGGCCTGCAAACAGATATTCCGGCGATCAGTATGTGTTTGAGGACGGAAAGACCTATGACGACGGATTCCATATCTACAGCGTCGTATGGGAAAAGGAACAGATAAGCTGGTACGTTGACGGTACCTGCTACAGCGTTATTCCGAATACGGAATGGTACTCGGCGACTGACGAGAGTAATCCGTACGCGCCGTTTGACAGGGAGTTCTACATAATTATGAACCTTGCGGCAGGCGGAAATTTCGACGAGGGCAGAGCCCCGGATGCGTCGCTTATACCATCTGAAATGCAGGTCGATTACGTCCGTGTATATCAGGCGAAAGGCGATGCAGAAGCAACTCACGGTCAGCCTCTTCTTCCTGACCCGCCTTATGAAGCGTTTTTAAATGCGACAGATGTGATCAGACTTCAGAAGTATCTTTTCGGAGATCCGGAAGCTACCATGCCTTATGACCTTGACAACAACGGAAAAACTGATATAAGAGATCTCATTACACTTAAATGGAAGATCCTTTCGTATAAAGGTGTATAAAACAAACGGACAGCGTGAATCGTAAAAGTTTCACGCTGTCCGTTTCTGTTATCATATCGTGAAAGCACTGATCAGTGAAATGGTCAGTGCCGGTGATGCTGAAGTTAAATTCACACGTAAATATTCGGGAACCACGGTGAGTTGATCAGGTAGAGCAGTACAGCCACCTGAGTTAAGATGATAAGCGGCACTCCCACAATGAAATATGACTTTCTGATCTTGTGACGGAAAATGAACATTCCGAGAAGTCCGCCGACCGATCCGCCGATGCCGCACAGAATGAGCAGAACAGCGACCGGTATCCTGCTTCCGGATTCCTTAACCGCCTTGAACTTGTCGATGCCGAACATTATCAGTGTGATAAGATTAATACCGCCGAGAACGTAGAGCGGAATGCGGTGCTGGACGAATATCTGCCAGAACGCGAAACGATGTGTTTCGGATATCTGACCGAGCCAGATGAGAACTGTGATCGCCCAGATGAGTGTCATGCAGAATGCAGTGACTCTGAGCATCATGTTTTCCTTGCAGCCCTTTCGGTCTGTGCATAGAGAGCCGAGAAGGACACCCAAAGGTCCGCCGAGTACGGAAAGAATGATGAGCACAGGACTCAGATAATATTTTCCGTCCTCCTTTTTGTTTTTTATCGCTCCGTTTATTATCTGAAGCAGAAATGTGAGAAGGTTTATACCTGCCAGGTAAACGACAGGATATGGTATCTGAAAACTGCCGATGTTAAGACTGCCGAGATTATTGATCATATCAAGCATTATTTACACCTCATATCTTTAATGTGCGCATGCGCCGTTTTTCAGTATATCATAATTTTTCCGCGTTTTCAATATGGGAAACGCTTATTTCGATAATACTATACATTCTGCCGCTATTGTGATATAATTTATAGTGAATACATCTATGATAAGATCCGGAAGGAGTTTTTTGGCAATGCAATTAAATGAACTGTCAGTTGGTTCATCAGCTGTGGTAAGGACTGTCGGCGGAAACGGGGCGCTCAGACAGCATTTTCTTGACATGGGGCTTATACCGGGAACGAACGTTACGGTGGTAAAGCTGGCACCTATGGGAGATCCGATGGAATTACGTATCAGGGGGTACGAACTGACTCTCAGACTTGACGACGCATCGCAGATCGAAATTGAACCTGCTGAAACGCCTCAGAACGATGAAAATATAACTGAAAAGAAAAAGCATAAATATCATCCGGGCCTTGGTGAGGAAGGCTATCACATGTGCCACGCCTCGGATCATAAAAATCCGCTTCCGGCCGAAACGGTGCTTACCTACGCACTGGTGGGAAACCAGAACTGCGGCAAGACCACACTGTTCAATCAGCTTACGGGCTCGAACCAGCACGTCGGAAATTTTCCGGGTGTTACCGTTGACCGCAAGGACGGACCGATAAGAGGACACGACAATACACTGGTGACTGATCTTCCTGGAATTTACTCCATGTCGCCGTATTCAAGCGAGGAGATCGTTTCAAGAAACTTTGTGCTTAAGGACAAGCCGAAGGCGATAATAAATATCGTCGATGCGACTAACATAGAACGTAATCTTTATCTTACCATGCAGCTGCTTGAGATGGGCATTCCGATGGTAGTTGCACTCAACATGATGGATGAAATGACGGGAAACTCGGGTTCCGTTGATATAAACGGGATGGAGGAAATGCTCGGTGTTCCGGTTGTACCTATCTCGGCGGCGAAAAATGAAGGCGTTGACGAGCTTGTAAAGCATGCCATCCATACAGCGAAATATCAGGAAAAGCCTGACAACCAGGACTACTGTGACACTGCCGATTCAGGCGGTGCGGTCCACAGATGCATGCACGCCGTGGAACACCTTATTTCCGACCACGCCCAGAGCGCCGGTATTCCGGTGAGATTTGCGGCCGGAAAGGTCGTTGAGGGTGACAGCCTGATCATCGACCAGCTCGATCTCGATGACAATGAAAAGGAAATGCTCGAACACATCATTATCCAGATGGAAAAGGAAAGAGGCCTTGACAGAAGTGCCGCCATTGCGGATATGCGTTTCCGTTTTATCGAAAAAGTCTGTCGTGAGACAGTTGTAAAGCCTGAGGAAAGCCGTGAGCACAGGCGAAGTGAAAAGATTGACCGTGTCCTTACCGGAAAGTATACGGCAATACCGTGCTTTATTCTGATAATGGTGATAGTTTTCTATCTGACCTTCAACGTAATAGGCGCATGGCTTCAGGAACTGCTCGAAAGCGGCATTGAACTGCTCGGCAATGAGGTTTCCGTACTTCTTGATTCAGCCGGTGTCAATCCGGTGCTCCACAGCCTCGTCATGGACGGACTGTTTGCAGGCGTCGGCTCCGTGCTCTCCTTCATGCCGATAATCGTAATAATGTTCCTGTTCCTGTCGCTGCTCGAGGACAGCGGCTACATTGCCAGAGTAGCCTTCGTCATGGACAAGATGCTTCGTAAGACAGGTCTTTCCGGACGAAGCATAGTTCCTCTGCTTATCGGATTCGGATGTACCGTTCCTGCGGTAATGTCCACACGAATACTGCCGAGTGAACGTGACCGTAAAATGACGATCCTTCTCACACCGTTTATGAGCTGCAGTGCCAAGCTTCCGATATATGCATTCTTTGTAAGTGCATTTTTCCCGGGCCGGGGTGGACTCATCATGTCGGGACTCTATCTGCTCGGCGTGATATGCGGTATTCTCGCGTCACTTCTCTATAAAAACACACTTTTCCGCGGCGAGGCTGTTCCGTTCGTTATGGAGCTTCCGAACTACCGCCTGCCGGGAATAAAGAACGTAACACAGCTTCTCTGGGAAAAGGCGCGCGACTTCCTTCAGAAGGCGTTTACAGTCATTCTCGTTGCGACAGTGGTCATCTGGTTTCTCCAGAGCTTTGACTTCCGGTTCAACATGGTCGATGACTCACAGAACAGCATTCTTGCAGCACTTGCGGGGTTCCTTATTCCTGTATTCAGGCCACTCGGACTTGGCGACTGGAGAATATGCACTTCATTCATCACGGGATTCATTGCAAAGGAAAGCGTTGTTTCCACATTCCAGATCCTGTTTTCCGATGATATACACTCGGCTCTTACTACGGTTTCAGCAGCGGCACTCCTTGTGTTCAGCCTACTGTACACCCCGTGCGTAGCAGCTATTGCATCGATAAGACGTGAACTCGGAAACAGATGGGCTGTGGCTGTCGTTGTATGGCAGTGCACAGTGGCATGGATCGCAGCCTTCATTGTTCGGCTTGTGCTTACAGCAATGGGCGTGTGATACGGGAAGTAGGATCGGCCAAGAATAACAGCAGGAGTGTGAAAAAATGAATATATGGGATATTGTAATAATCCTGCTGGTTGCCCTTGCAGTCGGAGCGGCCGTAAGGAAAATGATATTAAACAAACGAAGCGGTAAATCAAACTGCGGCTGCGGATGTGCGGAATGCAGCAGAAACTGCAGTAACAGAAAATAAAAAACGGCTGCAGAACAGGAGACCAGTGCAAAGCGCTGCAGTCTCTCTGCCGGATATCCGGACTTATCAGAAAGCAGTCAATCAGGAAATATAACAGAAAACATAGTAACGAAAGGATAAAACATGGATTTAACAGCAAAACAGATGGCTGAGGAAATAAAAAAATATGATCAGTTTGTCGTTGTATACCACATACGACCGGACGGCGACTGCATCGGTTCGTCCTACGCACTTGGCCTTGCACTGCAGGCGCTCGGAAAAAAGTGCGTGGTAAAAGGCCAGGACGATGTGCCTCCTGATCATCATTTCATGACTGATTCAGTTACCTGGGACGAAGTAACTGATCCGGTCTGGATATCTGTCGATACTGCCACTCAGGAGAGAACGGGGACATTTTCAGACAGACATTATAAATTCTGCATCGATCATCACAGAAACAACAATGTTGATGCGGATTTTAAATATATAGAAGAGGACTGCGGTGCCTGTGCCGAGATCATCTTCAAGGTGATAAAGGCTTTCGGTATAAAGATAACAAAGCAGATAGCTGATTTTCTCTACACAGGCCTTGTAATGGATACAATGTGTTTCAGGACCACCGATACAAACGCCCAGTCCTTCATGACCGCTGCTGAACTTGCTGAACTCGGAGCAGATATATACGGCCTCGGCCGCCGGCACATGTTCACAAAGAAGCCGGGCAGAATAAAAATTGAAAAGTATCTTCAGGACAGTCTTCACTTTATAAACGACGGACAGATAGTAACAGGTGTGATCACACAGGAGGAACTGAAAAAAGCCGGCATCCTTCTTTCCGAACTCGAAAGCATCAACTCCTTTGTCGAACAGATAGAAGGAGTAAAGATCGGCATAACCATCCGCGAACTCGAAAACGGTACATCCAGGTGTTCGGTACGTACAACCGGCACTCTCGCTGCCGATTTAATGTGTAAAGTCTACGGCGGAGGCGGCCATCTCAACGCCGCCGGCTGTATCCTTGACTGCCCGCCGGATGAAGCACGGAAGAAGCTTGAGGAAACTGCAGTGAAGCTGCTGAGCGGCGAGCTGCACTGACCACCGGATCAGATAATAGTATGAGATCAACTGCAGGAAGTGAGATAATTACCATGAATATTTATACAATAATCGGAGGAGTAAATGGTTCCGGAAAGAGCAGTCTTTCAGGGGTTCTTTCAGCTGAAAGTTCTGAACTTGGAATAATAATAGACACCGATAAAATAACTGCTGAAACCGGCGGTGACCGTATCAGAGGCGGGAAAGCTGCTATAGCTCTGATAGAAGACTGTCTGAATAAAAGAATAAATTTTACACAGGAAACGACTCTTTCAGGTGTCAGAACACTTAAAACTATTCAGAGAGCCAGAAATTATAATTATTTTATCCGACTTTACTATGTTGGAATAAGTTCTTCGGAGGAGAGCATCAAACGTATAAAAAACCGTGTTGAAAAAGGCGGGCATGATATACCTTCAGCTGATGTTGAAAGACGCTATCAGAATCGTTTTGATGATCTCGCCAAAATACTGCCATACTGTAATGAAGTCCGTTTTTTCGATAACGAAAATGGCTTTTCGGAAAAAGCAGAATACCGTAACGGGCAGCTTATTACCAAAGGACAAAACATTCCGAAGTGGCTTACTGATCTGAAAGACTATCTGGAACGGTGAAAGCGGTTTGACGTGGGCTGACACGTAAAAAAATCCGATACTAATTCCGAACATGTGGGTCGGACGTTGGCAGGCAACATAATAAACCTGATATCAAAGCCGTGCGTATGGAACGGTCGTTGGCGGACAACATAATAAATCAGTCGTAAAGGGAGAATACTTTAGCCGCGGCGGGTATTCTCCCTTTGAATTTTAAAAAATACAAAATACTCAAATTACCCTTTTCATATTTCACATAAATAATAGTTGACAATTATGACAATAGTGGTATAATAATAACAGAGGAGTGAGAAAAATAGTAATTAATTCAATAGATTCGCCAATTGAGCGTAAACACACAGGAAAAGGAAACCCTAATGCCATCATTACATTCGGTACAGAGCTAAATAACAGGCAAAAGGCTATTTTGGAACAGCTGCCGGAACCGAATACTTCCGTAATCGTATCAAAAGAAAAGGTGAGTATGACCGATCTTTCTGCTTTGACTGCGATAACGGGTCATGAATACGCAATGTTTACTAAGGGGCAGGAGAGGCTTGTTATCAGAGGAAATGAAATAATGGTTGATGTTGATATTGAAGCAGCAGAAAGATTGGCTGGCGAAGGATATAAATGGAGCGGGCATACACATCCTGGTTTTGATACAAATTGCCTGATAGCTTCGGCTGGTGATAAGGCCATACTTGAATGCTTTGCTCATAAAACGAGTGTTATTTACAATTCAAAAGGTGAATTTCGTACATTTGAAAGGTAGTGATATTATGTGTAAACTTTTTGATGAATGGTCTGATGAAATAGAGAGATATTGTATTGATAATAACTTCAGCTTTGAAAAAGCCAGAAAACTTTCTCAGTGCTGGGGAAAGAATGATCTTGTTCTTCAGCATTATGATAAAGAACTGGGTAAAAACGGACTTTTAGATGAAACACCTATGCCAGTAGTTCTATGGATAAAACGTGATTCTGAAGGAAAGCTTATTTTTGAAGAGACTGAGTTTACCAAAAAGTATATTGGAATCGGTAAGGTATCATAATAAAAGGTAGCGGGCGTCCATACGGACGCCCGCAGTTATAATTGACTGCTGAATGCAGTCAACCATTTTTACAGACGCTTCGGGTAATCCTGATGCCCGTAATAAAATGAATTTTCCTTCAAAAATCATATGTTTTTTCAATAAAAATCATAAAAAAACCGCTTTAATAAATCTTTTACAGTATTGTTGCTTATAATCAGTGGTTCGAATTTATTTATTTTCACAAAAAAGTGAAATGAATATTATATTTTTTTAGATAAACTATTGACAATGAGCGGAGAAGGTGCTATAATAAGATCATGAGATAAGGGATTATATCTCAAAGTAAAATTTTAATTTTTTATTTTAAGAAAGGTGGATTTTTTATGAAAAAGTTTATGGGCAAAACAATGGCTAAGATGAACGAAAACCGCAGGAACGGCCGACGGGCACTTAAAGGTTTCACACTCGTTGAAATCATCGTTGTACTCGTAATTCTCGCAATTCTCGCAGCAGCAATGATTCCGGCACTTACGGGGTACATCGATAAGGCTAAGGAAAGAACCGCAGTCGCTGAAGCAAGAAATGTTCTCACAGCAGCTCAGACGCTGGCAAGTGAAGAGTATGGTTTGCATGGTACGGATGGTTTAAAAAGCGGTACTTCAACAACAGATAAAGCATTTGCTAAGGATTTTGGTAATAAGATATTAACTTTAGCTGATGTTGATACCACTAAGGCAAAATTAGATGAAGTTACTTTTGATGATGATTCTAAGGCGAAGATTATTGAAATTAAGTATACAACCGCTAGCAACGTTCAGGTTTATTATAAAGATGGAGAATTCTTCGTAGGTAAAGAAGCTAATGATGAAGGTTATACAGCTCCAGCAGCACCAGCAAATCCATGAGATTAATGCAACACGATTTTTACTTCATTTTTACCTCTAATAAATAACTGAAACAAACAAGCATTCAGCACTTCATTTGAGTGCTGAATGCTTGAACTGTTTTATAGGAAATTAGCGTATATAAACATTTATGGTGCAATTAGTTTGAATTTGGATGACAGGAAATTTTACAGAAGCACCATTAAGGAAATATTTATTCTTAGAAAAACAAACAGGAATGTGAAAAAAACAGATTATCAGGGGATGGGATTATGGCAGTTTACCATTACAAAGCGTCCACCATGGACGGTAAGATAACCAAAGGGCAGATAACTACAGGCTCACCTGAACAGCTTCGTGATGCACTTAAGCAGCAGAAGCTCTTTCTCATCAGCTTTGATGAAAAGGCAAGCGATACTTTCGGACGAAAACTCAAGGCAAACGAACTTTCTGAACTGTGCCGTGAACTTGGTTCACTTCTGAACTCAGGCGTATCAGTCGTTCGTTCCTTTACTATAATCAGCGGACGTGACATTGAACCGAAGCTGAAAAAAGCGTACACAAACATTACCACACAGATAAAGCGAGGCGTTCCGCTTTCAGATGCGATGGAAATGCAGGGCAGAATGTTTCCTGATATGCTCGTAAACATGATAAGAGCAGGTGAGGAAAGCGGAAGCATAGCACAGACCTTCGACAAGATGGCGGTCCACTACGAAAAGGAATACAGAATGACGGGTGCAGTAAAAAGCGCACTGACGTATCCTATAATCCTTCTCGTACTCATAGTAGTCGTAATGATGGGACTTTTCACCTTCGTACTTCCGGAATTCTTTGAACTTTTCGATGGTATGGAAGTACCGGCTATCACAAGGGTAGTAATGAACTTAAGTACTTTCATCCGTGAAAATGTGATCATAGTTGCACTTCTTTCGGTTATCTCGGTAATGATAATCGGATTTATCCTGCAGCTTTATCCGGTAAAATACCAGATCGACAAATTAAGCGTCAAAATACCGAAGATAAGCCCGCTTATAAAGATCATCCATACAGCACGTTTCGGCAGAACGCTTGCTTCACTTTACGCCAGCGGTATCAATATTGTTGACAGCCTTTCACTTTCAAAAAAGACAGTCACCAACTATTATATAAGAGAGCAGTTCGATGACGTTATAAAAAGTGTCCGTTCAGGTAACACGCTTTCCGAGTCGATAAAGAACATTGACGGATTTGACATCAAGCTTTCACAGACCGTTGAAGTCGGTGAAGAGACCGGTATGCTTGACAAGATGCTCAACAGCACAGCCGATTCCTACGAGTACGAGTCGCAGGCTGCCATAAACAAGCTCATAACAATAATGCAGCCGGTAATGATCGTAATTCTTGCAGGTCTTGTACTTGTAGTCATCGGCTCAGTAATGCTTCCGATATTCAGTATGTACAGCAACATTGAAAAGTCATCCGATCCGGGTGCCGGACTCGAGTCGCAGGCTGTTGTAACAAAGGATATTTCGGATTGGGAGGAAATATGATATGGGAGTAAAAACATCAGTTTTCATTTCAAACGGATCAATACATGTTATAAAGGGGAATGCAGTCGGACAGAAGGTGAATGTTCAGAGCATAAGCGAAACGGATATCCCTGAAGGATGTATAATCAACGGTGTCATAACAGATCCGGCAGCACTTAAGCAGAGCCTTGAAAATGCGGGTATAGATTCAAAAAGCGTGAGCATAGTTATTGACGGAACGAGCGTTATGACAAAGCTCATCGACGTGCCGATGCTCCGTGACCAGAAAAGTCTTTTGATGATCATTGCAGACAGCTTTCAGGAAACTGAAAACCGTGAGACAATGATAACCGACTACATGGTTCTCGATCAGAAGAATGAATCCGGCGGTGCTACGGTGCTTGCCACAATGGTTGAACGTGAATTCCTTGCGGAATACATTGAACTTTTCCAGTCGGTCGGTCTTAAGATCGATTCCATCGATATCTCGCTTGCTTGCATGATAAAATATATCATGAACATAAACAAACTTTTTGAAGAGACATTTGTTTATGCCGTAATGGACAAGAACACGCTTACGCTTGCACTTTTCGTTGAAGGCAACTACCGCTTTTCAAGAAGAGTCAGACTCATGGCCGACCTCAACAGCAAGGAAGAACTTTTCGATGAGATAGTCAGAGTACTGCTGAACCTTGTACAGTTCAACAAGTCTGAAAAAACCAATCACGACATTACTGATTTCTACTTCAGCGGATTTCTTCCTGAAGGACACGATTTCTATCATCAGCTGGCAGACGCTGTCGGGGTAAATGTATCAGCGGCTTCGCCTCCTGATGAAATAAAGTATAAGGGAACTGAAAATGTAAATGACTTTGTTTATGCTATAGGGAATCTTATAAGTTTATAACGGGGTGCGCACTATGAGGAAAATGAAAAAGAAAAACATTAACCTTTTCGAGCAGTACGAAAAGGCCGTGGGAAAATCCACACGAAAACAGCTGAATAAAAAGACGCTGTATGTACTGTACGGATCTGCGCTGTTCGCAGTTCTGACCGGCGTTTACCTGATACTGTTCTTCCAGACCAGAAGCGTTCAGAAACAGTATGACGATCTTTACAGCAAGATTTATTCCGAAGACGCAGCCGAGCAGACTTTCAACGTGACCCAGCTCGAATATGAAAACGAAGTTCTGACACTCATTTCCGAAAAATTCATTTCCAACATGGATACCATTGAGCAGAAAAACAAGGAAACTGCTGAACTGGATATTGATCTTATCAAAAAAATACTTGACTGCCGCGGTGAAGATACATGGATAAAAAATATTTCCTATGATCAGGGAATAGTTTTCATAAACGGTGAAGCGAAAGATGCGGAAAATGCATCCGGATTTGTCAGTGAGCTTGAAAACAAAGGCATTTTCAGTTATGTAAACTATACCGGATATAACCGTCAGGGTAATGTCTATGCTTTTTCGGCAACAGGATATTTTAAAACTGAGGATGATACTCCGACATACAAGTCGTTTACAACTGAAGATTCCGGCGAAGAAGACGGGGAAAATGAGGAAGCCGGAGAAACTGAAGAAACGGGGGATGATGAGTGATGAAAAACATTACTAAAAAACAGATGATAACACTTATCGTTCTTGTAGTTGTACTTATACTTGTAATAGCAGTACAGTATTTTTACCGTCCGCTTATTGAGAAAAAGAAAACTCTGAATGACAAGGTCTCAAGCATGTCACTTGTCTATGCCGACATGAAGATGCTTGCTGCAGTATACAGCATTGATAACATTTCTTATGAGGAAGCCAAGGCAGAACTTCATAAAAAGCGCTCCGAGCTCCGCGAGGTAATGAGTAACAGTGCGCAGGACAAGCTCCTTACCGACATGCTCGTTGCACATCATCTTTCCATCGAGTCTTCACAGATCGAAAAGCTTGAAAAGGAAAAGGTACGGGTTGAATGTGCAGTTGACAAGGAAAACGAGGACAGCGTTGAAGGATATTCATCCATTTCAATGTATCCGAGAGGCGGCAGAGTGGTTTCCGATGAGGGAGACTACGTTTCACTGGAATATGACACCGGTGAGTGCTCGCGCGAGATCTACTACAACATTTCAGGCAAATACAGCGACATAATCGGATTTTTAAGACACATACACAGTCTGAAGGGAATGGAGATCAGCCGCTTCTATTTCAACAGCGGTGACATTGATGCACTTATCGCAGCCGATGAAGCTGAAAATTCCGGGGAACAGGAAAACGAAAGTACAGCATCCGGAGACAGTGGTTCTGCTGAAGGTGACAATGAAAAATCACTTCCGACTATCGGAAACATCAAAAAGACAGACAGCATAATAGACAATTCAATATACAAGGCAGGCGTCGGAATAAGAGTACACATGTACGACAGAAGCTTCGACCTTGTATCGGCACAGAACTGATCAGCAGGACGGGGGACCCTGCCGTAAACAGCGCAGGGAAAATGTTCATCTCCCTGCGCTGCTTGTGTATGGGGGTATTTATAATATGAAAAAGAAACTAAAAGGCTCAGCCCTGCTCTGGTCAGTGTGCGCACTGCTCATTGTGGTCTTCGTGCTAACCGGGCTGCTTGCACTGAATAAGGCCTATGCTGAAGAGGAAATAAACAACATAGCAGCCAGACGAGCAGAGTACTATGCCAGATCCGGCATTGAACTTACGGCGGATATGATAATAAAAGGAAATCTTGTGGGAGCTGAAGGCGGCAGCGGTGACAGTATATTGAACTATGTCATTTCTTCACAGACAGGTAAAAGAGAAGACGGCACATATGACGGAGGCGAAGCTCCCGAAGAGAAAAAACTTGAAGTAACATTTGATTTTGACGGGAATGAAGTAACAGTACTGATAGAACGTGCCGGTGATGAAGTGATTTCATTGAAATCATATGCGGAAGCAGGTTATATGAACAGAACTCTGACCGGAATAATGAGATATGATAACATGGGTAAAACCTGGGGGTTTGATGGATATGCCACTAACTAATAATATAAAGTTATCCGTAGCTTTAAAACTACGGAAAAACCAGAGGTCACTTATGAACATACCATTATGTAGTTCACGAAAAAGATCAGCAGTGCTTTGCGGTATGACTCTTATTGAAGTAACTGTAGGAATGGCGATAATAATCATCGTAACGGTAATTGCATATATGGGAGTAAGTGCTTCGGCGAATTTTTCACAGCGCGGAGTGGATCTCAGAAATGCTGACGGTCCGGCTGTAAGCATGCTGGAGGAAGCAAGAAACAAGGTCGAAAATCCTGCCGAAGGAGCAGCTGCACCAGTAACTGAAGTACAGGTTAAGTATGATGTAAACCAGATAGTTTACAGTCAGGTAGCCGGAGGAGCTGATGTGACGGCTGTTGTAACAAATGTGATAAAGGATGATAATTCTGTTGATGCAGAACTTATAGAAGCAGAATACAATGATATAGAATATCAGATGTATCTTCCGAAAAAATGATTCGTTGTCAGCGTTTCAGATACGGGCGGGGGGATAGAATGAAAGCAGCATTGAAGAAAAAAAGATTTAAGGGTTTTACCCTTGTGGAGGTCATGACCTCGCTTGTTATAATGACAATACTTATAGCAGTTGCTTCGGGCGTTATAATGGTTACCTTCGATATATTCGGGCGCAGCGCAGTAAGGCGTGCAGCTCAGAATAACGGCAACAATGTCTATAACTATATTTATGACCATTTGTCATATGCTACAGCTTTAAAAATTGATCAAAGTGTCGATATAAATAATAAGGATAGTATGCTTTCTCTTATCGGTGAAGGTGACGATGCTGTACAGGTGATAACGGAACCGAACGAATCAGGCAGTATTCCGGATCCTGATTTTGTTATAGTACCTTACTATGAGAAAATCAAAGCAGACAGGAAAAAAATGTCTGTAAAGAGAAAAGGAATAAATGCTGATGACGTATATATTTACGGAAAAAAGGAATCCGGAGAAGGCACAGGAACAAACGAAAATGCATTTAAAAGCACGATGAACGGATGTGACTGTGTTGTTTCTTTTAAAAAATATGTAAGCGGAGCAGATACAATAGAATTTTCCGTTACCATCGAACGCGACGACGAAGTATTTTATGAAAAGTCCGGCAGCATACCAATTCTGAATGAGAAATTAAAGGATCATATAGATATCGGTAATGATATTTCAGATAATATCGGTAATATAGAGATCTTTTATACATATATCTGGTGAGGAAAAACCGGGAAAGAATAATCAGGGAGGAAAACACTGAAATATGGCAATGAAGAACATACCTATCGGTGAGGTGCTCAAAGAGTACGGATATATTACCGATGATCACATAAAACAGGCACTTGACTATCAGAAGACCGATGCCGGAAAAGGTAAGCGACTTGGTGCGCTTCTTCAGGAACTGGGATTCGTAACTGAGCGTCAGGTACTTGAAAGTCTGGGAAGAAAACTTGAACTTCCTATGATCAATTTTGACGACTATGTTACTGACTTCGGTGCGGCTGAAAAGATTCCGAAACCGCTTGCTGTCAAGTATAATGTGCTGCCGCTTTCAGAGCGCGACAACAGGTTTCAGATCGCAATGTCCGATCCGCTCAACTTCTACGCACAGGAAGACATACGTCAGATCGTCGGCATGCCGCTTGAGATCTATCTTGCTGAAACTGACACGATAAAGCGACTCATCGACCAGACTTATGCCGAAGTAGGTGCACGACTGGCTGCCAAGCAGGCAAATACTTCAGTTGAAGACGTTGAAGTACCTTCCATCGAACTGGAGGAAGGTGAAGACGAAGTACCGGTAATCAAGCTCGTAAACTCACTTCTTGCAAGAGGATACAGTGCCGGTGCATCCGATATCCACATTGAGCCTTTCGAGACCTATACGCAGGTACGAATGAGAATCGACGGCCAGATCGTTGAATACGTTACCCTGGCCAAGAACCTCCATTCATCAGTTGTAGCCCGTATAAAGATCATGGGTAACCTGGACATTGCTGAAAAGCGTGTTCCGCAGGACGGTAACTTCAAGACCAAGGTCGAGGGTTTTGATATATCGGTACGTATTTCATGCATTCCGACTATATTCGGGGAAAAGGTCGTAATGCGTTATCTGTCCACCGATACGGCAATCGACAAGGCAGGACATTTCGGCATGGAGCCGGAGGCATATGAAAAGATAATGAAGATGCTTTCGTCTCCGAACGGAATTATCTATATAACCGGACCGACAGGTTCAGGTAAGACGACAACACTTTACATGGTGCTCGAGTATCTTGCAAAGAGACCGGTAAACATTTCAACGATCGAGGATCCGGTTGAACGAAGCCTTCCGAAGATCAACCAGATGTCAGTAAACGTTCCGGCAGGACTCACTTTCGGAGTCGGCCTCCGTGCCCTCCTCCGTCAGGATCCGGACGTTATCATGCTCGGTGAAACACGAGATGCCGAAACAGCCGAGATCTCGGTAAAAGCGGCTATCACGGGACATCTTGTTGTGTCGACACTTCATACAAACGATGCGATATCTTCCATCGTACGACTGGAAGATATGGGACTTGCACCGTATCTGGTAGCCAACTCACTGGTAGGCGTAGTCGCACAGCGACTGGTACGTAAGGTATGCCTTAACTGTGCCTACGAATGTGAACCGACACCGGAGGAAAGTGCGGTGATCGGACCGGATATAAAGGTGATCAAGAAAGGACATGGCTGCCACGTCTGCAACAATACCGGCTATAAGGGACGAGTTTCCATTCATGAGATGGTAATTATTGACAAGACTCTTAAGAGAATGATAACGGCCGGAGCAGACAGTCAGGATATGTTCAACTACGCAGTGGAACATCAGGGGATGAAAACGCTCGGACAGAGTGCAATAGAGCTTGTAAGGAGAGGTATCACGACACCGGAAGAGGTGCTCAAGGTAGCTTTCTATTCGGATTGATGATCAGAAAGGGTTGGGGTGCTTATGAAGAGAGCCAGAAAAGGGTTCACTCTTGTTGAAGTGATAATTGTTCTCGTCATAATTGCAATAGTGGCAGCAATTGCTGTGCCAAATATTTCGGGGTACTTAAAACGTTCAAAATCAAATAACTGTCAGCATACAATGAATGATTTCGTAAACGATCTGGAGTATAAGATCGTTTCGAAGAGATATTATGATGTGACGGAACTTAACGATGAACTGGAGGGGCTGGTTGAAGCGGCGAGTGACAGCTTTACCCCGTCAGTAGACGTAAAAAATAAAGACGGTATATTTCTGCGTCTTGAAGAAGAAATAACCGATGCAGCCGGTATCTGTCCTAACGGCGGAAAGTATACTGTAAAGTGGGCTATAACACCAGGCAGTGCGGAAGATCCTAACACTGCAAAAGTTAAGATCGAGCAGTGTGAGTGTGACTGTATGGACGACGAGCACATTCAGCTCAGCAGTTCCTACGAATTTACAGCTGCTCTTATCGATACTTCGGAATATGTGAAGTCCGGACGTACAATTGAAGATATATACAGGACAGAAATAGAAAAACTTCTCGATATGTACAACAATGACGGACGTCAGCCGGCACTGGTGGATGATGTCGTATCGGATATAAACGTTAATTCAGAATATAAGATCGTCGGAATGACGGTCAGCAGTATAAAGAAAGAGCAGAATGTTGAGTGGATCCTTGTTGATCACCACGAAGATTATGATGCCAGTGATCCGGAGAACAAACCGGGTACCCATAAGTTTATCATGTACTATCCGCTTGAAGACAGAATGGAGATTCTTGAACTCAGTGAGACGGATTACAGTAACAAAGATAACTGGCCTTCAGCAGAAGGTAATGAAGGTTCATATCTTTATCTTGAAGGACTTAATTATGATGATCATGCTGCACACTGCGTAGCAGATGTAAAAGACAGTGATACTGAATGGATCCAGCGTGACGGTAACTGGTATGTTCAGCGTAATGATAATATCAAAGGTATCGGTTATACTATGTCAGAAGCTGATAAAAAATCAGGATATCAGCCGCTGGGCAGTGTGCGCTCTCCTAAGACTGATACTGATGTAAACAATGACAACTCAGGTATAATAGTCATTGCTCCGGACACTTCAGTCAGCAAAGCTAAATTTAAAGACGAACTTAAGATAAGGGTAAACTATAATGATGGATCATTTGCTGTTTTTGATCATCTTGAAAAGTCATCTGCTGCAGATGAAAACTATACTATTAAAAATGGTTTTGTTTTAATAGATCCAGCTCAGAGAGAAACAGTTAAAAACATGACATGGAGCGGAATATTCTCTGACAGTGATTCTGAAACAGCTATAAATGATAAGCAGAATCTTGAAAATATTTTGAATAATGAAAACAAGCTGTTAAGTGATTTCTTTTCAGGTAAGAAAAATGAACTGCTTGTTGTTTACCAGGAATACAATAAATATTATGAAAACGGCGTTCTTAAATACGAACCGGTAACACTGATAAAAACAATAAAAAGAGATGCCGGAGTTTCTGGGGCTCAGGAAGAAATAATAGACGCCAACGGTGACGGAAAGCCGGATTACAAAATTGAACCTTCAACAGCAAAAGAAGGGGATATTATTGTCACAAAGCCGGTAAAGCAGGTAATAGATAATCCTGACGGCGATCCTATTACTGTTATCAATGAAGAAGAGGTAGAAATCAGAAAAGTTCCTGAAGCTGACGGAACGATCAAGGTCATAGATGATGATACCAACGATGTTGTTGCAATACTGGTACCTGATAAGAAAGAATACTCTGTGATCACGAAAGAGCCTTCAGCAGATGATGATAATGATCCTGCAGATGATGATACCAGTGATGATGATAAAACAGAGTACAAAAACGCAGATGATATTTTTGAGGATATCACTGTTGAAAAAACAACTTATTATGACGTGGTTGATCCGGATAACAGAAAACCTGTCAAAGACCCGAACGGCGATCCGATAAAGCCATATGACAAGGAAACAGTACCAGGTTCGGATATACCGGATAATAACGGCAGCAATAATGACAAGATCACAAAGGAAGAAAAGCCGGATGGAACAATAGAGATAAAAGAAGATAATACCGTTATCGCAAAGCTTGTTCCAAATAAAGCTGATTTCAATATAACTTATAAGCAGGCTGAAAACAGTGATAAGTTTTCGGTTGACGATCTCGTAATTGAAAGATCACAGATATATACTCTTCGTGATGAAACAGGAGAACTTGTTAAGACTTATTCGACTGATACCATTCTTAAACCGGCATCATCGACAGATCAGAAAGACGGATATTATCTGGGCTCTGACACTAACTTTACAGCGTCAAAAACTGCAGATTCTGTAAAAGCAGTAAATAACGGCAGTACTAAATTTTATAATGTATATCTTACCGGCGTGTCTGATACTTATAAGTACCGGCAGATCGCAATGATCTCAGCAGGTATAAGCAATGATCAGGTAAAGTGTTCGTATAATGCCGGAGAAAATGACAGTGAATTTGATCTGAAAAAGGTTAGTGCGTGGATTGAATATCCTGTTGTAATACTTGCAAATAGCAACAGTGGTGATGCTTACGGAAATATTAAAACTGAATCAGAGGGTTCAGTTAAAATTCAGTTCAAAAGAAAAACCAGTGATTCGGAAGACGGATGGTATCTGACTACAAATGACAGTACGAAGTATCTTGGAGCCACAGCAGAAAATACCCTTTTAAAAAAGGTCAACAGTTCTGCGTCTGAAGCAGTAGTGAAGCTTTATATTGACGGCGATGGCAGTTCAAGAGACATTAAGCTTTTTGATGTTAAAACGCAGTTAAGTTCACTTACTGAAATACATGACATTAATGAAAAGAAATGGTATGATTTCATTAGTGAGTTTTTTGGTGGTAAAATAGTAACAAGTTTTGAAAATTCCAGTCATCGTATGGATTTATCAGTTGATGCTCATTATGAAATAAAAATCAGCAGTAATGATGATTATACATTAATCAATTTCTCTAAGGAACTTAATCATAAAGCTAATGATCCCGAAAAATATATCCTTTATAATTCACTTCTGGATTCCGGTAAATCTCCTTCAGAGAGTCAGGAAAATACATTTATTAATGATAACTTCAGTTCCAGAAAAACTATTGCTGAAGGTAGCATGATATATGTATACTACACTGATAAAATCACCAAATCAGTCGGTTTTAAATTTACAGCTAAGCAGTTTCCTGATTTTATTTATTTCGGTAGTAATACTTCTACACAGAAATCATTGGACAATAATGAAATGGTATATTTAGTTGCTTATATTGGTAACGACATCAATATGACTATTCCATCAACAGTAACAGGATACTGGACTTACAGTAGTAAAAGATCTGATTCACGGTGGAGTACGAATAATACCGACAGTATAACTTATAACGATAAAAAAATATACTATGTGAATGACGGAAAAACATACAAAGTTAAATCTGTTGGAATAGAGGATGTTCCTTCGTCCGCTGCTATATTGCATTCTCTTGATGGTAACGGCTTCTTTAGTGCTGCTGAATTAAAAGACTTAACAATAAAGGGTATGCTTAAATTTACAGACACTAATGTAAAAAGTAGTCTTAAAAGCATAAATATATCTGAAGGCGTAACAATTCTCGGTAAATCTGTGTTTAGGGATCTGAAACCTAATACCGTATCACTTCCGTCAAGTCTTGAAACGATTGATAATCTTGCGTTTAAAGGAGCAGAACTCAGCGGAAGCGGCAGCGATTATGAGTTTACAATACCGGAAAACGTATCAAAAATCGGACCTGATGCATTTGAAAACTTCAAACTGAACGGTTCACTCAGAATAAACGGATATTCAAATGAATTCGCTCATGCCCATGAAAATGGACCGGCGATCAACCATACCATATTTGACGGCGCAAGCTTTAAAAACCTTACATTTGGTCCGAATGTTGTTCACATCATGGGAAACGCATTCTTTAAAACCACAATGAGCGGTAAGCTTGACCTTGGAAGCGTAAAAACCATCGGACCGGGTGCGTTCAGCGGCTGGAGTGCCTCGACAGGCGATCTGGAGATCCCTGAATCAGTAATAAGCATTGAAGGACATGCATTTCAGAATTATGCGTCAGATGCATCAGCTGATAAACGTCCGGCAGTTAAGATCAACGGTGCAACAGCTGTAAAACCTAACGGCAATGTTATCGAAGCAAACATATTCGATGGAATAAGATTCAGAAGCCTTAGCTTCGGACCTGCTGTAGATGTGATTGAACCGAAGGCGTTTATGGATAATCCTTCAGCTGCTTCACTTGATCTTGGCAATGTCAAAGCTATAGGAGGAAACGCATTCAGCGGATGGGAAAATGCTTATGCAGATCTCATTATTCCGGATTCAGTACAGACTATCGGACCATATGCATTTGACAGTTACGCTTCTGCTCAGGATAATCATTTGAAGTATCCTTCACTGACTGTAAACGGTGGAAGCTTTACAGCTGATAATACAACTAAACTTGGATCTTTAATATTTACAAACAGCCACTTCAGAAATGTATCAATAGGCGGTAACGTAGACGAGATCGATACCAAGGCGTTCGATAACTCACCGCTTAACGGAAAAAATCCTTATACTGAATTCAGAGGAGATCTTATTATTTCCGATAAGGTTTCGAGAGTCGGCGAAAATGCATTTAAAAACTGTGCCGGATTTGACGGAAAACTAACATTCCCTGACGGCGGTTACTTCAGAACAATTGATAATTCTGCATTCAGCGGATGCTTCAGATTTACCGGTAGTCTTACTATTCCGGACGGTACTGAGGTCATCGGAACGCAGGCTTTTAACGAATGTCGTGGATTTAACGGTAACCTTAGTCTGCCGAATGCCCTTCCTGAAAGAGGCGGACTGACTGATATCGGTGACGAAGCTTTCAGACTGTGTTCAGGATTAAAGGGAGATCTTAATGTTCCGGCTACAGTTCAGAGAATAGGAAACAGCACGTTTGAAGGCTGTACAGGATTTAATGGCAGCATTGATCTTGGAAGCAGTATTCAACAGATAGGCATAAAGGCATTTAAAAACTGCACAGGATTTAAGGGAAGTCTTGTTGTTCCTGATACTGTAACAAGTATGGGCGAAAGAGCTTTTGACAGTTATGCGGCAGCACTTACTGATTCTTCAAAGTATCCTTCGCTTACTGTAAATGCGGGTGATTCAAATAACGGCCTTAACCTTGGCGGTTTAATATTCACCAATTCACATTTCAAAAATGTTTATGTCGGCGGTAAAATTGTTAATATCGGTGCTTATGCATTCAGCAATGAGCCGATAAAAGAAACTCCGGAATCAGATGCAGCGATTCCGTACAGCAATTTTATCGGAAAGCTTAACATAGGAAATAATGTTTCACAGATCGGCAATGAAGCATTCAAGAAATGTTCAGGATTTACAGATACACTTGATTTTTCAGAGAATCAGGTATTAAGCCTTATAGGTAATGAAGCTTTCGAAGGCTGTACCGGATTTACAGGAGGTCTTAACATTCCTGACAGTGTGCAGACGATAGGCATCAAGTCATTTGAAGGCTGTACCGGATTTGACGGAAGCATTAAACTCAGCAGTGATCTTGGAAAAATCGGTGCGGAAGCTTTCAGAAACTGTATAAGGATCAAAGGCGGACTTACAATCCCTGAAACAGTAACAGGAGGAATAGGACCTTACGCATTTGAAAACTTTGCTTCAGCAGTTTCTGATACAGATGCAGGAAAACTTACTATTGGTTCCGGTTCAACCGGAGCAGGCAAAACTCTCGGCGCATTTATCTTCAATGGTTCGAAGTTTAACGGCATGTCGGTCGGCGGCCTGGTTGAAACTGTATCCGTAAATGCATTCAAGCATGATATGACACCATTGCCTGCTTCAGATACTGATTCAGATGGTGAGGATTCCGCGACAGCAAGAAATGTAGTTGCCGACTACTCAAAGATCAGAGGTACCCTGTCTGTAGGAAGCAGCGTAAAGGTAATTGACAACAGTGCCTTCCAGGAGATGAACATTGAAGGTCTTACAGGTATGGCAGGTGTTCAGCGTATCGGCAGATATGCGTTCTGGAAGTGTGATAAGATTGCTTCAGATGTAACGTTTGAAGGCAACACTTCACTTGAACGAATTGAACGAGAAGCGTTCTACGGAACATCAAGTCTCGGAAGCCTTACTATTCCACCTACAGTTACCTTTATGGGCCCGTATGCATTTGATAATTCCGGTTCCGGTAACGGACGTCTGGTTATTTTCGGTGCGTCAAGAATAGAAAACGGCAAGAAATATCTTGGTGACAATAAGTATTCAGGACAGCCGGATTCAGGCGGAACACTGTTCAATCATGCAAGGTACCGTGATGTTGTAATCGGCGGAAACGTTGATGTTATCGGACAGTATTTCATGAAATCAGATTTCAGCAGAACGGATGGTTCATATGACACTAATTTCGATCATCACGGAATAACAGGCAGCCTTACCATTACAGGTAACGTTTCCGAGATAGAAGGCGAGGCATTCAATGATGCCGGCTTTGACGGAACGCTTACTCTGAACAGCAGTAAACTTGAAACAATAGGTTATTCAGCTTTTGAGAATCTTCCGAACATGTACGGTGATATTACAATCCCTCAGACTGTTCACAACATCGACAGACGAGCTTTCAAGAAGTTTGCGATGAACGCACCGGACAGCAAACTCGGAACGCTGAGAATCAAAGGCTATTCCGAATCAAACGGAAACCAGCATATTATCGGCTACAGACTGTTCTCATTTGCGAGATTCAAGTCAGTGGAAATAGGCGGTGAAAACAGTTCAGTAAATACGATCGGCAATTTTGCATTCTATAATTCAAGTTTTGAAACAGACAGTACATTTGAAGACAATCAGACGAAATATGAAGCGTTCGACAGTGGGTCCGGTTATTCCGAAGATGATATCAAAGTGTACAGGCATCTGAAATATGATGAAACAAAGGAAGGTGTTAAGGTCAATAATGACAATTCAAACTACAGCAGTTTCACGCAGGAATTAAAGATCCTTGACGGTATTGAGACTATTGGTACACGTGCTTTCGGAGACAACCACAGTATACTGGAAGTAAAACTTGAAAGCAGCACACTTAAGACCATAGGCAAGGATGCATTTAACAGATGTACAAAAGCCGGCGGCGGACTTACAATACCAAAGACGGTTACCAGCATTGGAAGATGTGCATTCAAGCAGTACGGTGAAAATACTGATAATCCGGGAACACTTACAGTTCTTGGTTATTCTGATTCATCTTCTGACGGAAAAACCAGATATATCGGTATTCCTCTTAATGATATAAACGGTGATCCTAAACCGATATTCCCTTCAGCAAAATTCAAAAATGTAGTTATCGGCGGAACGGAAGAGGAAGCAAGTGTAAATGCAATCGGCGATAAATTCATGAATAATATGGATCCTAAAAATAATACTTATAATTATTCAGGAATGACCGGTTCACTTACAATAGGAAAGAGTATCAAATCAGTTGGAAGAGAAGCATTCGTAAAATGTACTGGTTTTAACGGAGCACTTACTCTTAATGAAAACCTTCAGACAATAGGAGCGGATGCATTCAATGCCTGCAATAATTTCCACGGTGACCTTACTATTCCGTCAACAGTAACATCTATTGGGCCGTATGCGTTCAAGCACTTTGGTCAGGGAATGATAACGAGCGGAGACAATACCGGTTCACTGACCATTCTTGGTTACTCATCAGTAAATGATAATTATAAAACGATTGACAAGGACATATTTAATCATGCCCACTTTAACAATGTAACAATAGGCGGTAATGTAGAGTGCATTGCTGATGGTTTCATGAATAATAACCCAACTGATAATTTCGGTTACGGAGACGTGCACAGATTTGAATATGTTACCGGAAACCTTACTATTGGAGATGGCGTTAAAAAGATTGGCACAGATGCATTCTGGAATTGTTATAATTTTGACGGCGTACTTAAGCTGGGCAGCACAGTTGAACATATCGGACAGAGTGCATTCAGCGGATGCGGCGGTCTGTATTCAGGAAACAATATAGAAAAAGACGACAGAAAAATTGTTATTCCTTCAACAGTTACTTACATTGGAAATTTCGCATTCAAGGGCGTTGCACGAGATCTTGGTGATCAGATAAGTGACAGTTTCCCATCGCTTGAGATCTACGGATCATCACACAGTGAAAACAATAAACTGACACTTGGCGGATCGAACAATCGCGGAATTTTTTCAAATGCAAGATTCAAGAATGTAACGATAGGCGGAAATGTCAAAGTAATAAGCAATGATTTCATGAATAACTGGAAATGGTCGAATATCTATACTACCGATGAAAATGCGCAGGATGTATCAAGAGATGAACTGTTTTCATTTATCGGAGGAAACCTGACTATTCAGGACAATACCGTTGAGGAAATCGGTGAAAATGCATTCGGACATATTCAGTTTGATGATGTCTATATCGGACGCGGAATCAAGAAAATCGGACGTGCAGCATTCAAGTTTGCCGGAACCGGCAACGGAAAGCTTACTCTTTACAGCGGCACTGTCGATAATCATACTCTTGGTGAAGCAGAGAGAAAATATCCGGCATTTATCGCAACACATTTCAACGGCCTGAAGATCGGCGGAGATGTAACAACTATAGCTGATTACTTCATGAAGAATGCAGAAAACGGCGATAAGAGTCAGCATCACGCGTTCAAGGACAAAGACGGATTTACTCTCGGTACAGATTATACCGGCATAACCGGTGATGTCGAAATTGAAGGAACAGTAAAGACCATCGGTAAAGAGTCGTTCAGTTACATGGAATCTGATGACAGTAAATACCGCGGTAAGCTAATCCTTAACGAAGGAATCGAATCAATCGGAGAAAGTGCATTTGCAAATACGAGATTCTTCGGTGGCGTTACAGGCGAAAGAGCTCTGACAATTCCTGCAAGTGTAACATTTATCGGAACAAATGCTTTCCAGAACTTCTGTAGTAATTTCGGAACCAAGCCAAGCCTTACCATACTGGGAGGAAATAAACAGAGTGATGGCGGGATAATACTTGTTTCAAATCTTTTCGGAGGTGCAGGTTTCAATAATGTTACTATTGGTGGAAATGTAACTAATATTTCAGGTCTTGCATTCTATGATGCTGAGGACGAGAATAAATACAGTGGAATAACCGGTATACTAACAATCCTTCCGAAGACAGTAGGCTATAATGGTACAAATTATATTCCTTTACAGCCAAAGAACGATAAAGGTACAGTAATTGGCGGAGGAATGAGTTTCCGTAAACATGAAGACGGCGGAAGATTCGCCCCATTCCTGGGAGTTAAATTCAGTGGAGCAGTATTCCCTAAGGGATTGTACGATATATTTGTCAATAATCAGTGGGATCTGTTTGATACCTGGGATGGTAGAGGTGACGGACGTAATTTCAAATTTACGGCTGTAGGCTAAAGAATATCTATTAAACTACCAACAGCCGCGGAGGTTCAAAAACCTTCGCGGCTGTTTATTTAATTACGCCGGAGGTGCACCCATTCTGTTTATTTCCCTTGAGATTGTATTTTTTCAGGTGTTGAAGTTGTACTGAAAAAATGGTATAATATAAGAAGAATATATTGCGTTTATAATGGATGACAACGAATGTAAAACGCAGATGACAGGGGATAAAAACGCTCGTAAAGAGTGTGATAAGTGTTTACGTAATGCGGCTTTCTGTTCTGATTTATGATAAGAAAGGGATGGGGTAATTATGAAAAGAGCGAAAAAAGGGTTCACTTTAGTAGAAGTGATCGTTGTGCTCGTCATAATAGCAATAGTGGCAGCGATCGCTGTACCGAATATTTCAGGGTACATAAAGCGTTCAAAAACAAATAACTGCCAGCATACAATGAATGATTTCGTGAATGATCTGGAGTACAGGATCGTTTCGAAAAGATATTATGATGTAAATGAACTGAATAACGAACTTGTTGGTCTGGTGGAAGCGGTAAGTGACAGCAGAAATGCTGATGCGAATGTAATAACATCAGATGGTAAGTTTCAGCGCCTTGAAGAAAAAATTAAAGAGGCGGCCGGAATCTGCCCTAACGGCGGACAGTATACTGTTGAGTGGACAATAAAACCGGGCGATGATCCGAACACAGCAAAGGTGAAAATCGGAAAGTGTGAATGTGACTGTATTGATGAACATGTCCAGCTCAGTAGTTCATACGAATTTACAGCAGCGCTTATCGATACTTCAGAATACTTAAAATCGGGACGTGCGCCGGAGGAGATATATGAGACCGAAATCGAAAAGCTGGTGAAAAAGTACAATACCGATAACAGCCATCTTGATCCGGCATCTGTTGATGATATAGTTGATAAAATAAACGAAAATTCAGAGTATAAGATCCTGGGTATGACTGTAAGCCAGAATCCGAAAATCAACGGTGAAAACAATGTTGAATGGATGCTGGTCGATCATCATGAGGATTATGACGCAAATGATCCGGAGAATAAACCGGGTACACACAAGTTTTTTGTTTATTATCCTTCCGAAGACAGAATGGAAATTTTTGAAATGAGCGAGGAAGACTATAAAGACAAGAAAAAATGGCCTCCTGCAGAAGGAAACAGCGGTTCATACATTTACTCTGAAAAGCTTTCCTATTCGAACGGACAGACATATCAGGTGGCAGGTGTTGATCATCCGGAAATGATCAGCTGGATCCAGAGAGACGGGGACTGGTATGTCGAAAAAACTGATTATTCAAAAGGTATCGACGATCTTGAAAACAGCCGTCCGGAAAATCCGGAGGAACATATTCTCATAAGCAGAAAAATACCTGAAAGTATAACAGTCGAATCACTGCTTGATTCAGAAGCACTTGCTCCTGATACCAGAAATCTTATGCTTATTAATGTCTCGTATAAAAACGAGACAGGTACGACTAAATTTTTACGTATGGAAGCCTCTGAAGACGGAAGTACAGTAAAAAACGGCTTTGTTATTGTTTCTTCGGAAGAAGAATACAGAGATAAAAAATGGGCAGGAGTATACGCTGACAGCACATCACCTGAAGCGATTGCCGAGCTTAATACAAGAAAAGAAATACTTGGCAAAGAAAATACTCTTGTCAGGGATTTTTTTTCGGGTAAAACAAATAAACTGGTCGTAGCTTATCAGGAATATAATAAGGTCTATAATAAGACAACTGACCGTTATGAAGTAAAACCTGTAACCTGTTTCAGCGAGATCGTAATGTCCCAGAGAGCTGACGGGGTAAAAGAAATAAAGACCGGAGATGAAGTGATCGCAACTATTGAAGCAGTTCCCGGAAAAACTTCAGACTATAATATCTTTTTTGACAGTGCTTTGTTAGAGGGCGATGTATTCAGAGTTGAAGATCTTTCAATAAAGAGAACTGCCGAATATGTAATAAAAAACACAAACGGTGATACAGTCGGCAAGGCTCTTGTAGGTGAAGAGATACCTCATGTTTCAAAAGCAGCTGAAGGGGAAGTTGGATTTTTTGTAAACGGAAACTACCCGCAGACTCAGCCAGCGAATTATATCTATAACAAGGAAACAGAGGATAATTCTGTTGATCATATAAACCATGGCAACGGACAGGGATTTATTTATATTTTAGATCCGTCTGATAAATATAATTACGAACAGATAGGACGTATTGAAACATATGAACACGGCGGATATCTGGAATGGAACTATGACAAAGAGGAAAATGATACTGAGTTTGATATTAATAAACTGACAGCAACGGTTAAATATAAAGTGAATGTCCGTGACAAGAGCGATACACCTGTCAGCACCGGCTGGATCACATACGAGTATGGTCATAAAACTGATGCAGACAGCTATGGCTTCTATTTTGTCACGAAAAACGGAGATACTTCATGGAATTCTGATAATGACAGCAGACTTTACAGCGAACTTAACGACCGTTATGCAGCTGTAGAAGTCAGGATCGATTACTGCAAATATTATAACAGTGACTATCCTAACAGAGTAAATGAACATCTTTGTGATATTATAAGTTATTTTGACAGTGTTAAGGCGACCTATACTAATGACGGCAGCAGTTTTGACTTTGAAAAGATAAAGGCAGAAGCTGGTTACAGGATCGCTCTTTGCCATTATTACGGTCAGTCACCTGTATATACAATTGATCATTCTGTTGAGCTTAGTCATGATTCAGAAGCTGATAACAAGTTCCGCTACTACATGACTATGCAGCATCATGATCCGTCTCTGCAGGAACTTCAGACACAGGAATATGCGTTCCTTTCTCAGCTTTACGGCGATTATAAAGGCGAAACATTTGTTGCATTCAACGATAAGAATATTGATGGTAATAAGGTAACAAAGAAAGCTTCGATATATGTTGACAGTACTTCTGAGATAAATCCTCCTGAAGTGGTTTACATTCCTTTCAGCGGTACTCAGGATGCATACGCTGTTGCCTATATCGGAAACAGTAAAGCTGTAACTGTTGAACCTTCATATGAAGGTTACTGGTCAGAGACAGCCCCTGACGCTTCAGTGAACAGCGGTTTTATAAAGAGAACTGTAAACAATAAAGACTATTATTATATTGATGACAGGAAAACCTATAACATTACAAGAATCGGAAAAGATCCTGACGGTGATGAGTATTCGTTCGAATTTCCGAAAACTGATAATATAACCAGTTTCACTGTAAGCAGCGGTGTAAAGGAGATCGGTTCCGGAGCATTCCATAACTATGGATATAAGTTTAAATGGGGCGAAGCTGTAATAGTTCTTCCGGACAGCGTAAAAAAAATCGGAAAAAATGCATTCAGCGGACTGAACATCGGAAATATCATTACGGGCAATATCAGTAAGAGTGTGGCTGATGACGGTTCAGTAGTAAAAGCTTCAGGTACTTCGCTTCTTGAGTCAATAGGCGACGGTTCATTCTCAGGAACTACACTTTTCGCATGTGATGCGTTTGTTGTACCGGAAAAGGTTACATCCATCGGTACAGGAGCTTTCACTGATTTTAAGATCGGTAACGGCGGCCTCTTTATTGACGGCGTTTCTGATGCATCGGAAAAGAGCATTGCAAAGGATGTTTTCGGCGGAACAGTATTCGGTAGATTAAGTTTCGGTCCGGGCGTTGAGAAAATAGAATCTGATGCGTTTAAAAATAATACATCATCAGCCGTGCTTGAACTTGGTTCTGTAAAATCGATCGGAGAAAATGCATTTAACGGATGGATCAATGCAAACGGAGATCTGATAATTCCGGAATCAGTTGAAAAAATAGGTGGTTTCGCATTTAGTGATTATGCTTCAGGTCAGAACAATTCTGCAAATTATCATTCGCTGACGATCAACGGCGGAAGCTTTTCTGACGGAACTAAACTCGGCGGCCTCATTTTTACCAACGGCCATTTCAGAGATATTTCAATCGGAGGAAAAGTTACTGACATAGATGAAAATGCTTTCAGTAATGCACCTCTTGACGGTAAAATGCCGTACAATGAACTTAAAGGTACGCTGACGTTAGGAAGCAGTATTTCCACAATCGGTACAGCTGCATTTAAGGATTGTACAGGACTGAACGGTAACCTTGATCTTCCGGACAGACAGCTGAATGAAATAGGTGATTCAGCATTTGAAGGCTGTTTCGGATTCAATGGTGATCTTACCGTTCCGGATACTGTAACGAGAATAGGTAACAGCACTTTCGAAAACTGTACAGGATTCACCGGTAACCTTGATCTCGGAAGCAGTATTCAGACTATTGGCAGCAGTGCGTTTAAAAACTGCAAAGGCTTTAAGGGTGACCTTGTCGTTCCTGAATCTGTAACAAATATGGGTGAAAGAGCTTTTGACAGCTATGCAGCAGCACTTACGGATTCCTCAAAGTATCCGTCGCTTACTGTTAATGCCGGCGATTCAAACGATGGTCTTAACCTTGGCGGCCTTATATTCACCAACGGACATTTCAGAAATGTTTATGTCGGCGGAAAGATCACGAACATAGGAGATTATGCTTTTGATAATGAATCAAATGAACATAGTGATTTTACCGGCCTGCTCACAATAGGAAATAACGTTGAAGTTATCGGCGATTATGCTTTCAAGAAATGTACCGGTTTTACAGGCAAACTTGGTTTTTCTGAGAATAAGGTGCTTAACCGCATTGAAAATGAAGCATTTGTTGACTGTACAGGATTCACCGGAGAACTTGATCTTCCTGACAGTATACAGGAAATAGGCTCAAAGGCTTTTGAAAACTGTACAGGTTTTGACGGGGACATTGACCTTGGCAGCAGCTTAAAGACTGTCGGTATAGAAGCCTTTAAGAACTGTACAGGATTTACTGGAGATCTTACAGTTCCTGAAAGCGTAACAGCTATGGGAAAAGGTGCTTTCGAGAATTATGCAGCAGCTCTTGAAAATTCATCCAGGTATCCTTCACTCACTGTATACGCAGGACATACTGAGAACGGTACGAAGCTTGGCCCGTTTATCTTTACAAATGCACATTTCAGAAATGTTCACATTGGCGGAAAAATCAAAGTTATCGATGATTACGCTTTCAGCAATTCCGAGAGCAACGGATCAGAACCATACAGCTGTTTTGTCGGTTCACTGAGAATTGACGGTGATGTAGAAAAAATTGGTGAAGAAGCGTTTAAGCAGTGTACAGGTTTTGATGAATCCCTGTATGTAGGTGACAGCGTAAAGGAAATTGACAACAGTGCTTTCCGTGAAATGCACATTAATGAACTTACCGGTCTTTCAGGAGTTAAGCGTATCGGAAGATATGCATTCTGGAAGTGTGATAAGATTGCTTCAGATGTAACGTTTGAAGGCAACACTTCACTTGAACGAATTGAACGAGAAGCGTTCTACGGAACATCAAGTCTCGGAAGCCTTACTATTCCACCTACAGTTACCTTTATGGGCCCGTATGCATTTGATAATTCCGGTTCCGGTAACGGACGTCTGGTTATTTTCGGTGCGTCAAGAATAGAAAACGGCAAGAAATATCTTGGCGACAATAAGTATTCAGGACAGCCGGATTCAGGCGGAACACTGTTCAATCATGCAAGATACCGTGATGTGATAATCGGCGGAAACGTAGATGTTATCGGACAGTATTTCATGAAATCAGATTTCAGCAGAACGGATGGTTCATATGACACTAATTTCGATCATCACGGAATAACAGGCAGCCTTACCATTACAGGTAACGTTTCCGAGATAGAAGGCGAGGCATTCAATGATGCCGGCTTTGACGGAACGCTTACTCTGAACAGCAGTAAACTTGAAACAATAGGTTATTCAGCTTTTGAGAATCTTCCGAACATGTACGGTGATATTACAATCCCTCAGACTGTTCACAACATCGACAGACGAGCTTTCAAGAAGTTTGCGATGAACGCACCGGACAGCAAACTCGGAACGCTGAGAATCAAAGGCTATTCCGAATCAAACGGAAACCAGCATATCATCGGCTACAGACTGTTCTCATTTGCGAGATTCAAGTCAGTGGAAATAGGCGGTGAAAACAGTTCAGTAAATACGATCGGCAATTTTGCATTCTATAATTCAAGTTTTTGAAACAGACAGTACATTTGAAGACAATCAGACGAAATATGAAGCGTTCGACAGTGGGTCCGGTTATTCCGAAGATGATATCAAAGTGTACAGGCATCTGAAATATGATGAAACAAAGGAAGGTGTTAAGGTCAATAATGACAATTCAAACTACAGCAGTTTCACGCAGGAATTAAAGATCCTTGACGGTATTGAGACTATTGGTACACGTGCTTTCGGAGACAACCACAGTATACTGGAAGTAAAACTCGAAAGCAGCACACTTAAGACCATAGGCAAGGATGCATTTAACAGATGTACAAAAGCCGGCGGCGGACTTACAATACCAAAGACGGTTACCAGCATTGGAAGATGTGCATTCAAGCAGTACGGTGAAAATACTGATAATCCGGGAACACTTACAGTTCTTGGTTATTCTGATTCATCTTCTGACGGAAAAACCAGATATATCGGTATTCCTCTTAATGATATAAACGGTGATCCTAAACCGATATTCCCTTCAGCAAAATTCAAAGATGTGGTTATCGGCGGAACGGAAGAGGAAGCAACTGTAAATGCTATCGGCGATAAATTCATGAATAATATGGATCCTGAAAATAATACTTATAATTATTCAGGAATGACCGGTTCACTTACAATAGGAAAGAGTATCAAATCGGTGGGAAGAGAAGCATTCGTTTTATGTACAGGTTTTAACGGCGCTCTTACACTGAATGAAGGACTGACTTCTATCGGAGAAAATGCTTTCAATGCATGTGCTGGCTTCCATGGAGATCTGCTCATTCCGTCAACAGTTTCAAGTATCGGAACGCAGGCGTTCAAGCATTTTGGTCAGGGCAGTACGGCCAGTGATGCCAATACAGGTTCTCTTACAATACTTGGATATTCATCAATTAAGCCGGCACCAGACGACAGCAGCCGACAGCTTCAGACCATTGATTCACTCATCTTTTCACATGCTCATTTTACTAATGTAACAATAGGCGGAAAAGGCGGAAATGTACAGTATATCGGTGAAAACTTCATGGAAAACGAAACGACGGAAACCTTCAATGATGAGCCTGTTACAAGATACAATGGCGTGCGAGGCAATCTTACAATAGGCGAAGGCGTATATCGTGTCGGAAAAAATGCTTTTCTGAAATGCAAAAACTTTGACGGTGCTCTTAAGATCGCAGATAGTGTATGGCAGATTGGAGAAAGCGCATTCAACGGTTGCAGCGGACTGTACACAAGAAGCGATATTGATCCTGATGACAGAAAACTTGTGATATCTTCTCATGTAACTCAGATCGGTGATTATGCGTTTAAATCAGTTTGTGAAAACCTTAACGATAATTTCCCTTCGCTGGAAATCTATGGTGCTTCAGGCGGCGAAGCAAACATGAAGTCTATCGGAGGTCCAGGCAAGAATGGAGTAGTTGTTAAGTCGATATTCGCTAATTCACGTTTCAATAATGTTACTATTGGCGAAGAAAACGGAGAGGTTAAAATGATAGGCGATGGATTCATGGATAATAGCAATAATGAATATTCGTACATAACTGGTGATCTGGTTATAGGAAAAAGTGTTACGAAGATCGGTGCTAATGCATTCTATAAGCTTGAATCCGATGAAAGTAAGAGCTATAATCGTGGAAAACTCGTTCTTAATGAAGGCTTACAGTCTATCGGTGAGAAGGCATTTGCAAATACAAGATTCTTTGGAAGTCCATCTCTTTTAGGCGAAAGACGAGAAGAAAGAGTATTGAAGATTCCTAAAACTGTAACTACTATCGGATCGAAAGCATTTGAAAACTTCTGCAGCGATTTCGTAACAAAGCCAAGGCTTATAATCGAGGGCTATTCAGAAAACGACAATAATAAAACATTAGGAAAAAATATTTTCCCAGGTGCTTCATTTGAAAATGTCACAATTGGCGGTTCTGTTAGACATATCGACGGATATGCTTTTATGGGCTCAGAATATAGTGATATAACAGGTACACTTACTATTGAAGAATATACTGTTGGTTGGGTTAATGGTAGGTATGAAACGTTAACTAATAATGCTCAATTATTATGGTGGGCTTTAAGTTCTGGATGGACTGGTGCAGGTATGAGTTTTGATACTGATTCCAGAACAGGTCATGGTCCGTTCCGTGGCTGTAATTTCTTTAAAGCTCGATTTCCTCGTAGTCTTTATAATTCACTCAATTCTTATAAAGATAACATTTTCAATACAAAACCGAGTGTAAAAAGCTGGGATTCAAATAATAATATATATTACGCATCTCCGGGATTCTCATTCGAATATTATTGATACCTGTAAATCCTGATAACCAAACACAACAACAGCCACGAAGGGTTAAACTTTCGCGGCTGTTGAATTGTTATTTGATTTTGCCTGAGAAATAGTAATCAAATTAGGTTACTATTCATGACTTAACCAGATTCCTTCATTTAAGATTTTTTAGTTTTATATTGATTATTATATCAGTATATGGTAAAATTATTATAAGAAAAACTGTAAATGGAGAAGATGAGAAATGAATTTGATTCAGCAGGGTTGCATAGATATCTGGATTGATGAAATAGTACCATGTCTGAAAGATACTGAATCTGGAGAGCTAAAACAAACTGTAGTATTTAAAGTTGAAAGCCGTTCTTATCTTAAAGAGTTTAAAGCAAGTGAAGGATGGCATATCAACTGGAATGAAATTCCTAAAGATGTTGAAGTTTATGCACTTGCGTTAAAAGATGATCTGAATAAAGTTCAGGGATTGATTGCAATAAAAAATGACAGATCCGCACATGCCGCATATCTTCACTGGGCATGTACAGCTCCCTGGAATAACAAGCATGAATTTGGTAAACAAAAGTATGAAGGCGTAGGTGGCCATTTGTTTGCTATTGGAGCAGATAAATCAACAGAATGGGGTTATGAAGGCGCAATGCACGGATTTGCAGCAAATAAAGAACTGCTGGATCATTATATAACCACTTTTGGCGGAGAGTATTTAGGAATGCTTCATCAGTATCAGTTTTTTATTGATGAAAAATCAGCCCGAAAATTAATGGAGGTGTACAGCTATGAATGGAACTAAACCGCTTTTTCTTGAAAATGAAGTTCTTGCACCTGAATATTATGAGACACCGGATCCATACAGAGATCCGCCTGAATGTCATGTAAATCTTCTTGAACTTTCCAGATATGCAAAGAGCGTTGGAAAGAAACTGGTCGAACTGACTAAAGAAGAAGTTGAACGATTTACAGATAAAACAGCTTAAAACCGTTTTTGATAAAATTATATTCCTCAGCAGATGAACAAATCTGCTGGGGGAATTTTTTTTGTACAGCAAAGTATAAGAAAAACCTCAGTAAAGAAATCCTTTTTAGAATAACATATCCGGAGTAGTTATACAATGTAAATATAGAAAATTCTCAGCCGTTGATATTACACCGGAAAAATGGTATAATAAGAAGAAATACTGTACGCTGATAATGAAAAATAACCGCAGAAAGCAGAAACGGAATTTTGGAATAAATATCATTTTACCGGAAAGGGTGTGTGAAATTGCATTCGTTGTTTGAAAAGCAGGACAGTCTTAATGCTCCGGTGGAAACCTTTGTTTATGATACTGATAAGATGCCTTTTCCGGTGAAACCGCACTGGCATTATTTTGCGGAATTTCTGTACATACTTGACGGAAGTGCGGAGATCACATGTGATGAAAGGACATATACAGTCGGAAAAAATGAATTTATAATACTTTTTCCTTCGGCAGTTCATTCGATATCTCATTCTTCAGAAGAACTTAAGCTTTTTACAGGGATAAAATTTGATACGGCGAAGTTTCCGGGCACTTCTTCCTACACACCGTCAGTTTCAAGCATTTTCAGATATGCTGCTCAGGCACAGGTTCAGATACACTTCAGTGCTGCAGAATCGGAACGTTTTCACTGCCGTGAGATTTTTACCGACTGTCTGGACGAGAGTACGGGTTACCGGTACGGCAGCGACGTTATTCAGCGTGCCCAGATATACAGGCTGATATTTGCCGTGGTGCGTTACTGGATGGAGAACGGCCTTGATATGGGAAAGTGTCCGGTGACCTCGTCGGATATATGCGGTATAGAAAACGTAACTGAGTTTATTGACAGCGAGCTTGACGGTGATCTCCGCGTGGCGGACATAGCGCGGAAATGCCATATGAGCTATTCCGGATTTGCGGCAAAGTTTCACGAGAGCTACGGCATGAGCTGCAAGGAATATATTGAACGTATGCGTATATATAAGGCTGAGGAATATCTTGTTTTTACTGATTACGATCTTACATTCATCAGTGAGAGGACGGGCTTTGCGGACAGCAGTCATCTTATACGCAGTTTCAGAAAATACAGGGGACTTACTCCGAAACAGTTCAGAATGCAGAAAAAACGGTCAGATCAGGGAAACACTGATTAAACCGGAAATCCGGTTTCGCCGGATTTCCGGAGGTGGGATTTGCGGGGCATCGACCCGGAACCCACGCTGATTTATGACTAAATCAGCGTTACTTTAGAGCCCTGAAATGATAATCAGCAGTTCTTTTAAAACTGTTTTTTAAAAGTATAATAATTGAATTAAAAAATAGAACAAATCTCTAATAGTGACGGTGCGTTATTGATTTGTGACCGCTGTTTATGTTACCATTTAAACTGAAAATACGATCGTTAAGGAAACACTGATTATACAGGAAATCCGGCTTTGCCGGATTTCTGAAGGTGAGATCTGCGGGGCACCGCCCCGGACCACATGATGTTTTTTGAACAAATCAGCGTTCCCTTAAGCAAAGGAGAATTCTAATGTTGGATGTAAAAGGACGCTGGGTATTTATAACAGGTGCTGCAAGAGGAATAGGACGCGGAGCAGCACTTTTTATGGCATCGAAGGGATGCAATCTTATTCTTCAGGCAAGAAAGGCTGAAAACTGTGCGAAAACTGCAGAAGAGGCAAGAGCACTTGGCGTTGAAGTACGTACTGTCGGCGCGGAGTTTTCAGATCTGAAACAGGTTGAAGCTATGCTTGCTGCAATCGATGATATGAAAGTCGATGTTGATATCGTACTCAACAATGCCGGACTTCAGATAGCCTACAGAGAAAAGTACAATGAGACCCCGGCTTCGGATTATGAAACGAGTTTCACTGTAAATACGACAGCACCGATGATGATAGTTTATCACTTCCTCCCGAAGATGGAAAAAAGAGCTTTCGGAAGAATAGTGAACACTACGAGCGGGATCAGACTTGAACCTGAGCAGGCCGGATACAGCGCAAGCAAGGCTGCACTTGACAAGGTAACAATGGATCTTGCTTCAAAGTACAACGGAACAGATATTTGCATAAATCTTACTGATCCGGGCTGGTGCAGAACAGATCTCGGCGGACCGAATGCTCCTAATTCACCGGAAAGCTCACTTCCTGGTGTGGTTACCGGTGCTTTTATAAATGACAGAAAATCAGGCAGACTCTTTGCTGCGGGAGATTTCTACGGCATGACAATTGAAGAAGCTGTGGAAAAAGCAGAAAAGGATATACCGTATTATACAGGATCAATCGGATTCTGATCTGATCTTACCGGAATATTTTAAAGAAAACACAGAAATCAGCGCGTGATTTACAGGAATGTTTACGGGCTGATCAGTGGTTCCTTAACTAACAGTCTCACTACAGGAGGATACAGCAATGAATGATTTCAGTTTTTACAGTCCGACGGAATTTGTTTTCGGAAAAGGCAGGGAAAAGGAATGCGGCGCTTACGTAAAGAAATACGGCGGAAGCAGGGTCCTTCTTCACTACGGCGGAAATTCAGCGATAAGGTCGGGACTTCTCGGCAGAGTGAAGGCTTCGCTTGAAACATGCGGTATTCAGTACTGCGAACTCGGCGGAGTTCAGCCTAATCCGCGTGACGGTCTTGTGTACAAGGGAATAGAACTTGCACGTAAGGAAGGCATTGATTTCATACTTGCTGTAGGAGGCGGTTCTGTAATAGATTCTGCCAAGGCTATTGCAATGGGCGTGCCGTACGAGGGCGATTTCTGGGATTTCTACTGCGGCAGGCAGCCGGAAAAAGCTCTGCCGGTCGGTACTGTACTCACCATTGCGGCTGCAGGCAGTGAAGGCTCAGGCGATTCCGTTATCACGAAGGAAGACGGAATGCTCAAGAGGGGCGCCGGTTCGGATCTTATAAGACCGCGCTTTTCAGTAATGAATCCGGAACTTACACAGACTCTTCCGGCATATCAGACGGCATGCGGTGCTACAGATATTATGGCACATGTTTTCGAAAGATATTTTACAAACACAAGGGAAGTCGAGATCACAGACAGACTCTGTGAAGCAGTTCTTCTTACCATGATAAAGGAAACTCCGAGAGTTATCGCTGATCCGGACAACTATGAAGCACGTGCCAACATAATGTGGGCGGGAACTGTTGCTCACACCAACATAGTAGGCGTAGGCAGAGAGCAGGACTGGAACAGCCACGGTATCGAACATGAGCTTTCAGCTCTTTATGACTGTGCCCACGGTGCAGGACTTGCAGTTATTATGCCGGCATGGATGGAATATGTCTACAAGCATAATGTAAGACGCTTCAGCCAGATGGCAACAAGAGTGTTCGGCATCCAGATGGACTTCGAAAAGCCGGAGAACACTGCCATTGCAGGTATAAGGGCGTTCAGATACTTCCTGCGTTCTATCGGCATGCCGATAAACTTTGCGGAACTCGGCGCGAAGGAGAAGGATATTCCTGTACTTGTGGAAAAATTCGGCCTCGGCGACGGACGTACAGGCGGATTTGTTCATCTTTCATCTGATGACATAGCAGCGATCTATAAAATAGCTGCTCACGCTGATATTTAAAATGATCTCTACTGAATAATTCATGATTCATAACCTAAACAGGAGGCATCCGGCACTGGTTTCATACCATGCCGGATGCTTTTTGCACGAAAAAAAGCACTGACCTTTGTTCGATCAGTGCTTCGTGTATTTTTTAGGAAAACGCTGATTTATTCATAAATCAGCGTGAGGCTTCGTGGCGAAGCCGTGTAAATTCCCGATTTAATCAGTGTTTCTTTAGAAAATATCCTACGTAGAATCTGCTGTCCTTGTCGTATGAGAACAGAGAGGACAGGTTTTCGTAAATACCGCGCTGTACAGTTGTTGTACCTCTGTTGAGGTAGTTGTTGGAAGGAGTGTGGTCGCTGTGTCTGTTAAACGTCTGTATTTCCTGACCGTCATAGGTACATGCGAAAGTATGTATAGCCTGATGGAAAGTGGAGAACTTGTATGAAATTACAGCACACAGTGAGTTCCTGATGAGGTCATCGCACTTTAATACGTTTCCGTCAGTCTTTTTATCCTTTGAAGGAGTTTTGTCCTTGCTGTGGACGGTTTCAAACTTTATGTTGTGACCTTCGAGACAGCTTGCGATCCTGTCAGGATCTCCGCCCCATCCGCCGTCTTTTGTGCTTATTGATGAGAGCTTCTTTATGCCGAAGGCTGAACCGGTGCTGACTATGAGCTTCTTTAATGAATTTTTGTAAAGACCGCTGAGTTCGAATTCAAGAGAGAGCTTGAAAAAGTCGAGGTTCATTTCATCAAAATCGCCGCTGGCAAGACGTATCGCATTGCATACAGCAATTACTTCACAGGCAACGTCGTTCATGTAAACATCGGCGTAGCGCAGCTGACTGAAATTACCGCCTGCCTGGTTTACGATAAGGCCGACATTGTTGTACATCAAAGCGTTTTCCGTGGAGATGTTGAGACGTATGTTGCTGTAGTAGTTGTTGAGCGCACGTCCCACGTCACTGTCAGTGGAATAGCTCCATCCGAGATACTGCATGCACGCAAGACCGAAAGTCACCCAGTCGGAAAGAGGGCAGAGTGCAAGGTTGGTGCTTTTGTCCGAACCCTTGACTGCAATTACGGAATACTTGTCCCAGCCGATGTAAACATGGTTTCCGCTGTATTTTCTCTCAGAGCGGATACAGATGCCGTCGGTCTGGTTGTTTTCGTTGATGTGCGGAAGAATGTCCCAGAGCTGATCGGCTCTGTTCTGGTAACGCTCGAGTGTAATAAAGAATTTGCCGGGTTCATTTGAGTTTCTCAGTGTGATGACCATTGAAGGATCATCAGCTGTGCAGATAACATATCCGGATTCTTTCCAGCGGAACAGAAATTTAGTTTTCTGAAAAGCGTCGTAAGTCAGGACTTCTTCTCCTGTTTTTATAAACCTGTTGTATTCTCCATCCTGTAATGCTCCTATGTAGTAGATCTCTTTATCGAGAAATGAAAAGAAATCATTTGAAGGAAGCGGAATATTATTAGGATTGAATTCGGGTGTTTCAAATTTGTTCATTAAATGACATTCCTCTGAATATAAAAAGTGTGTGTTATTTGTATGTATATTTTCAGCCTTTGACCTGATATTAACAACTATATTATACTACATTTATTTACACTTTTCAATAATTTTTCAGATTGTTTATGTGTTAATTCCCGGCGTCCGGCATGATCAGTATCGTCTTATAAAAAAAATAGATAATATGCTCAAAAAGTACGGTATAATTATTACATATTTCATAAATAAAAATAGTCCGGAGTACTTTAAAACTTCCGCAGAATATGGTATAATAATATCAGATAAATATGTCTGTACCCACTGCAGGCAAATCTTAAAGAGAAAAGAGTGATATTTATGGCTGAAAAGACAGAGAAGATAATTAATGTAGATAATTCTGATCAGATACAGGAACTGCTCGGGAACTGTGATTCCAATCTTGATTCGATCCAGAAAAAGTACGGAGTTGTAATTATTAGCCGCGGTAACAACATCAAGATAATCGGTTCTGAAGAAAATACTTCCGAAGCTGAAAAGGCCATAAGGGCACTTCTTGAATACGCAGGCAAGGGCGAAAACCTCAATGACCAGTCTGTCCGTTACGTGACAAACATGGTTTCATCAGGCGCTGAAAAGGAACTCAAGGAACTGGTCGGCGACAGCCTCTGTATTACCACGAGCGGAAAGGTGGTCAGACCTAAAACTGTAGGTCAGCAGAAGTATGTTGATGCCATCAGAAAAAAATACCATTGTCATCGGAATCGGACCTGCAGGTACCGGTAAGACCTATCTGGCCGTTGCAATGGCTGTCAGGGCTTTCAAGGCACACGAGATCACAAAGATCATCCTCACCCGTCCGGCTGTTGAAGCTGGTGAGAGCCTCGGATTCCTTCCGGGCGATCTTCAGGACAAGGTCGATCCTTACTTAAGACCGCTTTATGACGGACTTTTCGATATGATGGGAGCGGAAGCATTCCAGAAGCACATGGAAAAGGGAACGATCGAAGTTGCTCCTCTTGCGTACATGAGAGGACGTACTCTTGATGATGCGTTCATCATCCTTGATGAAGCACAGAACACAACATCTGAACAGATCAAGATGTTCCTTACACGTCTAGGCACCAACAGCAAGATGGTCATTACAGGTGACGTTACCCAGATAGACCTTCCGGCAAGCAAAAAATCCGGACTTGTTGAGGTAACAAAGGTCCTTAAAAATGTCGATGACATTTCTATTCAGAAGTTCTCTGACAAGGACGTTGTAAGACATAAGCTCGTTCAGGACATTATCAAAGCATACGAGAAATATTTTGAAGAAGGGAAGAAAAAATAAATCATGTCAAAGCTTAAGGTTTACATAAAGAATTCTCAGTCAGAGGTGAAGGTACCGGTCGGTATAAGACTTCTTATCAGACGCTGCTGCCAGGCTGTACTCATCACTGAAAATTTCAAGAGAGATACTGAGGTAAGTGTTTCCTTTATCAACAACAAGGAGATCAGAAACTTAAACAGGATCTACAGGGACAAGGACAAGTCAACTGACGTTCTTTCATTCCCTCTTGGTGAAAACGGAAACTACGACATCAATCAGGAAAACGGGTATGTAATGCTCGGCGACATCGTTATCTCACTTGAAACTGCCATCAAGCAGGCTGAGAATTTCGGCCACTCACTTGAAAGAGAGATCGGCTTCCTTACAGTTCATTCAATGCTCCATCTTCTCGGATATGATCATGAAACAAGCACACTTGAAGCAAGGATCATGAGAGAGAAGGAAGAAGCAGTCCTCGAAAAGCTCGGCATTTCAAGAGATGCCACATTCATTTCCAAGGCTGCTCAGTAAGGAAGGACATATTTAATGACAAAAACAGTTTTTATCACTATTGCAGGAAAGACAAATGCCGGCAAATCATCTCTTTTAAATGCGCTTATAGGTGAGAAGATCGCTTCCGTAAGCTGCAAGAGCCAGACCACCAGAACCAAGATAACCGGTGTTGTGAACATCGATGAAACACAGCTCGTTTTCATCGACACTCCGGGTCTTCACAAGGCGAAGAACAAGCTCAGCGAATACATGCTGAAGGCTGTCAGGGAAAGTGCTTCCGACATCGACGCAGTTTTCTTCATGGCCGACTGCACCAAAAAGATCGGTGATCAGGAAAGAGATATGCTTAAGTCCGTCGGAGCTTCAAAGACTCCGCTTGTGCTCCTGCTCAACAAGATAGATCTTCTTAAGGATAAAACTGTTCTTGCTCAGAAAATGGCTGAACTTGACGCGGAATTTAATCTGGATGCGATAATCCCGATAAGCGTTCTTGAAAACGACGGCCTTGATCTTGTACGTGAAAAGGCAATGTCGCTTGCTGTCGAAGGACCTCATTTCTTCCCGGATGACGCTATTACCGATCAGCCTGAAAAGATAATCGCCGGCGAGATAATCAGGGAAAAGCTGCTCGAACTGCTCGACGATGAAGTTCCTCACGGAATCGCAGTTGCAGTTGAAAGAATGAGAGAGCGTGACGATAAGGATCTTCTTGATATCGATGCCACCATATTCTGCGAACGTGAATCACACAAGGGAATAGTAATCGGTAAGGGCGGAAGAATGCTCAAAAAAGCCGCTACTTTATCCCGTGAGGAGCTTGAAGAATTTTTCCAGATAAAAGTTAATCTTCAGTGCTGGGTAAAGGTCAAGGAAGACTGGAGAAACCGGGATGCTATTATCAGATCTCTCGGACTTTCAGACCCTAATTACTGATACACCGATCAGCGTGTGTTCCGGTACGAAGCTGGATCTCAGCTTAACACTGTTTCATTAGGATGTGAACTTATGCTGACAAACGTAAACGGTCTTGTGATACGTGAACGCCAGTCCGGCGACAATGATAAATTTCTTGATATTCTGACAGAAACCAATGGAGTTGTGGAGGTTATGGCAAAGGGCGTGAAAAAATATTCATGTCCCTTCGCTGCAGCCTCGCAGCTCTATGCTTATTCTAAGTTCTGTCTTGTCCGGAAGCGTGACCGTTACTATATTGACAGTGCTGAGACCATCAGAATATTCTATGCGGTAAGAGAGAAACTCGAATGGTTCTCTCTCGTTTCATATTTTTCGGAAGTTATCTCTTTCTGTCAGTTTCCCGATGAGGAGAACAGCCGGACGGTTTTAAGGCTGTTTTTAAATATTCTTCACTTTCTTACCGAAGGCGGGAGGGAAGAAGCACTTCTGAAATCCATTTTCGAATTCAGACTCATGTCCGAGACCGGACACATGCCGGCTGTTGCAGGCTGCTGCGTGTGCAATACATACCAGACCGAAAAAATGTATTTTGGAGTCGGGAGCGGAAACCTTTACTGTGAAAACTGTTTTCTGTCTGTACGTAACAGTGATGCGGTGTGTATTGGTCCTTCTGTGCTTCATGCGATAAGACATATAGTTCTGACTGATTTTGACAGGCTTTTTAAGTTTAAGCTTACCGGAGAGAGCATGAAACAGCTTTCCGCGATATCAGAAAAATATCTGCTTGCCCATCTTGGAAGAAGCAGATTCAGAACACTTGATTTCTACAATTCATTAGTGTAAGTTATCCGCAGATCGTGTCCCGGACGGGATGTGATCTGCGGATGCGGGTTATCACGGAATAATTCCGCAGACTGCACGTAAAATAAAAGAGAGATAAAAAATGGATAAATACTACAAAACACTTGAACTTCAGAAAGTTCTTGAAATGCTGGCGGCACACACTTCAAACGCAGCTACCAGACAGATGGCTCTTGATATAAGGCCGTCTTCTGACTGTGAGGAAGTTAAGCGTGAAATAGAAAAGGTGTCACAGGCTTTTGAACTTTCCGTACGTTTCGGAACACCTCCGTTTTCGGACTTTCATGACGTTAACGGACATTTGAGAAGAGCAAAGTCAGGAGGAAGACTGTCACTCAAGGATCTTCTTGAAGTGCTTGCGGTCTTAAAGCAGATAAAGTCACTTCATGACTGGTACAAGCACTGCGAGGACACGGAAACGGAACTTGACTATCTTTTCAACAATCTTATTCCTAACGATGCGCTTCTTATGAAGCTTGAAAATTCCATTCTTTCAGAAGAGGAACTTTCAGACGGTGCAAGTTCGGAACTTGCGTCGATAAGAAGAAAGATAAGACAGACCGGCGCGAAACTCCGTTCAACACTCGACAAAATGGTTAAGTCATCATCAATGCAGAAGTGTCTTCAGGACGCTGTTGTCACTATGCGTGACGGACGTTACGTTCTTCCGGTAAAATCAGAATACAAGGGTGCCGTTCCGGGACTTGTACACGACACTTCAGCAACGGGACAGACGTACTTTATCGAGCCAATGTCCATTGTTGACTGCAATAATGATATACGCATTCTGGAAAGTCAGGAGCAGGAGGAGATCGACAGGATCATCCGTGCCCTCACTGCCGAGTGCGCATTAAGTGCTGACAGCATTTCAGAAGGATGGAGAGTCTGTACAATACTGAACCTTTATTTTGCAAAGTCTAACTTTGCGGCAAAGATAAAGGCAACTGCACCAGTCATTTCAGATGACGGCGTTATTGAGCTTAAGAAGGCGAGACATCCTCTTATCGACCCTGAAAAGGTCGTTCCTGTAGATATTTCAATAGGTGAGGAATATAATGCCCTTATCATTACCGGTCCGAATACAGGCGGTAAGACTGTCTCACTCAAGACTACAGGCCTTCTTGTGCTTATGACCATGTGCGGACTTCTTATCCCGTGTGCTGACGGCAGCCGTATATCTGTATTCGACAACATACTCGTTGACATCGGTGACAACCAGAGTATCGAGATGAATCTTTCCACTTTCTCGTCTCACATCAATCAGGTCATCGATATTATCTCAAAGGCTGACGAAAGGTCACTTATACTTCTTGACGAACTTGGTTCCGGTACTGATCCGGTCGAGGGTGCGGCTCTTGCTGTGTCTGTAATAGAGCGCCTTAAGTCAAGCGGTGCGAAGCTTATGGTGACTACGCACTATCAGGAACTCAAGATCTATGCTATCGAGTCGGAGGATACGCTGAACGCATCCTGCGAATTCAATATCGAAACTCTTAAGCCGACTTACAAGCTCATTATGGGTTCACCGGGTAAGTCGAACGCCTTTGCTATCTGTCAGAGCCTTGGCATGCCTTCGGACGTTATCGATGAGGCGAAGTCTCTGGTAAGTACGGAAAACATGCGCTTTGAAAAGGTCATTGAAAACCTTGAAGCCGCAAGGGCGGAACTTGAAAAACAGAATGCCGAGCTTGAAAGATTAAGACGCGAAGCGGAGGAAAACGCTGAAAAGCTCCGCAGTGAACTGAAGGAACTCGAGGACAGAAAGGAAGCTGAGCTTGACAAGGCAAGAAGCATTTCCATGAACATCATCGAGAACACCAAGGCGAAGTCAAACGAGCTTCTTGATGAGCTTCAGTCGATCAAAAAGCAGAAGAGCAAGGCAAAGTTTGAAAACATGGTATCTGATGCTGAACGTATCAGCAAAAAGAGCCTTAACAATATGTACGACAATGCAAACCCTGTTGTTAAGAAAAAACAGACGGATGACTACAAGCTTCCGCGTGCTCTTAAGACAGGAGATTACGTATTCATACCGTCGATGAACAAGAACGGAACTGTTGTGACAAATCAGGACGCAAAGGGATTTGTCTTTGTTCAGTCGGGTATGATGAAGATGAAGATGAACATAACTGATCTTCGTCTCGCTGAAAAACCTAAGGAGCAGAAAAATAACAAGGCAAAGTTTACTCCGAAGAAGAACACGGCTTCACGCCAGGTGCAGCAGGAACTCGACATCCGTGGATTTGCTGCTGATGAGGGCGTAATGGAGCTTGACATGTTTATAAATCACGCCGTAATGACGGGACTTTCTCTGGTCACTGTTATTCACGGAAAGGGAACCGGCATTCTCAGAAATGCCGTGCATGCAAGACTTAAGAAAATGCCTGTTGTAAAAAGCTTCAGACTTGGTGTTTACGGTGAGGGCGAAGACGGTGTTACCATCGTTGAACTTAAACACTGAGGACGCACAAAAAGAAAAATGTGCACGGTGCAGGAACGTTCCTGCTTATTACCATCCTTCAGTACAACACTCTTAAAAAAGGATGATATAAAATGGTAGATATTTGTCTGGCAGGTACAGGCGGAATGATGCCGCTGCATAACAGGTGGCTTACCTGCTGCTATATGGAATACAACGGAAAGGCAATACTCATTGACTGCGGCGAGGGCACACAGATAGCTCTTGTCGAAGCTGACTGCAAGTTAAGCAAGCTGGAAACTCTGCTTATCACGCACTTCCATGCTGATCATGTTTCCGGACTCCCGGGACTTCTTCTTTCCCTTGGCAACTATTCCAAAACAACACCGCTTAAAATTTACGGACCGAAGGGAACCACGGAGATCGTAAACAGTCTCAGGTGTATCTGTGGGAAACTCCCTTACGAACTGATAATAACAGAATTTCCGACAAACGAAGTTACGGATTTCAAAGTGCCTGAAATAGATGATATGATATCTGTAAGGGCATTTCCGTTAAAACACAGTGTTCCGTGTCTCGGATACTCATTCGTATTTTCAAGAAAACCTGTTTTCAATCCGCAGAAAGCAGAAAGTCTCGGACTTCCGAAACCAATGTGGAAGGTGCTCCACGGCGGCGGAACGGTTGAGTTTGAAGGAAAGACATACACAACGGAAATGGTCACTGACGGCGAAAGAAAGCCGGTCAAGGTGACATACGCAACAGATTCAAGGCCAATCGATACGATAGCTGACGAGGCCTTCAGAGCAGATCTTTTCATCTGCGAGGGAATGTACGGCGACGACGAACACGAACAGAGCATGAAGGAAAAGGGCCACATGCTCATTTCCGACGCCGTAAGACTGGCCGAATTAGCTGAAGCCGAACGCCTCTGGTTCACCCACTACAGCCCCGCAATGACCAACCCGTCAGCTTACGAAAAGGGGATCAAAAAACGCTTCCCGGCCGCTGTAATAAGTACCGACGGCCAGAAGATAACACTTTGATCATTATAAGGAGATATGAGCAATGAGCGTAAAATTTCATTTACCGGATTTTTCGAGACTTTCAAAATTCAACATGGTATTCCTTGCAATGCTTGAAAACAGCCCTGAGTTTTTCAGGGAGGGCGTTGAGATCGCCTCCTTCTACGGTGTGTTTCCTCCGGCCGTCTGGAACGGCGGAAGAGTAATGCCGGGTAACTGCGACAAGCAGTTTGTCAGAGGAATACTTAAATATTTTAACGACAAGGGCATCCCGCTTCGCTTTACCTTTACCAATCCGATGATCGAGGAAAAGCATCTTTCTGACCCTTTCTGCAACATGATCCTTTCATACGCAAACAACGGAATGAACGGATGTATCGTTGCCTCAGATCTTCTTGAAGACTACATAAGAAAGAACTATCCGAAAATGAAGATCACAAGCTCAACATGCAAGCGTATAACAGACCCGGAAAAGCTTAATAACGAGCTGGACAGGGACTATCACCTTGTAGTCCTTGACTATGATTTCAACAACCGTTTCGACGTTCTAGAAAAAATAGAAAACAAGGATAAGTGCGAGATACTTGTAAACCCGTGCTGCGTTCCTGCCTGTAAGAACAGGTCCGACCACTACAAAGTGATCGGCCTTGAACAGATAGCGATCAACGAACACATGAAGAAAAATCCTGCAAACGTTCCTTACGATCCGGACAAATTTGCAAGGCAGCATTCCGAATACAAGGCAGCTCTGGAATGTACCTGCGAACACAGAACGATCTTTGAAATCAAAGACCTTCCGACACACATCTCACCGGACGACATCTGGAACAAATACGTGCCGATGGGATTTTCAAACTTCAAGATCGAAGGACGTACTTTCGATCTTTTCAATCTCATGGAACATTATCTCTACTACATGATAAAACCCGAATGCCGCGACAATGCCCGCCTCGTATTCCTGCGTAACTTAAGACGCAACGGCGTTATCATGGTAAACGGCTGACAGAATCGGTATGCCTTCGGCATGCTATAGAAAAACCGGACACCTTAGCAGGCGTCCGGTTTGTTCTTACGGAACAAAATTAATGTATAATAAAATAGAATTTGACATACTAAAACATTTGAAATATAATAATAGAAGTAGCTTATAATAATAGTTAATTTTTGGAGAATAATATGTTAATTGATTTTCGTTTTTGTAACAGTCGCTCGTTTTATGAAGAAACTGAGCTTTCTATGCGAGCAACTGATGATGATACGTTTAGTGAACTCAATACTTTTAATGTAGGTGAAAAAATACTTCCTGAGGATGACAACGAACTTATTAAATCTGCTGTTATTTTCGGTGGGAATGCGTCCGGTAAAACAAATGTGCTGAAAGCTTTTGCGTATATGTCGAATTTTGTGCGTCTTTCATCTGCTCATGTATTAATGCCAAATGAAAGCTTTGCTTTTAAAACTGACGCGGACAAAGAAAATAGTTTCTATGAGGTTGAGATTATTCAGAATGGTATTTATTATAAGTATGGTTTTAAACTTAATAACGGCATTGTAAAACATGAATGGCTTTATAAGCGTGAAGAAACACTTGCTAAGGTTTTTGAGAGGAAAAACGAAAAACTTGAAATAGACGGAGTTTCCGAAGAATCCATTAATCTGATTAAAGTTCCTGACAATACATTATTTCTTTCAATCGGTAATAATTTTAATTTATCTGTAAATAAATATCTTTCAGAGGTTATGAACTGGTTTTTAAATGTATTAATTGTATTTGAAAATTCATACAACTCGCTTGATATTTATAATATGGAAAATTATAAATATAAAATTCAGGCTCTGGAGATCCTGAATAAGGCGGATATTGGAATAACAGATTTCGAAATAATAAAAGATAAAATTGCAACATCTTCTGATCGGGACAGTTTAACAAAGCTCAATATTAAACTTCAGTCTGATCCTTCTGTTATCGCTGGACAGTTAAAAGCTGAATTAGAAAGCTTGTATAAAATTGATATGAAAACATATTTCAATGTTTTCGATAATGAAGACAATATTGTAGATAAAAAAGAGGTAATGCTTTTTAAGGATAATGGATTTAATTCAGAAGGAACAGTTCGCTTAATTTGTTATTTAGGATGGATATTAGCGGCGTTGGATCAGGGAAGAGTAGTTTTTATTGATGAAATAGATTCAAAACTACATTTTCTGGTCGTTGATTATCTGCTTAAATTATTTAATTCTATAGAACATAACCCGAAAAATGCTCAAATAATTTGTACTGCGCACAATGTTTTGTTAATGGACGAAAACTTCCGACGTGACCAGATCTATTTTACAAGTAAGGATCATAGAGGAAGAAGTTCTCTTGTTTCTTTAGCGGATTATACCGGAGTAAGTAAAAATGACTTATTCAGCAAGAAGTATCTTGCTGGTTTTTACGCATCTCTGCCGAATTTCAGCAGGGAGAAAGGTGAGGAGTAATGGCTAGAAAAACAAAGGGACTAAAGCAAAGAGACACATTTGTAATATTTACAAATGGCAAGGAAACTGAGAAGAATTATTTTACAGAGCTCAGAGATTACAGGCATTCCATATATGACATAAAAATCAAGTTTGAAAGTGCGGATCCGAAAGGATTGCTGTTAAGAGCGATAAAAGAACTGAAAACTGCTAATGCGAATAAAGTATGGATAGTTTTTGATAAAGATGAATTTCCGGATGATACAATATATGAGACTATTAAAATGGCAAGACAATATGATATCGGAATAGCTTTTTCAAATATCGCTTTTGAAGTCTGGCTTATTTCTCATTTCAAGAAATTCAATGCCGAAAAGAAGGCAAAAGAACTGCTTTCAGAACTGGATTCTATTCTTAAAGAAAACGGTTATCGGAAAGGGTATGAAAAAAACGATTCTGAAGTATTCAAAAAAGTACTGTTTCCAAAACTGGAAGATGCAATGCATAATGCAAATATTTCTTTACAAAAAAGAATCGCAGAATTCAATGAAGTTCGGCCGAATGAAAAGAGCTACCCGTATTGCGACTGGAATTCATGTACCACTGTGCATAAACTCATAGAAGATTTAAAAATTGAAATTTAATATTTATTTAAAGTAAAAATACTCCCACGTGATTTTTGTTACGTGGGAGTATTTTTTATAGCCGTTGGATTATTATCGCTTATTTAGGAAAACGCTGATTTATTCATAAATAAGCGTGGGGGTTCGGGACGAAGCCCCGTAAAATCACACCTTTGGAAATCCGGCAAAGCCGGATTTCCGATTTAATCAGTGTTTCCTTAGTTTTCGTAAAATGTCGTATTTTGCGAAAAGAAGCGCATAGCTCAGACTGCCATTTTCAGCCTGTTCATGTATTCCGCCTTCTGGTCAAAAGATGTATGAACATATAGATTCATGGTGATCTCAATACTGCTGTGACCGAGGATCTCGCTTAGTGATTTCATGTCAAAGCCGAGAGCTATACACTTGCTGGCAAAGCTGTGACGAAGGGAATGAAAGTGTACTGACGGCAGATCTGCGTTTTTAAGAATGCGTGCGAAACGGTACTGCATTGTACGCGGTTCGACAGGTTTTCTGTTTCCGGACAAAACAAAATCCTCCGCGTCAGACTGAAATTCGCGGAGGAATGAAAAAATTGAATCCGGAAATGGAATAGTGCGAAATGAAGAACGACTCTTGGGGTCTGTGATTATAAGTTTTGTTTTTCTGTTACCGTTTATGCATTTTATACGCTGTATTGTTTTGCTGACGGTAATTATCCGTTTGTCAAAGTCAATGTCTTTCCACTTCAGCGCACAGATCTCACCGATCCTTAAACCTGTAAACATTGCAAGAGTAACAGCAAGCGTAACAAGCGAATGATTTTCTGAAATATATTTTTTCAGTGCGGATTCTTCTGAAGAGGACAATCTCATGATCTCGGTTTTATATTTTTTCGGCATTACAATATCTTTCATGGGATTCCGGCACTGATAATGCGTCTCACCGTACCGCATCACAGATTTCATAAGGACTATGATATCTGATATATAGCGGTTGGAAAACCCGGATTTCTGCCTGTCTGAGATAAATTCATAGATCATTTCGGAAGTGATCTCATAAAGATAAAGGCTGCCAAACACAGGTAGTATGTGCTTGTCAGCCTTCATCTGATAATTCGCAGCAGTTGATTCCTTAATTCGTCGTCTGCGGTTTTCTATCCATTCTGAGCAGAGTTCACTGAAAGTTAATGAAATTTCTTCATTAAAAGATTTTTCTGATTCGTATTCGAGCATCATCATTGCAACTTCTTCACGGCTTCTTCCGTAAAAAGATTTATACGTTCTCTGAGTTTTTTTATCAGAGTTGACATAAATGCGCCCTTCCCACCTTCCGTCTTTGCGACGATATATGTTAAACTGTGTCATAATATTTGGCCTCCGTAGCTGTATTTTAATAAACAATCACCAAACCGTGTGAATATTATCAAAATTATAGTATTTCTGAACTTGACTTTGTGAGCAGTATGTGATAGAATAGGTACTATCAATGAAAGACAACTGATATTAATAATAACACAGCAAGTTTATTTTCGCAAAATACGACATTTTACGAAGAGGGGGTTAAGCGCTATGGCAATGGAACTATACAGTCACAACAGGATCGCATATGAAAAAGCTGTCGCCATGCTTGCTTCGACCGGAAAGGCTGCTGTTATTCATCCTACCGGAACGGGAAAGTCTTTTATAGGCTTTAAGCTCTGTGAAGACCACCCTGATGAAACTGTTCTATGGCTGTCGCCTTCGGAATACATTTTCCGTACACAGCTTGAAAACTGGAAAGATGCAGGCGGTGGAGAACTTAAAAATATAGTTTTTCTGACTTATGCCAAACTCATGCAGATGGATGAAACAGAGATCTCTGAAATTCATCCGTCGTACATAATATACGACGAATACCACAGAGCAGGAGCTGAGTGCTGGGGGCAGGGAATTAAACGTCTCCGTGAGCAGTACAGTGAAGTTCCTCTTCTCGGACTTTCAGCTACGAACATCCGCTACCTTGATAATCAGCGCGATATGGCAGCTGAACTTTTCGAAGGAAACATCGCTTCTGAAATGACGCTCGGTGAATCGATCGTCCGCGGTATTCTTAATCCGCCTAAATACGTTCTCTCAGTTTTCTCATATGAAAATGATCTAGTGAAATATGAGGAAAAAGTAAAGAAGGCAAAAAGCAAAGCCGTCCGCGATGAGGCAACAGTTTATCTGGATGCGCTTCGCCGGACACTTGAAAATGCAGACGGACTTGATAAGATCTTTGACAGACACATGACAGACCGTCATGGAAAATACATAGTCTTTACTCCGAATTACGAATCCATGCAGGATTATATGAACCTTGCGGAAGACTGGCTCGGAAAGATAGACGGTGACATGCACATCTATTCAGTTTATTCCGACGATCCTTCCGCCAGCAGAGCGTTTAAGGACTTCAAGGCAGATGATTCTGATCATCTCAGACTTCTGTACTGTATAGATGCCCTTAACGAGGGTGTTCATGTTGAAGATATTTCAGGTGTGATACTTTTAAGGCCGACTGTCTCGCCGATAATCTACAAGCAGCAGATAGGCCGTGCACTTTCGGCATCGCGTTCATGCGACCCGGTCATTTTCGATATTGTAAACAATATTGAAAACCTGTACAGCATTGACACTGTAAAGGAAGAAATGCGCAATGCACTTTGCTATTACCGTTCACACGACGGTGAAAGCCTTATTATAAACGACACTTTCGAGGTCATCGACCGTCTGGCAGAATGCCGCGAACTGTTCGAAAGCCTTGAAGGATGTCTGTCAGCTTCATGGAACTGCATGTACGCTGTCGCAGAAAAGTACTTTAACGAAAACGGCTCACTTGAAATGCCGAAGGGTTATCGTACCGAAGAAGGATATTCACTCTGGGCATGGCTTCAGACACAGCGGAGAGTACGCGCAGGCAGGGCAAACGGTATACTTACCGACGAGCAGATAACGAAACTCGACCGTCTCGGCATGAGGTGGGAGAGTGCAAAAGATGCTTCATGGAACAGATACTTTACCGCTGCCAAGGAGTATTTTGAAGCTCATAACGACCTGCGACCGTCAGCCACTTATGTTGACGAAAACGGCGTACGATTAGGTGCATGGCTTGCACAGCTTCGCACTGCACGCAAGGCCGGAATAAACAGCAGTTATCTCACATCGGAACACATCGCCGAACTTGATAAGCTCGGTATGGTCTGGGACGTATATGATTTTGTGTTCGAACGCAACTATCATGCAGCAGTTGAGTATTACCGCAGACACGGTGATCTTAAATGCAAGTCGGATTACGTTGATGAAAACGGCATACGACTTGGAGCATGGCTTTGCAATCTGAGAACACAGTATCAGAAACGCGGCAGGAACATGCTGACCGAAGAGCAGTTTGAAATGCTCGATTCTATCGGTATGTACTGGGGAAGCAAGTTCGATATTCAGTGGGACAGCAATTATGAATGTCTCGCTTCCTATCTGAAAAAGACGGGTAACAAAAATGTACCGTCAGCACTCAAAGAAGGAAACGTCTCACTTGGCCGCTGGTTCCGCCTTCAGAAAGAACTCTACAGTCGCGGTGAACTCCGTGACGACAGAACAGAGCGTTTACTCGCTCTCGGTCTCGATCTTAAGACCGAAGATGCCTGGGAAACAAAGTTCAGGCTTACAAAAGAATACAGCGAGAGCCACGGTGGAAGTCTTAAAGTTCCGGCCGATCTGATAATAGACGGTGTATGGCTCAACAAATGGATAAACGAGCAGCGTCTCGCAGGCGAGGGCAAGAGGAAGAAGAAACTTACCGAAGACCAGAGACGCAGGCTTGAATCGATAGGTATGGTATTCCGTACTTAAAAGGAGATCACTGCAGAAGAGCAGTGAAGATGTGGTAAACAGCTAAGGGATGAAAAGAGCCGTTACAGATATGGTGCTAAAATCTGATTAAAATGATTGAAAATCATTTTAATAGCGCCACAGGCGCGTAGATTTTGTACTTATACGGGATTTCGCTTTCAGCGAAATCGATTTGCACAGCAAATCATATCTGATCAATTTTTTTGATCAGATAAGTATAAGAAAACGGCGTTGGAAGATTGTGATTTAGGAGGGGTCATTATGCAAGCAGCTGAATTGATTCAGGAGGTCACTATGCAGGCAACTGTTAGAAAGAATGAAGAGCGTCTGCTGTCTGAAGACGAAGTTACAAATAGTTTTATAAAATCAATAGAAGTTTACGGTGATCAGAAGCCAACACTTCCGGGTAAGGGAGAAAAGATCGGCGTTACTGATTATCCAATCCTTGAATTTGATGAACGTGCTCTTCGCCTTTTACACGAGGGCGTATCGGAGACTCTTACTCACAGCAAGGTAAAGCCTGCCGGCGGCAAAGGATATGAAATATTCAAGCGTGCATTTGACATAGTAGCATCTGCATGTGCTCTGACGGTACTTGCAGTGCCGATAGGAATCGTTGCGCTTATGATCTATGCAGATGACAAGGGTAATCCGTTCTTTTCTCAGGTAAGACTCACCAAGGACGGCAAGCCTTTCAAGATGTACAAGCTCCGTACCATGTGTATGGATGCTGAAAAGCGCTTTGCCGAGGTGCAGAAGGAGAACCAGACTGACGGTCTCGCTTTCAAGAGCGATAACGATCCGCGAGTTACCAAGCTCGGCAGTATTTTAAGGAAGCTCTCCATTGATGAGTTACCACAGTTTTATAATACTCTGAAAGGTGACATGAGCATCATCGGACCGCGTCCGCCGCTACCGAGAGAAGTTGTGCTTTATACTCCTGAACAGATGGACAGATTGCTTGTCAAGGGCGGTCTTTCATGCATTTGTCAGACTGAAGGAAGAAGTGATATGGAGTTTGACAAGTGGGTTGAGGGGGATGTGAAGTATATTAAGAGCAGAAGTGCATTTATGGATGTTAAGCTGATGTTCAAGACGGTAAGTGCTGTACTTATGAGAAAAGGCGCAAAGTAATTATTTTATTGATTGTTCTAGATAGACAATGCGCAAGCATTGTCTATTACTATGATATGAAAGGTTAAAGGAAACAGTAGAATGAATTTTATCATTTTTGGTGGTTCCGGTTTTATTGGAACCCATCTTATAAAGTTATTGAAAGATGAAGTAGTTAAAGGCGGAGATAATATATATGATCTTGATATTGTTATGCCGGGCGAAGAGGGTGTAGTACCTGGAGTAGTTGAGAATATTGAAGGTGTAAACTACATTCGTCTTGACGTAAGAAAGAAAATTGAATTTGATTTCACTCCTACCAAAGATGATATTATTTTTAATCTTGCTGCGGTACACAGAACACCTGGACACCCTGATAAGGAATATTTCCAGACAAATATTCTTGGTGCTGAAACAGTTACTGCTTTTGCAGAGAAACATGGAATCAATAAAATTCTGTTTACTAGTTCAATTGCACCTTATGGTGCTGCAGAACAGTTAAAGAAGGAAACAACTGTTCCAACTCCGAATACACCTTATGGTATCAGTAAACTTGTTGCCGAAAAAATTCATATGATCTGGCAGGCAAAGGATTCTGAACGTGAACTTACGATTGTACGTCCAGGGGTTGTTTACGGTAAGGGTGAACACGGTAATTTCACAAGACTTTACTGGGGAATAAGAAAGAGATACTTCGTTTATACCGGAAGAAAAGATACTATCAAGGCATGCGTATATGTTAAGGAATTAGTACGCTTTATGAAGTATCGTATGATTGATAATGATTTCAAGGGTGTTGACATATTCAACTGTACTTTTGAACCAGCGTTTACAATTGAACAGATTTGTAATGCAATGATGAAGTGTACAAATATGGAAAGACATATCCCTCTTATCAACGGAAAGCTTCTTATGGGGACTGCTAAGGTCGTTGGTCCGCTTGGAGGAAAGAAAGTTGGTATTCATCCGGACAGAGTTAAAAAGCTTATGATTTCTACAAATATTTGTGGTGAAAAGCTTAAAAATTGCGGTTATCAGTTTCATTATACACTTGAAGAGTCAATTAAGGACTGGTATAAAGACTGTAATGGAGAGGGATTAAACTGATGGACAAAAAAGATATAGCGCTTATAGTAGCTACGCATAAGAATTACTGGATGCCAAAGGACGAAATGTATGTACCTCTCCACGTTGGAAGAGAAGGCAAAAATGATCTTGGATATATTGGCGATAATACAGGAGACAATATCAGCACTAAGAATGCCAACTACTGCGAACTTACAGGTTTGTATTGGGCATGGAAGAACCTTGATGCTGATTATTTAGGGCTTGTTCACTACAGAAGACATTTTACTGCAAAAGGTGCAAAGGGAACAAAGGAAGAGCGTGTTATTACTAAAGCACAGCTAAGCGAAATTCTTAAGAAAACTGATGTGATTTTACCTACACCACGTAATTACTATATAGAAACGAACTATTCTCAGTATGTACATGCTCATCATGCGGAAGATCTCGATACAACTCGTGCAATTATAAAAGAGAAGTATCCTGAATATTTAGCAGCTTATGATGCCAGCATGGAGAAAACATATGGTCATCGTTTCAATATGTTTATTATGAAGCGGGATAAGTTTGATGCTTATTGTGAATGGATGTTTGATATTCTCTTTGAACTGGAAAAGAGACTGGATATTTCAAATTACAATAAAAACGATTCAAGAGTATTTGGTTTTGTAAGTGAAAGATTACTCGATGTGTGGATCAATACTAACAAAATAAAATATGTTGATCAGCCTTACATTTTTATGGAAAAGCAGAATTGGTTTGTTAAAGGCGCAAATTTCATTAAGAGAAAAATTGGCGTGCAAGAAAAAAAGTAAGAAGGATGAATTAATTAATGTCATTAATCAGTGTAATTGTTCCAGTATATAAAGTTGAAAAATATTTGGATCGTTGTATTGATTCTATTGTAAATCAAACCTTTAAGGACATAGAAATAATATTGATTGATGATGGTTCACCTGATAATTGTTCAAAAATGTGTGATGAATGGGGTGAACGAGATAGTCGAATAGTTGTAATTCATCAGGAAAATCAGGGCTTAAGCGCCGCTAGAAATTCTGGAATTAGAATTGCTAAAGGCGATTATTTCACTTTTGTTGATAGTGACGACTGGATTAGTCCAACTATGATAAGTGACTTATATGAAATAATTAATAAACATGATGCAGATATTTCAATATGTAATTTTATTAGAACTGATAGAAAGATGAATAAAGAGGATAGTGAAGATTCAAAGGAATTAGTTTATTCGCAAGAAGAATTTATGAAACTTATAATGCGAATAAATGGAAATCGTTGCATTCATTATGCCTGGGGAAAATTATACAAAAGAAAAGTAATAGATTTTGATGAACATTATCCTGTCGGTATGCTTAATGAAGATGTAGAGGGTATGTTTAAAGCAGTAATCCAATCACAAAAGATAGTGGAAACAAATAAGATAGGGTATTATTACTTTAATAATACTGAGAGTATAAGCAGAACCAAATTTGGTATCAACTTCCTTTCATTACATGAAGTGTGGAATAGAATTCTTTCTTTAGCGGAGAGTAGAGCACCTCAGTATTATGACTATGTAAAATATAATTATATAAGATCTGATTTTACTATTCTTATGGATTATATATTATATGGCGATGAGCAAACGGATATCAAATATAATGATGAAAAGGAAATAATTCTTAAGAGATTAAAAAATAATATATGGATTCTATTCAAAAGTCCAATGAAAATGAATAGGAAAATAATGTTGATATTTATTGCGTATTTTTTCAATCCATTTAAGATGATTGTTCGAGTGATAAATAACAAAAGGAAATATTAAAATGATTAATGATATAAAAAGGATAGATTATTATTTCTTACTGATTATACCTTATATAGAACCTCAGTTATTTAAGACCGCTGGATTTGATGGTATTGATACAATATTCTTAGTATTGAAACTGATATGTGCTATGTTGATTTCAATTGAATATATAATTGTAAAAAAATTTAAAATTTCTAGAATTACAATATTAATGTTTATTAGTCAATCGGCTGTGGTTTTATCTACTATTCTGAATAATGGGTCAATGAAAAGATGTTTAGGTCCAGCTATTATTTCTATTGTGATGATTATGTTGGGAGAATTAGTATTTTCAACTTATTGGAAAAATTATTTAATTATACTTGAGAAATATCTGGATATATTGTTTTTGGTTCATTGTATTACATTGATATTGAGATTTTTAGGTGTAAATCCTTTTTATACTAATAGAGCTTCTTTTTTAGGAATAGAAAACAGATGGATTTACGTGTTCCTGCCTTGGGTTATAATTTCTTTTATAAATTCTTATGTAAAAATAGGAAAAATATCTTTCAAAGCTGTTATGACATATTTATGTTGTTTGTTTTGTTTGCTTATAACTTGGTCTGTTGGTGCATTTCTTTCGTTTATTATATTCCCGGTAATTATGTACCTATCAAGAAAGGTGCTTAGTAGAATAAATATTAAAACGTTTGTTTCTTTTGTTGCGTTTGGTGTATTTAACTATGTTTTGGTGACAGGTAAATTACTTAAATTTTTTGAGAACTTTATTGTTGGATATCTTCACAAAAGCATTACATTATCCGGAAGAGTTTATTTATGGGAAGTTGTGTTGAAATGTCTTTCAGAGAAGCCGTTACTTGGTGAAGGTGTGCATTCAACGAGCTACGATTTATTATACTTCTATCAACACTCTGGATGTATTCCTGGAACAGCAGTTAATCATCCACATAATCATTTGCTAAATATAGCTTTTCATGGTGGTTATTTTGCTTTAGTTTTTTTTTATGATTATAATGTTTACCGTTTGTGTTAGCATTGATAAGATTAAAGATAAGGTTATTAATTCAATAATGTTTGCTGGAGTCATTACAATCTTTTTTGCAGCATTGGTAGACACTTTAGATTTTTCAATGTTTTATTTTTTAATTCCGCTAACAGTATTCTTTGCACAAAGAACAGATAATGATATTTCAACAAGACTATTAATAGATGTTAGGACATAAAAAAAAATGAATAAACAAAAACGAGTATGTATAATATGTGAAACCCCTTTTCAAGTATTTAGTGCTATTCAATTAAAAAGTATGATTTCAGATAATCATATTGTAGATGTATTTATTGGTGAGGTATTCGTGAATGCCTCGATTATAGTTGAAAATGTTAAAAAAACAAGATTGTTTAATAATGTATTTTCTTATAAAATCGATAAGATGAATTTTGAAAATAAAATTAATGAGCTTTTTTTTCCTAATAAGTATATTCAGTATTTAGTTGGTAAAAGTATAACTCCGAATACTTATGATAAGATTTTCATTTCATCCACAACATATTTCGCTATGGCGATAGTTGCTGATAACAGGAGCGCTGATGTGATATATTTTGATGATGGTATTGGAAGTTATACTGGAAATATAGGTATTCAAAATATATCTCTAAAAAGAAAATTATGTTATAAATTATGTTTTAGAAATGTAAATCGATTTGAATATAAAGATATATACTTGTATTCTCCAAAATTAATTACTAAGCTTGATTATAATATAAAAATAAATAAAATTAAAATTTCAAATGATAAAGAAATAATTGCTACAGTAGAACAAGTGTTTAACTATTTTGATGACAAACTATACGAGAAGAAAATTATATATTTTGCTACTCCAAGTCAGGACTTTGGTAATAAACTTCAGGAAGAAAGAATAACTAAAGTTCTTGAGAATTATTCTGAAGATTGTATTGTACGATTACATCCTAGAGAAGTTAATCCGCAGATTTTTAATTTTGCAAGTATAGATAAAGGTGTGAATCTTTGGGAATTAACATCAATGAATAAAATATCGGATAATCATATATTAATCGGTATTTTTTCTACTGCTCAAGTAGTATCAAAACTTCTATTTAACAAAGAACCATGTGTTGTCTTTATGCATAAATTGTATAGAGATATTTTTAGCGACACACAACTCGTAAATATGGATTGCTTTGTGAAAAAATTACGAGAAAGTTATACAAATCCTTCTAAAATAATTGAAATAGAAGAAGTTAGTGATTTTGATTCGGCTATTAATGAATGTATGAGGATCATAAATGGATAACAATAGTAGTGAAGCGCTGAAATCTGGGATTTGGTATACTACTGCAAATTTCTTAACCAAAAGTATTGGGATAATAACAACTCCAATTTTTACGAGGTTATTAAGTAAATCAGATGTAGGTGCATTTGGAAATTATACTTCCTGGCTTGCCGTTTTTATTATTTTAATAACATTTAATCTGGAAAGTACTTTTATAAGTGCAAAATTCGATTTTGAAAAAGAGTTTGATTCTTATGTAAGCACTATGTTTTTATTCAGTGGTTGTTCATCGATTGCTTGGTTGATTATTTTCAATTTATTCTCATCTTTATTTGTTACTAAAATGCATTTAGATATAGTGTATATCAATTGTATGTGCATGTATTTGTTCTTCCTACCTGCAGTCAATTTATATCAAACAAAAGAACGATATAGATTCGGGTATAAGAAATCTGTTCTTATCAGTAGCCTGATAGCTATAGGAACAGCTCTTATTTCAGTTTTACTTGTTGTTTTCATGAGCAATAAGTTAGCTGGTAGAGTATGGGGAAGTGCAATTCCGACGATAATAATAGGATGCTTCTTAGTTATCTTACTTTTTAAAGCTGGGAATAAAATAAAAGTTGAATATATCAGGTATGCATTGCCAATATGCTTGCCTTTTATACCTCATCTTTTATCTATGACTTTTCTGAATTCACTTGATAAGATGATGATAACAGATATCAGGGGAGAAGAGGAGAATGCGTTATATTCAATAGCATATCAGTGTAGTTCAGTAGTAACCATTCTTGTTACATCTCTGAATACAGCTTATTCGCCATGGTTAGGTGAGAAGCTTCACGAAAAAGCATATACGGATATACGAACTTTTTCTAAAAAATATGTTCTTATTTTCTTATCTCTTGCAGTTGGAATAATGCTTATATCACCTGATATTATGATGATTATGGGTGGTAAGTCGTATATGGAAGCACAGTACGTAATGCCACCGGTTATGTTAGGTTGTGTCTGCCAGTTTATCTATACTATGTATGTGAATGTTGAGCAGTATCAAAAGAAAACAGTTGGTATGGCAATTGCAAGTGTTTCAGCAGCGATGCTGAATTATGTATTGAATTATCTTTTGATTCCTAAATATGGTTATATCGCAGCGGCATATACAACATTGATTAGCTTTTTATGGTTATTTATTATTCATATGATTTTAGTTCGTACTATTGGGTACAGTAAAGTATACGCTAACAAATATATTATTGGTATTGTAGGTGTTGCTTCTGTTATTACAGTACTTGTTAATTTATTGTATAGAAATACTATATTACGATATTCAATCGTTGTTTTGTATTGCATTACTTTGCTGTTTTTTATAGTTAAGAATAAAGATATCATAATGAGACTTCTGAAAAAGAAAGCTTAATTATTTGATTTTAATTCTATTTAAAAAGTAAAAAAGAATTGGAGGAAATTGTTTTGTCAGCTTTTAATGGTTCAACTTTAATGATCACAGGAGGAACTGGATCATTCGGAAACACTGTACTTAAACATTTTTTAGAAACAGATATCGGAGAAATCCGTATTTTCTCTCGTGACGAGAAAAAGCAGGATGATATGAGACATCTGTTACAGGCAAGAAATGCTGAAACTGCTAAAAAGGTTAAGTTTTACGTAGGTGATGTAAGAAATATTCAGTCTGTAAAAGATGCTATGCATGGCGTTGATTACATATTCCATGCTGCTGCATTAAAACAGGTTCCATCATGTGAGTTTTTCCCTATGGAGGCTGTAAGAACTAACATTATCGGTACTGATAATGTTTTGCATGCTGCAGTAGAAGCTGGAGTAAAAAGAGTTGTATGTCTTTCTACTGATAAGGCGGCTTATCCAATTAATTCAATGGGTATTTCAAAAGCAATGATGGAACATGTAATTTTTGCAAATGCCCGTGTAGCAAGAGAAAGAGGCGGCACTGTTATCTGCTGTACAAGATACGGTAATGTTATGTGTTCAAGAGGATCGGTAATACCGCTGTTTATTGATCAGATTCATGCTGGTAATCCGATTACTATTACTGATCCTAACATGACTCGCTTTTTAATGAATCTTGATGAGGCTGTTGATCTTGTTAAGTTTGCTTTTGAACACGCTAATCCTGGAGACCTTTTCATACAGAAAGCTGACGCGAGTACAATCGGAGATTTGGCTAAGGCTGTACAGAAATTATTCGGGGATACTGGAACAAACATTATAGGAACTCGTCACGGTGAAAAGCTTTATGAAACTCTTATGACATGTGAAGAGAGACTTCGTGCTGAAGATATGGGCGGCTATTTCAGAGTTGCAGCTGACAGCCGAGATTTAAACTATGATAAAGACATAGTTAATGGCAATGTTCAGACTATGGCTGATGAATCATATACAAGTCATAATACAGTTCGTTTGGATGTTGAAGGCACTATTAACAAGATTCTTACAACAGATTACGTTAAAGAAGAACTTAACGGTATTAGGCATAATTAAGGGAGGGGAAGTTTATGATATTCAGATTTCCATTACGTAACGTAAAAGACATGTTACTTAATCAGATCAGCAATAACTTTTTTAAATCTATTGATGATGAAATGCTAGTTTCTCGTCATTTACCGATGGTACTTGAGAGATTTGAAAAAACAATTTCTCAGATAGATAATAAGTATTACTACAGGATTAATGAAGCGGGTGTCAAGGAAGCTTATTTCGATCCGTTACATACTTGTCAGTGGCTTCTTTTTCTGTATTTAACCGCTAATACAATTTATAAGTATGAAAAAGAAAAGCCTGAAGCAGCCAGAGTTGTTTGCGATAAAATATATGGCCAGTCTAAAACTGTTTCAGGTTGTGATTTATATTATGAAGTAGATATGCCTGAAATATTCTGCTTTGATCATCCTACAGGAAGCTTTATGGGTAGAGCTAAATATGGTGACTATTTCTCATTTACTCAGGGCTGCTCAGTAGGTAATATTAATGAGATCTATCCTGTAATCGGTACTAATGTAACCATGCTTTCAGGCAGTAAGATACTTGGCAATTCACATATCGGTAATAATTGCTTGATTACTGCAGGAACTATTATTAAGGATCAGGATGTTCCTGATAATTCAATTGTATCCGGAAAGAGTCCGGAGTTAATAATTACTCCAAATAAATAATCGAATAGCATTATTGATGAAAGGAAGTATTTTTGTGGAAGAATTAGCTGTTTTTGGTGGTAAACCAGTTTTGTCAAAGAAAATTGGTTACGGTCATCAGTATATTGATGATAATGATATTCAGGCTGTTGTTGATGTATTAAAAAGCGATTACCTTACTTGCGGTCCAAAGATAGAAGAAGCAGAGAAAAAACTTTGTGAGATCACAGGCGCAAAATATGCTGTGCTCATTGCTAATGGTACAGCTGCGCTTCATGCTTGTATATTTGCAGCAGGAATAGGTAAAGGTGATGAAGTTATAACTACACCTATTACATTTGCAGCTTCTGCGAACTGTGCATTATATTTAGGAGCTAAACCTGTTTTTGCGGATATCGATCCGGATACATATAATATTGATCCTGATAGTATAGAAAAGTGTATCACTGAAAGAACAAAAGCTGTAGTTGCTGTTGATTATACAGGCCAGGCTGTACAGCTTGACCGCATTAGAGAAATATGTGATCGTCATAACTTAATTCTGATTGAAGATGCAGCTCATTCATTAGGAACAAAGTATAATGGAAAAGCAGTAGGAAGTATCGCTGATATGACAGAATTCAGTTTTCATCCTGTTAAAACATGTACAGCCGGAGAAGGCGGTGCGGTTACAACTAATGATTACGAACTCTATAAAAAACTTGTTCTTTTCCGTACACATGGAATAACTCGTGTTCAAGAATGGATGGATAAGCCTTCTGAAGGTGGCTGGTATTATCAGCAGATTGATCTTGGTTATAATTATCGTATGACAGATATGCAGGCAGCATTGTTATCAAGCCAGCTTGACAAACTTGATATGTTCGGAAAGAGAAGAAAAGAACTTGTAAAGCGTTATGATGCTGCTTTTGCTGAAGTTCCAGAGATTATAGTACAGAAGGAAATACCTGAATCTGATACAGTTCGTCACTTGTATGTTATTCAGTTTGATCTTGATAAACTGAAGTGTACTCGTAAGGAAGTATTTGAAGCATTACAGGCCGAGGGCGTAGGTGTTAATGTTCATTATATACCGGTATATTCGTTCCCTTATTATAAGTCAATTGGATACAAGATGGGAATATGTCCGAATGCTGAAAAATTATATGAACGCATGATTTCTATTCCTCTGTATTATAGTTTAACAGATGAACAGCAGGAAAGTGTAATTACGGCAGTAAAGAAAGTTATAAATTATTATAAGAAAGAAGCGTAACAAATGAGTACAGTAGCAATTATTACAGCTCGTGGTGGCAGTAAAAGAATTCCTAAGAAGAACATTAAAGAATTCTGCGGAAAACCTATTATAGCTTACAGTATTGAAGCTGCTTTAAACAGCAAAGTATTTGATGAAGTAATGGTTTCAACTGATAGCGAAGAGATAGCATCTATTGCTAAACAATACGGAGCAAGTGTGCCTTTCCTTCGTTCTGAAGAAACCAGTAACGATTATGCTACTACAGCTGATGTAATTGCTGAAGTTTTAGAACAGTATAAAAATACAGGTAAAGCATTTGATAATTTTGCATGTATTTATCCTACTGCTCCGTTTGTTACTGGTGTGAGACTGGCTGAAGCTGAAAAGTTATTAAAAAACGCTGATGGAGTAGTTTCTGTCGTAAGATATAGTTTTCCTCCACAGAGAGCTTTTGTTATTCGTAATGAGAAAGTTGCATATCAGTATCCTGAGTATGAAAAAAGTCGTAGTCAGGATCTTGAACCAATTTATCATGATTGTGGGCAGTTTTACATGTGTTCAGTAGAGGCTTTTAACAAATACCATTCGATGATTTTACCTAATACAAAACCGTATATTATGCCTGAAGAAGAGGTTCAGGATATTGATACAATGTCAGACTGGGAAATTGCAGAAGCTAAATACAAGGTACTTTTAAAGAGGTGAAGACGGTGTTCCGTTTGTTCGATAAAATTAAGAATAATGAAGTTTATGTAATTGCGGAAATGAGTGCAAATCATGGCGGAAGTCTTGATACTGCTCTTGAAATAGTACGTCAGGCTGCCAAAACAGGAGCAGATTGCCTGAAAATTCAGACTTATACTGCAGATAGTATAACAATTGACTGTGATAAAGAAGATTTTCTGATTCATGGAGGCCTCTGGGATGGCTATAAGCTTTACGATCTGTATACTGAAGCTGGAACCCCTTATGAATGGCATAAACCAATAAAAGATGAGTGCGAAAATTACGGAATGGATTTTTTATCTACACCGTTTGATAATCATGCCGTTGATTTCCTTGATGAAATCGGGTGTGAAGCATATAAAATTGCTAGTTTCGAACTTGTAGATATTCCGCTTATTGAATATGCAGCTTCAAAAGGTAAACCAATGATTATGTCATGTGGTATGGCATCTGCTGAAGAAATTCAGGATGCGGTAGACGCTTGTAAGCGTCAGGGTAATGATCAGATCGTACTGTTGAAATGCTGCAGTGAATATCCGGCTAACTGGAATGATATGCATATAGCGAATATTCCTGATATGATAAAAAGGTTTGGTGTAAATGTCGGACTTTCTGATCATAGTGCTGGTCATATTGCTGCTGTAGTAGCTGTTGCACAGGGCGCATGTGTTGTTGAAAAGCACGTTAAGCTCGAAGGCGTTGAAAGTGCTGACAGTAAATTCAGTATGTCAATGTCTGAATTTGAAGCAATGGTCAAAGCAGTTCGTGATACTAAATCAATTATCGGTGATGTTAATTATGGTCCGTCATCAGGTGAGAAGGATAATCTGAAGTTCCGCAGAAGCCTTTATGCTGTAAAGGATATTTGTATAGGTGATGTAATATCGGAAAATAATGTACGTAGTATTAGACCATCATGCGGACTTCCGCCTAAATATATGAATAATATATTAGGTAAAAAGGCTAAAACTGATATTCCGTTCGGTACAGCATTGTCAATGGAGATGTTTGATGAGTGAAATAATACATGCTCCTGAATTGTTTTCTGAGCGGCTTAGATTTACGGATATGACAGAAGATGATGCTGATTTTGTCGTTTCTGTAAGAAATGATCCCGAAGTATATAAATTTTTTATTAGCGTTCATGAGATAACTATTGAGGAGCACCTGAACTGGTTTAAAAATAGCTATATTTATAATTCGGATAGATTTGACTGGATTGCTAGAAATCCTGAAGGCGAAAGAGTAGGCATTTTTGGAGTCAAACGTGTTAGTTTGGAAGAAAAAAGTGCTGAGATAAGCTATATACTTTCAAGTAGTTTTTATAAAAAGGGATATGCCAGCGAGGCTGTTAAGCGTTTAATACATTTTTGTTTTGATGAATGGAAATGTGATAAAGTTATAGCGGAGATTCATAAAAATAATGATGCTTCATTAAAACTAATAGAAAGACTTAATTTTTCAAAATCATCAAGCAATGGTGATTTTGTGATATGGGAATTAAAAAGATGATTTTATTTCGTGCTGATGCTAATAAAGAAATAGGAACTGGTCATGTAATGCGATGTCTGTCTATCGCAAAAGGATTCAACGCTAAAGGCGAGAAAGTATTGTTTATAACAGCCGACCATAATGGTGATGAATTAATCAAACAAAACGGGTTCCAAAGTTTGTGCCTCGAAAGCAACTGGAAAGCGATGGATGATGAGATTGACATTATCAAATATCATTTATCTCAAATGCATCCGTCTATTTTAGTAGTTGATAGTTATTTTGTGACACAGAAGTATTTTTCTGAAATTTCTAACGTTGTTAAGGTGGTCTATATAGATGACTTTAATAAAGAAATGTGGAATGTTGACACACTGATTAATTACAATATTTATTCTCAGTCATTGGATTATTCCATATACAATGATACAAGAACAGAGTTAATTTTAAGTCCAAAATATGCGCCTCTTCGTGATGAGTTTAAAAGCTATCCACCGCATAATATAAAAAAAGTAACAGATGTTATGGTTTCAGCTGGAGGCTCAGATCCTCAGAAGATTACTGAGAGATTAATGAATAATGTATGTGATAATTATCCTGATATTGATTTTCATTTTATTGTTGGTGCATTGAATCCGCGACTTGACACTATAAAAAATATTTCTCAAAATAAGGCAAATATAGTTTTACATATAAACGAGAAGAATATGTCAGCGCTGATGAATAAATGTGATATTGCTATTTCTGCTGCAGGTACAACTCTTTATGAATTATGCGCTTGCGGTATACCTACTATAACATATACATTGGCTGATAACCAGCTTATGGCGGCAGAACAGTTTTCTAATAAAGAAATAATGCTTAGTGTTGGAGATTGTCGGAATGATGATTCGTTTATTAGTAGGGTAGAAAAGGCTTTATGCAATCTCGTTGAAGATATGGAGTTAAGAAAGACAATGTCTAATAGAATGCATTCTCTAGTTGATGGAAATGGCGTTGAAAGAATAATTGAGAAATTACTGAAATAAGAGAAATACATGAGGCATAGTTTTTCTGTTTTAGTCGTTTCATATTAAAGAGAATTTTTATTGACTTAGTTGTAAAGTGATATATAAGGAAACTCATATTGTACTGTTCAGAAGTGTATAATCAAAAATCCTAAACTGAATATTGTAGGAATTATGTTGATGCGCATTTAATGATTTAAGGCATGGAAAAAATCGAAGTCAGTTAATGTGATAATCTTTCGCTTGATTCAGCTTATGATGAGGATTTGGATGCTGCTTTATGGGTGGCTTCAGATAATACATCAAATGTGATGAAAATGGTTCTTGGAAGCGGTAGTTATGTTGTTTTATATCCGAAACATGCTCATATGCCAGGGTTAGTGTTAATAAAGAGACTGTAGTGAAAAAGGTTGTAATAAAAATCATGGCATATAAGTGAAAAAAACAGCATTGTTTGTATCTGCTCGGGCTGTATTGCAATTTGCCTTTTTATGATTTGGTTAGCATCAGTTAAGTTTAGAATAGCTAAATACAATAATCTATTATATTTAAGATGATAAAGTGAATATTGTCGTGATTTATAGGTTGAGGGATGTTGAGAAAAATGAGACAAACATTACAGTATTTGTGGATTGAAAAATATAAGTGTATTAAAAATCAGGAATTCAATTTTACTAATCGTATCAGATTTCATTATGATCAGGAAAAACAAAAGATTATAGCTGTAGAGAATGATTATTATGGTGATTTTTTTGGTACTGATATTGAATTAACATGTATAGTTGGTCAAAATGGTATTGGTAAAACAACTCTCTTACGCGCTATAAAACGAATATTTGCTAAAGAATATGGTGGAGTGGATCTTAATTGCATCGCTATTTTCTTTGATAAAGAGGATAAAAGCTATAAGGGATGGTACATTTTAGCGAATGGGAATAATGAAAATCATTGTATAACAACTGATTACGAAAAACTTGAGTTATTCAATCAAGAAAATAAAATACAGTATAACGGCAAAAAACTTATAGATAATTATAAATCAAATATAGTAAAAAATTGCGAGCATTTCGATAATGCCAAAGCAAGATATATATATTTATCAGAACAGCTTGTTCAATCACAGTATACTCAACCTATGGAGAAAGATGAGTTGGCGACTTCATTTCTGTTGTATTATGAATTTCTAGGAAAGTCAGGAGATAATGTAAATAGATATTTTTTAAAAGAATTTGAAAACCAAATTAATTTAATTATAGAATATGGACAACTGGTTGAAAACTTTAATATACGATATACACCGGTTGTTAAAGCTGTATTATTGAATGATATAAAAATATGGCATAAGTATGTTCAGGAATATGAAGTGGATGTAAAGAAATTTGATCAATATTATTCTAAATTTCTTCCGCAGCATAATACCTCGAGAGGTGTATCTTATTTTAAAGACAAATTAGCTGAATCAATGTTTTTAAGTATGATAAATATGATTTTACATACGGTTTTTGATTCGATAACTTATGATTTTCATCTGTTCATTAAACTGATGAAAGAATGTTCAACGGGCAGTGCTTGGAACAATTTTCGACAACTTGTGTTTAAAGTAGGACAAAATTCAATGTTAAAAATTCCGCTTTTAGACAGATATATGGATTTTGCGGATTATATAGATTATAAATGTATATTTTCAGAAAGCAAAAATGTTTTTGCTTCGCTTAAATTTGGGCAAGACTTTTATATTCCAACAGAAAATAACATAGATATAGAAACTGATTTAAAAACAAATATAAAAGAATTTTTTCAGCATTATAAACAGGCAGCTGATTTTTATAGCTTTATTAGCTTTTCATGGGATTTGTCATCAGGAGAGACTTGTTTGCTAAATATTTTTTCACGTCTGAATAGTTTACTGAAAATCAGATATTCGCAGGATGAAAAAAAAGAATACTATTTGCCCGATAATGATGTTAGTGTTTCTTTAGATGCCAATGGGCAAGAATATACGAAAGAGGAAGAGAATGTAGTTTTATTACTTGATGAAGTAGAAGTATCTCTTCACCCGGAATGGCAAAGAAATATGATAAATGAATTACTAAAGTTTATCAAACTTGCTTTTACAGGCAGTAATATTCATGTAATAATGACAACTCACTCTCCAATCATGCTATCTGATATTCCTAAGCAGAATGTTCTATATCTCAGCTATGATGATTTTGATGATAAAAAGACTATATATGAGAACCAACCAGAAACATTTGGGTCAAACATATTTAAGCTGTATAATAATGCATTCTTCCTTGATAAAGGTGCAATTGGAGCGTTTGCAAAATCAAAACTCGAAGATCTGCTAGAAGAAATATTGAAGGGGAATGGAGAGAAAGAAGATTTACAAAAAAGAATAAATTTAATTGGTGATGATTTTCTTAGAGAAAGATTTCAATCAAAGTTTGATGCTATTTATAATAACACCCAGTCTGTTGATGATGAAATAGTTAGATTAGAAGAAAAAATAAATCAATTAAAGAAAATAAGGGATATGGTTAATGAATGTGATCAAAAAAAAGAGAGGCTAGAAAAGCGTATTTATCAGAAGGTGAGCCTAAATGATAAAAATACAATGGTTTGATACTGAAACACAAAATGAATATGCCGAAAAAATAGCATCAAAAATAAAATCTGATCTTGAAAATGAGATTAGTAATTTTTCAGCAGATATTGCTGCATTGTTTAAAGAAAATGGTGTGGTATCAGAAGAAAAAATAAGAGCTTTCTTGAAGCTTGAGTATTCGGATATTGAAAAATCACCTGCTTTGAGTGGCTATATTACTCGATGTAATATGATATTGAAAATACTCGATAACATAACACCTTCAAAGTATAAAAACTCAGGAAAGAATTTGTATGATTTTCTGAAAGGCGAATTTGCTTTATATGAGAATACATTTCCGAATTATCCTTTAAAATATCCTACCATCATAAATCCGAATAACAGATTTACATCACTTTTAAGGGAGAGAATTCTGCAAAATCCGTATAGTAAAGTATTCAATTACACTAAATATGAAAAGTCTTTTCGTGATGATCTTATGACATCACTGAATATTACAGTGTGTCCGTATTGCAACAGGCAATATATTACTTCGTGGGAAGATATGAAAAAAACTAAAGGTACAAAGAAACGAAAAAAGACAACTGCGGACTTAGATCATTTTTATCCTAAAAGTGAGTATCCACTTTTTTCACTTAGCTTATTTAATTTTGTTCCCAGTTGCCAGGTGTGCAATTCTCGAATGAAATTATCGAGCTTTCTGGACGATAATGGAATCAGACCTATTTACCCATATACCGAATCCTTTGATGATTCAGCTGTTTTTAAGGCTAGTACAATAACGCCTCAAAATGATCACCAAAAATTGCTGGAAGTCTGGCTTGGAGAAAATGAAAAAGATTTAAAATTAACCTTAGAAATACATAGTCCATGTTCTGATTATCAAAAGGAAGAACGTATAAAAAGAAGTAATGAATTGTTCCATATCGAGGATGTTTATCAAATACATAAGGGCGTTGTAAGTGAATTTATGCTTAAGAGACGCATTTTTGATGACGGCGAATATTTAAAGGGACTGAAAAATATATTTGAAGATTTTGAGTCTGAAACTTTTATCCAAGCGTCGGATGATGCGGTATACAAGATTATAGATACAGATTTAAGCATAACACAAAAACAGCTTGAATTATTCTTGTATGGCTACAGTTGGAGAGAGGGACAGGATTCGACACGACCTTTATCTAAGCTTGCATATGATATTTTGAAAAGATAGCAGGTAATCATTACATGTTTCAACGGCTGTACTGGTATCATCAATTATGGATAAAAGATCAAAAATGTTTAATTGTCCGGATCCTAATTTAGTATAACAAAGAAAATACACTTACATAAACAGCGAGTGAGAATTCTTTATTGTTGTTTCCGGCAACAATCTTATTAATAAACGTAAGAATCAGTATGGATGAAGTGATCGAGTTTGAAAACAGCAAAGAATTCTAATGATTTCGAAAAATTATATTACTCTTACGGATTGAAGTTTTTAATCAATTGTGGTATTGATTATGAAAACAGGTGCGGACAGAAGTGGGAAAATCCAGCTGTTTTGTTAAGTTTGTTATAGCAAGAAAATAATAGATGGAATTTGTTGGCTAGTGACAGTTTCCTGACGGAGATTGGAATGGCATTATAACATACAATAAAGAGAAGGTGTTGTTATGACTTCTATAGGTGAAAAATGCAAGGACATAGTTCATCAGTTTATTGAAAATGGAGATTTTAGATTATTAAAGGAAAGCTATCATAAAATAATAAAATTAAAAAATGAATTTTGTGATATAGAGGATATTCTATATATCCAACTAATAGAGTTAGCTTTGCATGAGCATTACTCTAAAGATAAAATGAAATTGGAGTATTTAATAATGCAAAAAACAGATAATATAGACAAGATGATAAATGTTCTTGGCTTACAAAAAACAGAAAATGGAGGCACTGTTACAAATATTAAATCTCCTATATGTTATTTGGATCAAAACGTATTTATACCGTTTATTGAAAATGGTGATTTTGGTTATGATATTCCGCATAATTATGTGATTCCGTATAGCCCAGCACATATATTGGAGACCGGTCAGTTTACTGATAAAAAAATAGTGGATCGATATATTAAATTGATTTCGGAAGCTACTAACAATTATGAAATAAGATTTACAGAATCAGATTTTGTGATTTATCAAGAATCACCTATTTATTGTTATCGAAGAGTATTTGATGGAACAGATGATATCAAGTTGGCTAAGGATAATCGTGTTATTGATGATGAAATTGAAGAAATAAAATATTCTAAATACCGAAATAAAAATTTGCGTTCTTTATATAACAGTGAAAATGTAAATACTTTTCTATTTGACCATAGAGAAATGGTTGATGAAATTCTAGCAAGTCTACATGCTGGATATGATTTGAGATTTATTCAAGAAAACGGTAACTGCAATAACTACTATTTGATTAATGGATTTATTCATAATCTGTGTAAGGTTATGGATATATGTTGCTTTAAGAAGGACAATAAGGAAAAAAAGATTAGAAGCAGTAGAATAGATATTGAGCATCTCTTATATGGTTCAGTTAGTTCAATGTTTATCACTAAGGATGAAAGATTAAGAATACGTGCAATAAACATATATGCTGCTATGGGAAAACAAATAGAATGTCCTGATTTATCTTAAAATTTACTTATAAAGTGATTCTATACAATGCCGGCTATTCTGTAAAAATAGTGAATTTAGATGATGAGTCGATTAAAGAACTAAATCTTGATATTAACAAATCGGTATTTTGCAATCAGTATAATTCTGTTGAAAGAAAAATGTTATGAAATTGCTTTGGCTACCGATATTCTCTATAATCAAAATTTCAATAAAAGAGTTAGCGTGGAAGCATTGAAACAATTCGAAAAAAATCAAAGATGTGAAGCCAAGATTTCAATTGAAGCTGAACTTAGAAAGAAAATGTGTATATCTGATGGGTAATTGAAAGTTGAGTATAAAGGTTGTTCTATAGAACATAAGAATTTAATAGTTCCATTTTTTGATTACGATGTATGGAAAAAGAGTATTAATAACGTAAGCAATACATGATTTCCCGATGTTTGGTGACACGAACGCACATATTGTGGCACAACCTGCATAAACCGAACCGCTATAACGAAAGCATGGATGACTGTCTTAAAAATGGGCGCTTGCCCTAGAAAGCGATTTGTCAATCCGATTACTGCTTTTAATATAGCTTAAGCAACAAGCACGGGTAAATCCTTACTGACTTGCAAGGCTTTTCCGTCAATTATATAGTAATAGGAGTAATTAATGATGACAATTATCGTAACAGGCGGTGCCGGCTTTATCGGATCAAATTTCGTATTTCACATGCTGAATACTTATCCAGATTACAGAATCATCTGTCTGGATAAACTTACATATGCAGGTAACCTTTCAACACTTGCTCCGGTAATGGATAATCCGAATTTCCGTTTTGTAAAGCTCGATATTTGTGACCGTGAAGGAGTATACAAACTCTTTGAAGAAGAAAAGCCTGATATAATCGTAAATTCTGCAGCAGAGTCACACGTTGACCGATCAATCGAGAATCCGGAGATATTCCTTCAGACCAATATTCTCGGTACACAGGTTCTCATGGATGCATGCCGTAAGTATGGTATCAAGCGTTACCATCAGGTAAGTACTGATGAAGTTTACGGAGATCTTCCGCTTGACAGACCTGATCTTTTCTTTACAGAAACCACACCGATCCACACATCTTCACCATACAGCTCATCAAAGGCTGGTGCAGACCTTCTTGTAATGGCTTATAACAGAACATATGGTCTTCCGGTAACAATTTCACGTTGTTCAAACAACTACGGACCATATCATTTCCCGGAAAAGCTCATTCCGCTTATGATCGCTAATGCACTTGCAGACAAGCCACTTCCGGTTTACGGTGAAGGTCTTAATGTTCGTGACTGGCTCTATGTTGAAGATCACTGCAGAGCTATCGACCTTATCATCCACAAGGGTAAGGTAGGAGAAGTTTACAATGTAGGCGGACACAACGAAATGAAGAACATAGATATTGTTAAGCTTATTTGTAAGGAACTTGGTAAACCTGAAACTCTTATCACTCATGTTGAAGACAGAAAGGGTCACGATATGCGTTATGCTATCGATCCTACTAAGATTCACAATGAACTCGGCTGGCTTCCGGAAACAAAGTTTGAAGACGGCATCAAGAAAACTATCAAGTGGTATCTTGATAACAAGGAATGGTGGGAGACTATCATTTCAGGAGAATATCAGGACTACTACGAAAAGATGTACGGCAAATTTAAAGTTGTATAGTAAATATAAAACGATATCTGCGTTTATAACATCAATATATTGCTTTATTGTTTTTATATTAGATTAAAATATTGTGTTTTGTGGAATAATATTAACATGTTACATCTTTATGAGGTTTATTAATGGGAAAAAACAGGATTTATTATATAGATTGTTTAAAAGGATATGCAATAATTCTAGTAGTATTAGGACATATTTTTGATGGATATATAAAATCTGGATATTTTTTGGAAAAGCAAGATTTTATGTGCGGTGGATTCAATATTATTTATTCATTTCACATGGCACTTTTTTTCATAATAAGTGGATTTGTTTATTCTAAAGCTTATATTCAAGAAGATGGAACATCAAAAGCAACTTTAAAAACACAGTTATTCAATATAGTTGTGATTTATTTTATATTCAGTTTATTGTTTGGCGTTTTTAAGATTATTTGCTCTTCGCATACAAATGTAGATGTAGAACCGATAGATTTACTGTTACTGTGGTTAAAAACAATAAACCCATATTGGTATTTATATGTATTGGCGATTTTATATTTATTATTTTCTAAAGGAATTATAAAACATATTACCAAAGTAACTACTATAGTTATATTATTTATTATTACTTTTCTAAGTAACTATATTCCTCATACAATAGGTGGGTATTTTGAAATAAAACATATCTTTTATTATGCAGCTTTTTTTGGATTTGGTATTGCTATTAGCAAAAGTGAAGAAAAATATCATTCTAAAGAACGGGTTTTATCCAGTATATTGTTTAGCATATCTATTATTATAATGGTAATGGATAGAGATGGATTTTCAATTGATGGCTATAACAATGGTTTTACATATTGGAAAAGAAAATATAATTTGATAATTGCATTGGGAATTAGTATGTTTTTAATCTATATTTTTAGATTGGCTTTTTCTAATGGAGATTATTATCGTGTTAAAGTATTAAGCTTCTTGGGAAGATATTCTCTTGAAATATATGTTATTCATTGTATTTTTACAGCTGGAAATCGAGTTGTATTATCTAAATTACATATAGATAATTTTTATTTGAACATTTCTATTAATACATTATTAAGTATAGGAATACCAGTAGTGATATCATTAATATGTAAAAAAAATAGGAATACATAAGGCGATATTTAGACCTGTATATTTTATATCAGAAAGAAGGAAAAATAATGAAGTATAATTATCTTATAGTTGGCTCTGGTCTTTACGGTGCTGTATTCGCTCACGAAGCCAAAAAAGCAGGCAAAAGTGTTCTTGTTATTGACAAGCGTCCGAACATTGCCGGAAATGTATATACCGAAAATGTTGAAGGTATTAATGTTCATAAGTATGGCGCACATATTTTTCATACCAATAATACTGAAGTATGGAATTACATTAATCAGTTCGCAACTTTTAATCGTTTCACTAATAGCCCTGTAGCTAATTTCAAAGGTGAACTCTTCTCTCTGCCGTTCAATATGTATACATTCAATAAAATATGGGGAGTAGTTACACCGGAGGAAGCTGCAGCTAAGATTGCTGAACAGCGTAAAGAGATTACAGGAGAGCCTAAGAACCTCGAAGAACAGGCAATTTCACTTGTTGGTCGTGATATTTACGAGAAACTCATCAAGGGTTATACTGAAAAACAGTGGGAACGTGATTGCAAGGAACTTCCTTCATTTATCATCAAGCGTCTTCCGGTACGCTTAACTTTTGACAACAACTACTTCAATGCACTTTATCAGGGTATTCCTATAGGTGGTTATACCAAGATGGTAGAAAATATGCTTGATGGCATAGAAGTTCGTCTTAACACAGATTATTTCGAACACAAGGCAGAACTTGATTCACTTGCTGAAAAGGTGGTTTACACCGGCCCAATCGATGCATATTTTGATTTCAAGCTTGGTACACTTGAATACCGCAGCGTCCGTTTTGAGAATGAACTTCTTGACAAGCCTAATTTTCAGGGAAACGCAGCAGTAAACTACACTGACCGTGAAACACCTTGGACACGTATCATCGAACACAAGTGGTTTGAATTTGGTAAGGATACAGAAGGCAACGACCTTCCGAAGACAGTTATCAGCCGTGAGTATTCATCTGAATGGAAACCAGGAGATGAACCGTACTATCCGGTAAATGACGAGAAAAACGGTGGGCTCTATGCTGAATATAAAAAGCTTGCAGAAGCTGAGAAGAATGTTATTTTTGGCGGTCGCCTTGGTGAATATAAATACTACGACATGGACGCAGTTATAGCTTCGGCTCTTGAACTGTGTAAAAAAGAACTTTAATAGTTTTTATGTATATAATTTTGGGAGGTAAGTCATATGAAATTGGTGTTAATTATTGCTATCATAATCATAGTTGAATTTATAGTCGGCTTATTCGCCGTTTCACATGCTGTTGCTGCCAAGCACGAACCTCCTGCGCTTATATTTAAAAGGCGCATTACAGTGATTTATAACGTTCTTTTCAACAGAAGAACTAATTAACGCTATTTGCAATTATACTCATAAAACCGCGGCAGAATCTGAAATTCTCAATTTTCCCTATGATAGTCTGGATATCTGCCGCAACTACTTTTTTGGAGAGAGATGAGATGTTCTTCGCAGGGGATAGAAAACAGCGACCGTAAGGAGGGTTTGGTTCCTTACAGTCGCAACTGATTATATACTTATTTTCTAAGCTTATGCTTCGCTGTTTACGCTTTCCTTAAGTTTATTGATTTCATCCAAAGAGAGTCCGGTGCATTGGGAAATAATATCAACTGAAACGTTGGTATTAAGCAAATTAAGTGCAGTATTTCTTTTTTCTTCTGTTTTGCCTATTTCAATGCCTTCTTCAAAAGCCTCGTCATGAATTCTGAAGATATCAAGATTTAAAATTGGACCTACCATAATGTCATCAACTCCTTTTCTTACATTATCATAGTTGTGCGCAAGCTGATCTGAAACGGCTTTTGTGCAATTCTCTATGGCTTTCTGGTGCAGTGAATCAAGTTTTCCTTTGTTCACAAGAGCGTTTAGCTCTTTTTCGAGATATCTTAGGTCATTAAGAATAACTTCAAGTTTTTCAGGATCATCATCATTGCATTCTTTAAACTGTTTCTCGTAATTGAAAAGATAAAACGGAATAAGAATATATAGTTTTTTCTGTATTATCTCTTTAGCTGTGTAGTCTATCATTATAATATCACATAAAAATAACAATGTCTATATTGTAGCGCAAAATTAATTTTACCCAAAGTACGAAAAAATACGGCTGAATAAACGTGTGTATAAAACGTATGGAAAAATTATGAAATGCGAGGTAGAAAATATGAAATATAAAACAACAAAAATCCTAAACATCCTTCATCAGGAGCACATAGCTGAACATCTGGCATCGCTTCCTGAAGAACACCAGCTTGAAATGGTAAACAGTATCAACGATTTGGATCTTTCAGTTCTGAGTGCCGGTGAGGCAGGTGAGGAGCGCGGTGATTTTGATCCGTTGTTTGCAAAGACACTTAAGCAGATCGAAGAGAACAGGGAAAAGTATACTGAAGCCGGTCTTAAGGCTATCAAAGCTGGTAAAGTAGGTGCAGTTCTCCTTGCGGGCGGGCAGGGAAGCAGGCTTGGTTTTGACCATCCGAAGGGGATGTTCAATATCGGTGTGGACCGGGAACTGTATATATTCGAGTGCCTTATAGGTAATCTTCTCGAAGTGACGAAGAAAGCAGGAGCGTGGGTGCCGCTTTTTGTCATGACGAGTGTGGATAACAACAGGGAGACACGCGAATTTTTCGAAGCGCATGATTATTTCGGCTATAACAGCGACAACGTATGGTTCTTCGTTCAGGAACAGCTTCCTACGGTGGATACAAACGGTAAGCTCATGCTTTCAGCTCCCGGAAAGATCTCCACAGCTCCGAACGGGAACGGCGGATGGTATGCATCTATGGCGAAGACCGGAATGCTTAAGGTCGTTGAAGAAACCGGTATCGAATGGCTGAATGTATTCGCCGTTGATAACGTACTTCAGAGGATAGCAGATCCGTGCTTTATAGGTGCAGTCATAAAGTCCGGAAAGGTATCCGGTGCGAAGGTAGTAGCCAAGGCAGATCCTGACGAAAAGGTCGGTGTGCTCTGCCTTGAAGACGGCAGGCCGTCTATAGTCGAATACTATGAAATGACCGATGAAATGCGTAACAGTCGTGAAGCTGACGGTACGCTTTCGTACAACTACGGTGTTATTCTGAATTATCTTTTCCGTGTCGATGAACTTAACAAGACCCTGACAGTAAAACTTCCTCTTCACCGTGCTTTCAAGAAGATAAAGTACATGAATGAGAACGGCGAGATCGTAACACCAGAGGAACCGAATGCCTACAAGTTCGAGACGCTTGTGCTTGATATGATAAAACTGCAGGATGACTGTCTGGCGTATGAAGTGGACAGAAAGAAGGAGTTTGCGCCGGTGAAGAATAAAACGGGGGTGGATTCAGTCGATACGGCGAGGGAGCTGCTGAAGTTTAATGGGGTGGAGATATAAATCCTTAGTAAAAAAGCGACGTAAGGAGTGTTAATTCCTTACAGTCGCCATACTAAGAAATATTCAATTAAACAACAAGCTTTTTCCCAAGTGTCTGAGCTATAGGTTTAAGCGCAGCGACATTCAGACCAGTGTACTGTTCTATTTTTTCAAGCGGCTCATCATTCAGAATCATTGCTTTTGCAAGTTCCTGTTCCTTCACAGCGATTGCTTCAGCAATCAGCTCATCACTGGCAAACATAAATTTATCCTGTAACATTTTATCAGCCCCTTTAGTGAAAATATCATTGACGTGTTTATATACATGCTTTTCAAGTGTTCTGGTTATATCCAGCATCTCATGGTATTCATCATTAGTTATTTTACCAGCATCGTGTAAACGGTCGATTGTAGTAACTACTTCATTACACATTTCTGAAAAGTCAGCGAGGAATTTTTCTTTGGTTTCAGATGAATATTTATCATAGTTCCTGGCTCTGCGATAGAGTCGGATGATCTGAAACGGAAGAAGGATTTCCAGGTCGTTCTCAACAAGTTCAGCCGGTGAATAGCCGAGTGCTCTGACTGCATGAACGGAGTATTCAATTTCCTGTTCGTCCGGAAGAATAAGTTTTATATACAGCTTATCCTTTGAGCGATCTGTGTCTTTCAGGAAAACAACAGCCTGCATAGGCATTCTGAATACTGAATGGGTATCATCCACGATTTCATATCCGTCATGCGTACTTGACACTGCGTAAGCGAAAAGTCTGATGATCATATCATCCTGATAAGCCTGCGCTTCGATGTGAAATCGTTCACCGCAGATTGAGAAGTAAAGATCTTTTTCGAGCTTTGAACCATCTGCTTTTTTACTGTTTCTATCAAGATAAGTGACTTTGGAATTAAGCGGAAACTGCTTATCAAAGACTTTGTTAACTAATTTGACAAGCATTTTTTCTGACAGTGTGAGCATTCGTTTGAATGATCTGTCATAAACCATATTGATAATTTTCATTTAGCACATCTCCTTGAAAATGATAATTATAGAATTTAATTACAAATCTAGTATAACATATTCAAGTCTAGATGTCAATATAAGTAAAAGAAAAATATGTAAATTTTTCAAATTGCTTTTTCTGTCTTAATTATACCATTTAATCAGTGCTTTTTCAACTGTTTACAGTGATTTGCGTTAATTGTTCTTGTATATTCTGAACTGAATATTGGAATTGAGATATAAAAAAGTTACAGCCAGGTCCACCGACCTGGCTGTGTTACGATAGTACGCCGAAGGCGTTCCATTTGCGTTGGAATTTAATTCTTTTCAGTTTCTGCTTTGATCTTTTCAAATTCATCAGGATCGATGCCGGTGCAGTTGATAATGATATAATCTGAAACACCACTGGCGAGCAGGTTACGTGCGGTAGTAATTTGGTTTTCGGCTATGCCTTCTTCACGACCTTCTTTAAAGCCTTTAGTTTCGCTATCTCTGAGTACTTTATAGATGTCAAATCCTTCAATAGGTTCATCATCATAACTATTATCATAGTCGGTGTTGTTTTCTTTGCTATCTGTTTCATCAAAGTAGTTATCTAACCATTCGGTAAGATCATAAAAATTTTTCTTTATAAGATAGTAGAAAATTTCTAAATCGGTAGTATTCACATTTGAAACAAGACAGTTCATACAATTGTCGATAATCTTATCTGTGTTTGTTCTTATCATTAGGGTTCCGTCAGATGAACATTTATCATTTAATCCACTTTCATTTAAGAAATCCTCAAAGGGCATTCGTATCAGCTCAGCAGCTTCTGAAGCATCCAGTACTCCTTCATAAATCAGATCAATTAAAGTTGCTAAAATAACTTCTTTTCTATCATCTTCTCTTAAATATATAAGATCGTTTATAATATCGTATTCCAACTGTGAAACTTCAGATTTTAAACCTGTTATTTCTTCAACTTCTTCAACAGTTTTTGATGTATAAGCAGCAATGACAGGAATGGAATATCCATCCTCAATATGATCCATTATAATAGGTTTGAGTTCAGAATCGTTAATTATTTCTTTATCTGTGGATTCTAAATTAGTGTTATTGGTTCCTTCGCGCATTTTTCTCTCTATAATTGCCTGAAATTCATATTTGAATGTTACCGTATCTGTTCCTGCAAATTTAGCAGCTTGGTATATTGAAAGTTTTTTATCTACTACAAGTTCTGTAAGAAAAGAAAACATTTGTTTTTCTTTGTTTGTTTTCTGGGTGTTTAATAATTGAAATCGACGTTCTTTAGCTGCTTCCTCCATGGAAAGTGACCGAAAGAAACGACCAGGAGACAAAGTTTTATAATATGCAATCTTTTCTATAAGTAATGCTCTTAAACGTGCAGGATTCTTTATTACTGATTTATTGTTCATTTGTACTCCTCCTGTTGGTGGGTGATGATTAAGTCCTTTCCAAAATTATATGATTATTATAATCCAAATATTTGCGTTTGTCAATGATTAAATTCAATAAATCGCTGCGATAACTGATAAATGAGTTAATCGAACTAAAACAAATATTTTTATTTATCGACTGCGTGCAAATATTATATTTAAATTTGATAACGTGTATAAATAAAAAATCAGCCAGGTCAGTGACCTGGCTGTGTTACGATAGTACGCCGAAGGCGTTCCGTTTAAAAGGATGCGCCTGCGGCGCAATAGAAACCCCTGCTCGTTTGAGCAGGGGTGAAACATGAAAATTCGAGAAGTAAGTTTACTATTTTATCAGATTTTCTGATTCTTTCTTTTTTCTAACAGCAGCTATAATATCATTTATATTATCGGTATTAGTAACACCGGGATATTCATCCTGAAAATCCAGTAAAATATCTTTGTTTTCTGATTCCATATTGCGTACTTTTTCATATATTTTTTCATATTCTTTTTCTGCAATTATTTTTTCAATAAAAAGTCTTGAATATTCCGGCAGTTTATCATAAGAGCCGTAGAGATCAGCGGCAGCTTTTTTGATCTGATCCAGTGATATTGAGGTGGATGATTTCTCATGTTCCCAAAGAATTCCGATAACATCAGACAAGTCGTATTTGTACTGCCTTCCAGCCATAAGTTTCATTGCCAGCAGGTATTCTCCGGCAATTGTGCGGAATGTGACTATATTTGAGAAAGTTCGATAATATTTTGCATACTGAACTATCTTTGTTGAATAGGAAGTAGTTTTCATAAAGTCAGTATTCAGCCAGCCATTAGGTAAATTGTATTTGTCACCAACATGATTTATAGCATCTTTCATGGATGCAGAAGCATTGATAACTGCGTCCATATCGTATGTCATGTTTCGAAATCCATAGTTTATAACGACGGAAGCGCCGCCTATCAGTACAATATCTGCTGGTATTGTCTTACCGTTTAGTTTCCTGAATTCCTTGGCGAGTTCTTTAAGATACTGATCAAGGTTTTCTTTTGTGAACGGCTTCTCAAACAACGTTTCTCACTTCACTTTCAATGATATTAAATCTTCTGAATTCAGGAATTGAATTTTTTTCTGCTGTATGCAGAGGTTCATCAGTGTGCATTACTTCGCTGCTGATCAGTACGCCAACTGGATATAATGGCCGTTCAAGTTTGCTTGCCCGAAGATCGTTATATCTCGTGCAAAGAGGAATTTCATTGATTCTTGAAAGATAATCTATCATTGCAAGCAGGTATAAAGCTTCCGGAAACCAGTGTTTTTCATAAAGTTTTCTTATTTCATCAGATTCCAGAACTTTTATAATAAAATCTAAATCTCCCATGTCTTTTACATAATGACATGTATTACTCTTGAATACTTCAAAGGAGCTGCGTTCACTTTCTTTTTCCGATTCTAATATTGATTCGATTGACAAGTTCAGTACTTTTGCAATTTTGTAAAGCGTTCCTGCAGAACATTTTTCAAGATTGGCTTTTCCACTGCAGATATCATTGATCGTAGCCTGTGGAACGCCGCTTTCTTTACTAAGTCGATATTTGGTCATTTTTATTTTCTCAAGTTGTTCATTAATGATCATAGTTATCGCCCCTTTCAATTAAAATTATAACGGTTTACCGAATTATTGTCAATAGCCTATGGCTTCTTCAGGGGGGATGTTTTATTTGTAAAAAATTACTGGCTGTGTTACGATAGTACGCCGAAGGCGTTCATTTAAGATGGTTGCGCCTTTGGCGCAATAGAAAACCCTGCTCACTTGAGCAGGGTTGATTTTACGAATATACGATAAGCAGACTGATAATCAATTTAATTCTTTTCAGTTTCTGCTTTGATCTTTTCAAATTCATCAGGATCGATGCCGGTGCAGTTGATAATGATATCATCTGAAACACCACTGGCAAGCAGGTTGCGTGCGGTAGAAATCCGGTTTTCAGCAATTCCTTCTTCACGTCCTTCTTCACGTCCTTCTTCGCGTCCTTCTTCGCGTCCTTCTACACGCCCTTCTTCTCTTCCTTCCTCAATAAAGAGGTTCTTGTATTTTTCTTCGTCATATTCTTCAAATAACATATTCTTCACCTCCGCACGGTTTGCAATGATGAATGGTTTAATGATGAAATCATCAGGCATTTCTTCAACTGTTTTATTTACAGTGCTTTTAAACGTTCCGGATTTTCTATTACAGACTTATTATTCATGTGTACTCCTCCTGTTGGTGGGTGATGATTAAGGCCTTTCCAAAATTATATGATTATTATAATCCAAATATTTGCGTTTGTCAATGATTAAATTCAATAAATCACTGTGTTAACTGATAAATGAGCTAATCGAACCGAAACAAATATTATTCTTTATCGACTGCGTGCAAATATTATATTTCAATTTGATAACGTGTATAAATAAAAAATGGGGCTGTTAAAAAACAGCTTACTCAAAAGGCACCCAAGGGGTGCCTTTTCTGGTAATAGTACGCCGAAGGCATTCATAAAAAATGGTGGTGCCTTCGGCACAATAAAAAAATGCAACTATGCTTTACGCACAGCTGCATTTAGTGATATAATCATATTACAACATCATGAATATCACTGAGAACTATTATACACCAATCCAGCTGAGATTACCAGTGGATTACACGAAAATTATAGATATTAACGATCCAGTGTATACTTTCATTGAAGTTTTGAATCATGTTGACCTAAAACAATATTTTGTAGAGAAGGACTACATTACAGGTCGCCCGAAATATGACTCAGAAAAACTTCTGAAGGTAGTACTGTTTGCATTTATGGAATCAGGATATGTATCATTAAGAGACATAGAAAAATTGTGTAAAACTGATATCAGATTCATGTGGATACTTGATGATATGAGAGTACCAAGTTACGCTACCATCGGAAATTTCATAAAATATGATCTCAAAAAGAGTGTACCTGAAATCATGGATGACATGAACAGTTATATTTTCAAAAAAGAAAATGTGGACCTGAATCATGTATACATCGATGGAACCAAGGTTGAAGCTAATGCGAATAAATATACCTGGGTATGGAAAAAAGCATGCACAAGAAGCAGAGCAAAACTGTTCGTTAAACTTACAGATTTGATTGATACCATAAACGAATGCGTACTGTCATATTATCAGGTGAAATTTGAAACGCGCGAAGAATATGCGATAGATTACCTTGAAGTTATCAGTGAAAGGTTCCTTGAAGTGACCCAACTTGATACAAAAGATTTTGTTTACGGCAGAGGAAAAAGAAAAACACCTGAGCAAAGATACTATGATTTGCTGGTTGAATACACTGAAAAATTAAAAACATACGCCGAACATATTTCGACATGCGGTGAACACAGAAACAGTTATTCGAAAACTGACAAAGCAGCTACATTCATGAGAGTTAAGCGTGACTATATGGGAAATGATCAGCTTCTTCCAGCGTATAATTTTCAGGCTGGAATTTGCGACGGCTATGTAGCAATATACGACGTATTTCAGTATGCTTCAGATATGGATTGCTTTCAGCCACTGATGACCAGATTTCATGATACATATGGATTCTGGCCTGAATATCCTGTAGCGGATGCGGGTTACGGCAGTTACAACAACTATCTTTTCTGTGAGCAGCACGAAATGAAAAAATATATGAAATTTACTATGTTCAATAAGGAAATGAAGGACAAAAAATATCATAACGATCCTTATCGGGCAGTAAACTTTAAAACAGACGAAAATGGAAAACTCATTTGTCCTGAAGGCAGAAAGTTTAATTATCTTAAAAGTGCTCCTGTAAAAGGAAATCAGTACGGCAGGACACAGGAATACTATCAGTGCGAAAATTGTGAGGGCTGCGAACACAGAACTGAATGTCATAAAGGTTCCGGAAACAGAATCATCAGCATCAATGAAGAACTGACATCATTTCATGAAGAAGTGCTTGGTAATCTTAACAGTATCCAGGGAGCACTTTTACGTATGAACCGTAGTATCCAGTCTGAAGGCGCATTCGGAACAATCAAATGGAACCGTAATTACAAAAGACTCAGAAGACGTGGATTTGATGATGTTATGCTGGAATTCGGCCTTATTTGTATTGGTTTTAACCTTCACAAGTATCATCTCAGCAGAATGAAGATGATGAAAGCGGCTTGAGACAGAAAAAATATATACCATATTTGTGCCAAAAAAATTATTATATTTTTGGTACAGGATTTTTGCGCCTGTTTTTTCAACAAACAGAGACGATTTCATGTTAAAAACGAAAAAATAAATGGAAAATGAATCTCGATTATCATCGAAATTCATTTTCCATTTTTTAATAGCAATAATCAGCACGAAGTGATGATTATTACCTTTTAAAACGGTAGTTTCTTAACAGCCCCTGTTAAGATAGTACGCCGCAGGCGTTCATTAAAAGAAAACCAGCCACTGACCGTGAATGCTCTGGTCAGTGGCTGGTGACGTTTTTTGAAGAGATTTGGGTTATCAGAAAACGTCGTTTTAGGATGGATTGAATACCCGTGTATGTAAAGTATAGATAATATCGGATAAAGGATGATTTTCAGACCGGTTCAGGATCTGTGTTTTGTACGGATCATCTGATCAGTACATTTTTTAACATTATAATGTCGATGACAGTTATTTTTCCGTCATCGTTCATATCGGCATTTTTTAATGATTCTTCACTGGCTTCAGTTCTGCCGATGATCATGTCGATGGACTTTACAAGGTCTTTTGTGTTTACAGTACCGTTGCAGTCGGTGTCGCCTTTGATGACTTCAGGGGCTTCCGGTTCAGTAATCGTGCCCGGATCGCCGTCGTAGTAAAGTGTGATCGCCTTGAATTCGCAGCTTACATCGTCGCCGCCTTCAGGGTACTTTTCTGATGAATGCCACCAGTCGACGAGGCCGGCTTCGGTGCAGTTTATTTCAGCGTCAAATTCGTTGTCCTTGTCATCTTTGAATTTGCCGTCAAATGTGATGAGGACTTTTTCCTTTCCGCCGTCGTAGTTAAATCCCTTGCTGCTCCAGAACTTCTTTCCGTCTGCTGTCTTTACACTGTCAAATGTAAGACCGCCGCCTCCGCAGAACCAGCCGGAATTTTCAGATGATGTGCAGCTCAGAGTGATTATTGCTTTTTTAAGATTTTTGGCATTGGAGCCAAGAGGAACGATGTATTCACCGTTTGAATTCTTTTTCAGTTCTTCGGTTTTGTATGTAACTGATTCAAGTGTGTCTTCGGTGTAGTTTGCTTTTGTACCGGCAATGGCACAGAGCTTTTCGCCGAGTTCCTTGTCAGCCATTCTGCATTCAAGTCTGTCGTATCTTCCGCCAGGAGTATCCCAGAGAACAGGACACATATTTCTTGAATAAGCTGCTTCGCATACTGAAGTGAGGAATTTCATTACTGATTCCGGTTCCTTGTTCTTTGTCGGACAGCCGTATTCACCGATGATTACCGGTATGCCCTTGTCAACGAATGATGATTTCATCATGTCCATTTCATTGTTAAGATCTTCGACTTCCTTTGCAGTTCCCCATGTTGACTGCGCTTTTCCCCAGTCAGCATCTTCTTCGAGAATAGCGAATGTGGAAGGTGAGTAGTAATGAACTGATACGGCCATTCTGTTTGCCGGGTCGGAAGGCATTTTAAAGAGCGGATCGCATGTTACGTCGATGCCTGTGTTGTAGCCGGAGATAAGCAGGTGACGTTCTGCGTTGTTGCCGCCTGATTTTCTGATTACGTCAACAAATTTCTGATTGATCTCATTTACAAGTGCATATGACTCAGTCTTGCCGTCATTTCCGGCCCATCTGTTCCAGAGCTTTTCCCAGCCGAGTTCTTCGTTCTGCGATTCGAACATGAGGTGATCACCGTAGTCTTTGTAGTTATCAGCGATCTGTGTCCACATTGTTTCAAAACGCTTCATGCATTCGGTCTTGTTTTCCGGAAAAGTGTTTACCCAGCCGTTGTCCCAGTGGATATTTATAATTACATACAATCCTGAACCGATGGCCCAGTCAACTACGTCAGTAACTCTGGCCATATAGTCAGGACTGATTTTGTAACTGCCGTCGTCCTTCATCAGGTTTGACCATGCTACCGGAATTCGCAGAACCCCGAATCCTGCATTTTTGTAGCCTCTGATCATTTCTTCAGTGACAACAGGGCTGCCCCAGGCCGTTTCATAGTCAGCCGGAGTTTTTCCGTTTACCCAGTCGCCGCATGCTTCAAGTGTGTTGCCAAGGTTGATACCTATCCCCATATCGCGTACCAGCTCCATTGTCGTAATGTCTCTCATTGCTTCTGCTGCATTTGCCTGCGGCACGGAAGGAATGATGATCATTACGAACATTACAAGTGAAGTGAAAAATGCTGTGAGTCTTTTTCCTGTCATTTAACTTTACACTCCTTACAATAATAATGTATGTCCGGACGGAAACCGTTTGTTTCCTGCAGTTATGATTATATAATATATGAAGATTATTCACAACCATAATTGTGTATGTAAGGTGTGAAAAATGAATATTTTACATATACGATTGAAAATACTCAGTATCCGTGATATACTAAGAGAAAGAGACAACAGGGGATAATACCATGACTTAAAGGTGTGAAATATGAACAGAAAAAAACTCTTTACTGTAGTGACGGCACGTGCATCTGCATCGGAGCAGCGCAGTCTGCTTGAAGGCATCATATCACAGGCGTTTGATATGGATACTGATGTGGCAGTTATTTCGAATATCTACAATGCATCGGAATACAATGATTTTATTACTCATGAAAACAGCATTTACGAAAGAATAGTTTCGGAAAGACCGGACGGCATGATCTTTACTGATGATGCTTTTATGAACGGTGATCTGAGAAAGAGCGTACTTGACAAAATAAGCTCTTCCGGAAGACCGTGTGTAAGTGTGGGAGCACGTGAAACAGGGTACGATACTGTAAACAGTGACAGTGCGGAAGATATAAAGCGTATAACCGATCATCTGACAGAAGTCCACGGCTTTAAGGAAATCGATTTTCTTACCGGTCCCGAAGATTCGGAAGACGCACAGAGCAGGATCACCGGTTTCCGCAGATCACTTGAAGAACACGGTATTGAATTCGACAGCAGCCGTGTGATATACGGTGATTTCTGGACTTCTTCGGGTGAGAGGACTGCTCTTGATTATATTGAAGGAAGGCGGAAAATGCCGGAAGCTCTTGTATGTGCGAATGACTATATGGCATACGCATTCTGTGATGTGATGACTGCCCACGGGGTGAAGATACCCGGAGATATTACCGTGACCGGATATGAATACACCGGAGACAGAATGGAGCATTATCCCGTGCTTTCCACCTGGAACCGCGACCGTACTTATCTTGGCAGAAAGGCGGCTGCTCTGCTTTACGAAAAGGTATGCGGAGTTAAAGTACCGCTGAATTCACAGCTGCAAAGCAGGTTCATCCCCGGAGATACCTGTACATGCGGAGCGGATCACAGGGATGTTGCGGCAGAGATAAATGAAAAGAAGAAACAGTCGTACTATGCTTCACTCAACGATACGGGAATGCTTGAGCAGTTTCTGACGGAGTCGCGTAATATACAGGATCTTATCGACGCACTGCGCAGACATTCGTATTTCATACCGGACGTTTCAGGTCTTTTTCTGTGTCTTTATGACGAATGGTGCGTTTCTGCCGGCAGATCTTCCGGGAAAAATAATTCCGGCTCAGCCGATACTGTTCTTTACAGTATTGTCGACATATACGGCCGGGTTACTGAACCTGTTCATTTTTCGCGCGATGAAATGTTTCCTGATATCATAGTCGACCCGGATAAACCGAATGCATTTTACTGCTGCCCGGTCTATTTCATGGATGAGGATTTCGGATATATGATAATCCGTTACGATAAAGTCGGATGTTTCGGTGAATCGTTCCGTAAGTGGAATGTCATTGCTGCCAATGCTCTTGAATTTCTGCGCATGAAAAATGATATAAATTATCTTATGCGCTGCCAGAACCTGAGTGAATACCGTGATTCGCGTACAGGTATGAATAACCGCGAAGGATTTATAAATGAAATGAATATTGCCGTAAGAAACGAAGATGCAGATTCGTTTTTTATTATTGCGGTTTCACTTAAGATCTCGCAGGGAGTACCCGTTTCAGATACAAATGACTTTGAGTCTGAAAATCTTGTCACAGACGGAGTGAGTGAAGTCATATCCGGAACAGCATCCTTTTTCGGCTGTACGTGCGGACGGATAAGTGACAGTCTGTTTGCCGTTTCAGGAGTAATGACCAGTGACAAAAGCTTTCCGGAGGATGTCCTTGAAAAGCTGAATACATCTCTTTACGGATTTTTCAGAAAAAACGGGATATACGGTGACGGTATCTGCTTTACAAAACTGTATTACGGAAATACGGAGGGTAACACGCTTGATTCATGTCTGAGCGAAGCCGAACAGGCTGCCGGTTTTAAAACGGAAAATAAGAGACCCGCTTCATCTGATCACATGAAACTTCAGAAATTAAGGAGTGAGATCTATCTTGCTCCGGAAAAAAACATCACAGCGGAGGATGCCTGCAGAAAATTATGCATCAGTACCGGATATTTCCGTGCGGTTTACAAAAAGAATTTCGGTGTTAGTTTCCATCAGGATATCATTTCGCTTAAAACCCGCTATGCAAAATACTGTCTGGTATCTGCCGGCATCAATATATCTGCAGTATCGGAAAAATGCGGATTTGATGATGAAAAATATTTCATGCAGCAGTTTAAAAAGATGACGGGATATACACCTAACCAGTACAGAAAAAAGTTCATGTCCTGATATAATGCAAAACCCGCTGTGCACTTGCTGCAGCGGGTTCTGTGTTTTTATGGAAATGCTGATTTATTCATAAATCAGCCTGGGACACTGGGCACAGCCCCGCAGTCTTCCCATCTGGAAATACGGCGAAGCTGTATTGACGATTTAAAGATCAAATCGAGGATAAAACCTTACCGATCTTGTCGTGTATCACGATATCCGCTCTTCCGTCAAGACCGGTCTGGGCAAGATTTATTATAGCGAGAGTTCTGCCTTTGAATTCGTAGATAAGGCTGACAGCCGGATTCACTACGAGGGAAGTGCCGCCTACGATGAGCATGTCGGCTGCGCGTATGTATTTCTTTGCCTTGTTTATAACCGATTTGTCCAGCTTTTCACCGAAGAAGATCACGTCCGGCTTGATAAGCCCACCGCAGATTTTGCAGTGAGGTACTCCGGTTGTCGCACGTATCTCAGATATGTCGTATGATTTGCGGCAGCGGATACATTGATTGCTTTTCATGCTTCCGTGGAGTTCAATGACGTTTCTGCTTCCGGCAGCCTGGTGTAAACCGTCGATATTCTGGGTGATAACGGCTTTCAGTTTACCCTGTTTTTTCAAGTTCGGCAAGCTTTAAGTGAGCAGCATTGGGTTCGGCATTCCAGCTCAGCATGTTTTTCCGGTAATAGTCATAAAAATCATCAGGATTATCCTTGAACAGTCTCATGTTCAGACTCGGAGGGGGAGCGCATCTTCCGTTTTTCTGGGTGTAGAGCCCTTTCGGACCGCGGTAGTCAGGAATCCCGCTTTCGGTCGATACACCGGCGCCTCCGAAAAATACAATGTTTTCTGAACTTAGAACTGCTTCACGAAGAGCTTCAACATTTGACTGCATAATGATTACTCCTTTTCCAGTATTTCTTTAATATCGAGTGTTCCGTTTTTCAGAAGAAAATGACCGATCCCGTCGATGCTCTTAAGGCCGAGTTCAAATCCCTTAAGAAGATCAGATACATCAAGTTCAGCTTTCATTCCGTTTGAAAGTGTTATATCTGCTTTTTTTCCGGCGTTTTCAGCGGCGCATATGCGTGCGGTCTCTGATGCGTTCAGTCCGAGATAGTCAAAGATAAAATTCTCATCCAGTTCTGACAGAACATCAGGACTGCAGATGTGTGCGGTACCGGATTTCATCTTTTTTACAAGAGATTTTATGCCGGATTTCATTTTTCTGTAGGTCATTTTTCTTAACTCAAGTATCTCGGCCTCGCGGTATGATTCGTACGGTCCGACTTCGGTAACTACGTAGGCTGAATCTTCAATGTCCCCGACAGATGTGTATTCCTCGGTAACCGTAAAGTTCGGTTCGCCGTATATTTTTCTGTACTTTTCCTCCGGAAGATACATGAACATGAAACGGCTTTCGTTTGAAACAGAAAGAGTGAATTCGCCGCCGCACAGATCCATGAGGCAGTACTCACCGAGTTCCGGCAGATAGTAGTTGTATTCCTCGTAGAAGATGTGCAGCCTGTTTCCGATAACTTTTGCCGCCATACGTTTTTCATAGTTGCGGCTGTCGTTTATCGTACTGTAGAATTTCCTTCTTTCTGCTGCTTCGGTTTTTTCGAGTTCGGCAAAGCTTTTTCTGAATATACCGGTTTCGGAAATATCGGTGTACTCCCGTGTTTCGGCATCGTGTTCATCGTCAGGATAAGTGTATACCGAATATATCTTTTCGGGAGGAGCGACCTTTTTTCTGAGACAGCTTACAAAGCAGTTTTCACCGAATGAATCATGAGGCTCGCGGAAGCTTACTGTAAGCTCGGTACGACGTCCTTCGCCTTCAAGTTCCATGCTTGTTCTCATGGTGTGGAAATTATCCACGTCGTAAAGAAGATCCATGAAAAAGTAAGGATCAGTGTAACGTGTGACGCCGCCGATGATACACTGGAAATGCTTTCTTACCGGACTGAACGGATAATTCTTCTCCCTGTCAGTGTTCCGGTGGGTTATGATATCAAGTTCCGGGAAACCGTTTGCGACCAGCGCTGCGTTTATTTCCGGAATGATCTTCATGTTGTCATCAGCCGTTTTAGGATTTTCGCTAAGATTATCGAGAATGTTCATGATGAGTTCATCACGGACGTTGTAGTCGTCGAGCGGTTCCATCCAGTCGTTGTGCTTCAGCGCGAGATCGGTATCGAATGTATCGAGTCTGAGTGCGGCGCATACAGCTATAATGCAGTCGCGTTTCTTTGTGGCCTTTTCACGGTTTATCATTTTGCGGAACAGTTCATGGCTAATTCCGACCATGTCGGCGATATCTTTTTTGGTGATCTTTTTACCCAGCCTATTCGATAATTCCTTAAGCTTAAGACTGAAGAAGCATGAAAGCGAATTCTTTGTGACCGGCGTGTTTTCGTCGATAAACTTTTCACGGTTAAGTATGATAGTACCGGTGTTTCTGTTCAATATATTCACTCCTTTCGGATCGCAGTTCGTATGCTGATATTATGATATCATAGGGAAAATTAAAAGTCAATAAAAACTGGGACATATATATCCCGAAAATGTACCCGAAAAACATTTTTCGAATATAGACTTATAAACTGAAAAATAGTATAATATTATTAAATAGTCATTTCGAATTGATGTGAGGAAAAGGAAATGTTAAAAATATTTTTCGGCGAAATGGAAAATGCCGTGTATAATACTTCTCTTTACTTTAAAAATCGCTTTAATCCTCGCTGGATGGAAGATGATCGTACAGTGAAGATGATAAAAGATGTTGATAAGTCTGAAGTTCTTGGAAACGGTGCGGTTTCAAGTCCGGTAATGGGGATAATAGCGCCTGTTTCCCTTTCAGGAGGAGTAAAGACACTTATTCTTATTGATCAGATAAATGATAAAGTTTTTAATGCATCAAACTGCGGTGATAACTGTGCCCGATGGCTTCTGGAAATGGGCAGGGAAAAAAGATGTTGTCATTAATCTCAGACATCTGATGGATTTTGGCGACGGACAGTTTGATGTTGAAATAATGAATACAGGTGAAACGGTTCATAATATGTACGATCTGGCCGTTAAAGCAGGAAGGTTTGTCTGATGAAAGGAAAATATCATGTTAAGCTCCAGAACGGATCTTTGCGTTATGAATTTGAAATAAAAAGGAATATTACAGTACTTAAGGGCGACAGCGCAACAGGAAAAACCACTCTTGTTGAAATGATACGGGAATACAACGAGCAGGGCGAAGACAGCGGTGTTGAACTGTACTGTGATGTAAGCTGCCGTGTACTGTCGGGTAATCTGTGGAAAGAACAGCTTGCCGGCTGTGATAATGCACTTGTGTTCATAGATGAAGGAAATAAATTCGTTAAAAGCAAAGAATTTGCTGAGGCTGTAAAGTTCAGTAATAATTATTATATCATTGTTACCAGAGAAAATCTTGAAACACTGCCGTTCAGTGCTGATGAGATATACGGAATACGAAGCACCGGAAAATACGGCGGCCTGACACCGGTTTATCATCAGTTTTATCGGATTTATGAAAAATAAATAATCGAATGTATTGAACAGATAAATTTCAGTTCATAGATAGAAGAGCCGGCGTAAAGGTTTTATACTGTTAACGCCGGTTCTTAAGGTTTATGGCTGGATATTCTCTTTTTTTCGGTAAGAAAGCCTTTTGTTGCAGGACGAATAAAAAGGTACCAGGCATTCTTTGAATGCCTGGTACTATTATAATTTGGTGCTAATCAATCTAAGCAAGAGTCTTAATGTAAGAAATGCATAAATACCGATCAGGCTTTTGTGTATTCTTCCAAACTGATATATCGCACCTTGACATATGTATCGAGGTGAGATACAAAGAGATTAGATGCATCAAAGTACAAAAGAAAGGTGGACGTATCTATGACAGACAAAAAGATAAGATAGATAAATAAATATAACAAAGCAAATATGTATTTGGAAACTGCAAAACGAGTGATAATTCTGCATCTACAGAGATTTCTGCAGATGCAGAAATCTTTAAAATCGTAAACAAGCATTCACTTATGTGCAGCTTGACAAAATCGGGATTTTGTGGTATTGTATAGTTGATAGAAAAGTATTTTGATTTAAGAACTTCTAAACGAAAAAGGTGGTGTTTTATAGTTTGTCAGAAGAACACAGAATAGATTATCATGCCGGTTTAGTTGCCGCACTAAAAACAAAATATGACGATCAATTTGTTTTTATGGAAACCATTAAAGAATTAATTTTAGGAGAACAGCCACCAAGACTGGATGCAGTTGTATTAAAGAAAGAAACGAATCATCATTTAAATGATGAAATTGGTTGCTTCTTTCATGAACACAATGTGTTTGAGTTTAAAGGATATGGTGATGGAATTAATATCAATGACATTTATAAAATTGAAGGATACGCTCTTTTTTATATGACCATTGACAGAAAAGTAAATGAGATTCCATTTGGAGCAGTAACTATAACTGTTTTACAGTATAGATTTCCAAGAGATGTTTTGAAAGCACTTGAAGCTAACGGATGTACTGTAAATCAAAGAAGCGAAGGAATTTATGAAGTTTCAGGCGGTCCTGTTATTTTCCCTTTTCAGATAGTTGATGCAGTAGTTTTGGGAGAAGATTGGGATATCCTGAAGGTACTGGTTCCAGGAGCTACTGAAAAACAGATTGAAAAAATTCAGACAGAGTATGCTCATGCAGACAGCAATGTACTCAAACAGCATTTAGCAGATGTGCTCAGAACTGCTTTTGAAAGCAACAGAACAGTATTTAAAAAAATGAAGGAGGAAGGTAAAATGAGCGAAGCAGTAGAATTTGTTTTTAAGGAAGAGATTCAGGAAATAGCTGACAAGAAAGAAGAAAAAACGATTGAAAATATGCTTAAAGATAATGTTAAAGTATCTGCTATAGCAAAATGGACCGGTGCTTCTTCTGACAAAATAATTGCGATTGCCAAAAAAATAGGATTAAATTCGATAGCTTTATAATTTTTATTACTGTATTTATACGAAACAGATCACTGCAACGGCGTGCTTATATAATGTTAAAATAACCAACGGGACAAATGATGATTTATCTGTCCCGTTGATTTTTTCTCTTGCTGCTGCCTGCAGCAGCTTACAATAGTACCGGGCATTCGAAGAATGCCTGGTACCTTTGTCTTGCTGGATTTTTAAGGGGAATTAGCTTATTAAAGATAATCCAGAGAAATATATTGATTTCTGTCAATATAGTATTGAGTGCGGCAGATGTGTCAGGAAAACGAGGAAGTTAAAATGGATAGCCAAAGAATTATATCAGTATCTAAAAACATAAACTCAATGGAAAAATATTATTATGGAGAAGAAACAAAGGAAGACATGATTGAATGGAAGCTTTCTGAAAGCGAGTTCAAATCCTTGTTTGAGAGTGGCGTATTTGATCTGCTCAATAATTACTGTGAATTGCTAATTGATGACTTTGAATCTGAAACAATAGGATCAGATAAATTAAATTTAGCAGAAACAACAGTGATTAATCTGAAAAGCAAAACTAACAATAAAGAGATAGAGAAACTACACTCTCTGATACAAGAGGCAATTAAAAGAGGTACACAGATTTCTTTCGATTTTTAGTAATAAACGATTATCAGCTTCTTCTGTATAGCAGGATAGTGAGTTTTCTTATGAGAGTGTGTCAAGTCAGAGGTTTTGAAACTGGAACAAGAATATTAACAGCCGGCGTTAATGGTTTTATACTGTTAACGCCGGTTCTTTTTGCCTTGTGAGCAATATTTTAGAAAACCGGAAATGTTTTAAACGAAAAATTTAAAATCCCCCCTTGACAAACAGATATAACTGTTCTATACTGTATATATAACATATAAACAGTTCGAAGCTGAAAGGGGGATGACATATTGAAGATATATCAGAATTCAAACGAGCCTATCTACAAGCAGATAGCCGCACAGCTGAAGGAACAGATACTTACCGGCAAGCTGAAGTCCGGCGATCCGCTGCCATCAATCAGGGGACTTGCACAGGATCTTAAGATCAGTGTGATAACCACGATGAAGGCATATGAGGAACTGTCGGTGGAAGGGCTGGTCACTGCTTCGAAGGGGAAGGGATATTATGTGAACGCACAGGATGAGAACATGCTGAAGGAACAGCATATGCGGCAGGTCGAGGAAAACCTTATGGATGCGATACACTCGGCAAAAATAGCAGGCATGGGACTTCCCGAGGTCTTGGATATTCTGGGGACGTTATGGAACATGGATGATTAAAAAAGGAGAATGACTATGGTGCGCCGGTTCGGCAGTGTTGACTTAGATAGGTGAAACTCCTATCCCGATAAACCCTAGCAAGGAGTCGGTATCCAGCCTTGGGTGGTTCATCGTGAGGTGGATTGCTAAGCGTAGGCAGGAAAGATTCAGAGCCCTATAGCGAAAGCTGAGTCGATTTAGCGTCGTTAGTCTCGATAAAGCGGTGGGTGATGCTCTCATAGTGGCAGCAACCAGTACAAAACATTCGATAAGCGAGAATGTGGAGGCACCGTCGGCGTTTTAAAGATGGGCGAGGAATCAAGGTGTTAATAACTGTACCCGGGAGATCTTACAGTTTCCTGATAACAAGGTATTGCAAACAAGTGCCAGCAACATGAGGATGCAAAAAGAGCTGTAAGAAGTCCGATGAGGTCGTAGTAGCTGAAAAGTATGCAAAACATATGGAGCAAAGGGCTGAAACTCGGACACGTTTCTTGAAGGGAAACATGCAAATACACTGGAGGTAAAACAAAGCATGGTAACGAAACAACAAGATATAAGAACATTGTCAGTTAAACATTCCAGACTTGAAACGTTAATCAATCATGTGAACTATGAAACGCTGAAAGCGGAACATAGGAAGCAGAAAGCGAAGAAGGCAGTCGGAGTAGACAGGGTTACCAAGGAACAGTATGAGGTGAATCTTGATGAAAATATAAGAAATCTGCTTGACAGAATGAAGAAGTTTTCATACAGACCACAGCCTGTCAGGAGAGTGGAAATTCCGAAATCCAATGGGAAAACACGACCACTTGGGATACCAAGCTACGAAGACAAACTTGTACAGGGAGTAATGGCGGATATACTGAATGAAGTATACGAACCAAGATTTCTTGACATCTCTTACGGATTCAGACCAAACAGAAATATGCATGATGCGATAAAGAAAGTCAATGACCTGATAATGTTCAACAAAGTAAATTACATACTTGACTGTGACATAAAAGGCTTCTTTGACAATGTAAATCATGACTGGTTAATGAAGTTCCTTGAACATGATATTGCAGATAAAAATTTTCTGCGGTACATTGTAAGATTTCTTAAATCAGGCATCATGAAAGGAAACATATTTGAAGAATCAAGTGTCGGCACTCCACAGGGCAGCCTGATTTCACCAGTTTTGGCAAATGTGTACCTACACTATGTACTTGATATATGGTTTGAAGAAGGGGTCAGGAAAAGGCTCAAAGGAGAGGCATATATAGTAAGATTTGCAGATGACTTCGTATGCATGTTTGAATATGAAGAGGAAGCAAGAATAGTATATGAACTCCTAAAAGACAGGCTCGCCAAATTCGGACTTGAATTAGCGGAAGACAAGTCAAGAATTCTTCCGTTCGGAAGAAACAGTAATACGACTGATACATTTGACTTTCTTGGATTCACCCATGTAAATGGTAAAACGCGAAACGGCAAATATACAGTTGGACACAAAATCAGTAAGAAAAAGAAGAAAGTTTTCAAAGCAAAGCTTAAGAAATGGATAAAGGAAAACCGAAATACAAATATTATGGTATTCACGGACGTCCTTAATAGTAAACTCAGAGGTACAAATAATTACTACTGCATAAGCGGAGCGTACAAAGAGGTAAAAGCACTATACTGTCACGCAATGTGGGTAACGTATAAGTGGTTAAACCGAAGGAGTCAACGGAAAAGCTTTAAATTAGAAAAATTCATCGAATACTGGAATACAAATATTACGAGACCAAGAGTACATGTGAACATATGGGCAGCTGGAAAAGTAATATACATTTAAATGACAAAGTTCGAAGTGGACGAGGGGAGCTGTATGCGGGGTGTGCCCAGACAAGTTGGGTGAGAGATGATGGGATTAGTACCATCGGTATCGTCTTACAGGAGAAGGTACCAAGTCATCTGTGAGGTGCTGTGTCCAAAAGGCATGGTACTGAGCGTCACAGAAAAGTCGTAATAAATACGGCGAGACATTTGCCAGAGAGCTGAACAACTGAACCGTCTTTATTAAGCATCGTTAGGCTGCTTTATCGCTAAAAGGAATCTTTCCTGCATGGGTTCTGATAACCGTAGCGGAAACCTGTTTATTGGCTACGGAGTGGTCGGTGTATAGACGGCAGGAATCTGGCATGGGCTCTCATCGCAAAACTGGGGAACCTGTTTATGTATGTTAATCGAAAAGCACAAGTACCGAAAGGTTGCGAGGCTGAAAGTAGAGATGATATAAACAGGGGCAGAAGAAGCCGTAGTAGCGAAGAAGCTTGTGAAAACAATTGGAGCAAAGGGTGGAAGGCTTCTGATTACTGAAATGATATTTGCCGTTGTGTACTGGAGACACAATAACGACTGGAGCGAAATTCGGCAAAGAAACACATGAGTAAGTTTTCAGAAGTGGGGAGCCGTATGAAGCGAGAGTTTCACGTACGGTTCTGAAGGGGGCTGAGGGTGAAATTCCCTCGGTCTACCGGCTAAAACCGCACGTACAGTTCTTAGAGGAGTCTATTTCGATTGTTACTAAAAGAAAGGAATAGATTTACTTATGAAAAACGCAGTAGAGATAAAGGGAATAACAAGACATTACAAAAACTTCACGCTGGGTGAGGTGAATGCAAGCATTCCGTGCGGATTTGCAACAGCGCTTATCGGCGCAAACGGTGCCGGAAAGACTACACTTATCGATATTCTCTGCGGAGTGAATTTCAAAGACAGCGGCGAGGCAGTTTACTTTGAAAATATGACAGATATTGATGACGAAAAGCTCAGAAACAGGATAGGTTACTGTTCTTCAACAGACTTTTTACCGGTTTACTGGAGCCTGAGAAATGTCGCTGCCTCAATGGAAACTGCATTCGATAATTTTGACAGGAAGAAATTCAAAGACCTTTGCAAAAGATTTAATCTCGATGATCCTGATGCGAAGAAACAGCAGAAGATCGTTAAGCTTTCAGACGGTAACAAGATGAGAACCTATCTGGCCGGAGTACTTGCAAGGGATACTGATCTTCTTGTACTCGACGAACCTGCATCTTCACTGGATCCGCTTGCACGCGATCTTCTCTGTGAACTGTTCAGGGAATATCTCAGTGAACGCGACGGCGAGCGTTCGATAATTTTCTCGACACACAACATTGCAGATATGGAATTCGCCACAGACTATGCGGTGTTCATGTCCAAAGGAAAAGTAGTTGAGGAAGGATTCGTTGAAGACCTTAAGCAGAAGTACGTTCTTGTACACGGCGATGCGGAGAATGCAGAAAAGGCCAAACATCTTATGATCTCATTCTCAGGAAACAAAACAATTTTCGAAGGTATTGCTTTCGCAGAAGACGCAGATGCACTTCGTGAACTTGACGCAGCGATCGAAATTCCGACTTTACAGCAGTTAAGCGTTGGAATACTGAGAAAGGCGGAAGCGTATGACAAAGAATAATTCAAAAATAAGCATTTCTGATGCTATGAAGATATACAATGGCACTGATCCTGTAAAACAGACACTTATTATGTGGAGCATATTAACTTCTGTTTTTCTGATGGTTTATACATTTATTAGAATAACTGCTGCTGCATCCGGAGAAATGATTGGTCCGGATGACGGTGAGGTTATCAGTGGCATAAGCAGAACGACTTTTACTATGTTTATGGGGTTTACAAGTATACTGGGGAGCTTTATGGTTCTGTTTCAGGAATTTTATAAAGAATCTGCCGGCGGTAAATACTTCCGTTCGGTATGCGGTGGATTTGACACTTACAGCAGGATGAAGAGTGGTCAGATGTTTCATTGTATATTCGGTAATGCATTGTTTTCAGTTTTAGTATTTCTGATAAATGCAGTCTTTCATCTGGTCAGCAGCTGCTTTGGAGTATGCGTTACTGTTTTTCTTGTATCACTTTCAGGGGTGGCCGTCGGCAGGCTGATCTGTATGATAAAAAACCAGATAGCGAAAAGTATGCTTTTCTGTGGTTTTATGGGAGTGTATGCATTGATATGTACCTGTATTGTCGGTATAACAGACGGAAAACTTACGTCAGTGCATATAGTTCTACTGATACTCGCTGTAATAATGATACCTTTCGCACATTTTACTGATTTAAAAAACTACAGAAAAAAACACTGGTATAACTAAGGGAGGGGCAGAATGAAAAATACTCTCAAAGCGCTGAAATATACTTTTATGCAGATCAATAAACCGTTTACTTGTTTAGTAGTGTTTGGATATATGGCTTTATTTCTTGTACCTGTTTTTATGATTCTGCATTCAGTATCGTACAGAAAGTTTGACGTACTGTCGATTAAAATTCCTATGATGAATGCGTTCACCGCAATAATAATTCCAATGGCATTTATAATAAAGATTCATTTAAGCAGCTGCAAATACAATTACTCTTTGAGTTTTGCAAAGGAACTTCATACAGTGGTCCCTGCGATATTATCTTATACAGTCAGTATCGCAGTATTCATATTGTTTGTTTCTTTAGCAGGCCAAAACTTTGGAAGGGAATCACTTGCAGCGATATTGCTTATCGGTTCCGCAGGATTTTCAATGATCGGAGCTGCAGCATCGTTTAGTGCTTCAAGAGTCAGAGATTTTCTGATACCTGTTATTCTGGCTGTTGTTTTCAGCGGATTACTGACAGATAGTTTAGTTGATCTGCTCGCTGCTGTTTTTCCGGTTGCTTACGCTGCAGTGATCTCCGTACTTGTATTTGCTGTATCCATCGCTGTAACAGTATTCAGACTGAACAGGATCTGGATGAATAAATCACGTTTCATAAAGGCGGCACCAAGGGGAGGTTACATCTTAAACAGGTAATTTCGAAGCATGAAGATGCATTAAAGAAGAGAATAAATGAAAAAGAACAAAAGAAAGAAAAATATAATTCCCCGAATCTGAAGTGATCCGGGGAATTATCGTTTCTATTGACATCTGCCCATATTTATGATATAAAGGAAGAATGAAAACAGAATCAGGAGTTGTTATTTAAGATGATAAAAGACATAGTACACGATCCGGTATTTCTTGCGGCAAAATCTGAACCGGCGACAGCGGACGATCTTCAGACTGCAGTGGATCTTGTTGATACGATCACGGCAAACAGGGAAGCATGCATAGGAATGGCGGCGAATATGATCGGCGTTTTAAAGCGTATAATCGTTTTTGATGACGGTGGAAAATATACTGTAATGTTCAATCCGGAAATAATCAGGGGAGAAAAGCCGTACAAAACCGAGGAAGGATGTCTTTCACTTCTCGGCGGTCCGCGGCCGGTGGAGCGTTACAAAACTATAAAGGTACGCTGGCAGAATGAGAAATTCGAGCCTCGTGTGAAGAATTTTTCAGGACTTGCCGCACAGATAATCCAGCATGAAATTGATCACTGTAACGGTGTGCTGATATGAAAATAAAAAGGCGTTTTAATTCAGGTGTTTCGTTTTTATTGGCGTTAATTCTCTTTGTTTCAGGTATCTTTTCAGTGCCGGACAGGGTTTCGGCGGATGCCGTTTCTGATATGGATGAATTTGTGAGAAATTATGAGAATTTCTGCGAAGTGCACATTCGTACACTGGACGGGGAGGAGCTGTATTCATATAATGCAGACAAACCTCTGTTCAGTGCAAGTCTGATAAAACTTCCGTATGCAGTGTTTGTCTGTCAGGAACTGTCGGCCGGAAAGAGATCGCTTGACGATACTTTTGTCTACACTTCGGACTGGTGGCACAAGGGGACAGGTATTATCAGGCACGGCGAGGATGGTACGGAATACACCATTCGCGATCTTCTCGACTACATGCTCAGATATTCAGATAATGTTGCGTATGATGTTCTTGTTTACTATTTCGGAACAGAAGGATTCAACAGCATGATGGAAGATTGGGGATACGATGTCAGACTCGGAACTCCTTCACCGAGATGGCCGGATATTACTGCTCTTTATATGTATGATTCCATGAAAGAAATGGCGCTTCACGCAAAGGACGGTGAGGCATGGAAAACCGCCTGGGATGCCCTGTGCGGTTCGACAGATATTGTTTCCAGATCAGTTCTTTCAGATGGTAAAAATGATGTCGCAGCCAAATACGGACAGTTTCAGTATGTGTATCATGAATGTTCTTACGTTTCCGGTGATGTTCCGTATATTTTTACAGTCTTTACGAAGGCATCTCACGGAACCTATACAGATGAAGACTTTATCGATGCGGATTTTGTAAGCAAAGCTGCAGGATTAGCAGAAAACATTGTGAAGGAATATAAGGCGACACTTCCGGTATATGGTGATATAAACGCAGACGGAAATGTGAGTTCCGAAGATCTTGTTCTGCTTGGTAAATATCTTTTAATGCGCAAAAGCATAAGCTTTCCGGAACCGGAAACTGCTGATGTCAACCGCGACGGCTGTATAAACATTCTTGATCATCTGCATATTATGAAAATGCTTATATTTAAAAACTGATGTGTTCATAAATCAGTGCGGTGCACAGGGCGGGCCCCGTAATCTTCTTCCCGGAAATACGGCGAAGCCGTATTTCTGATTTAATCAGTGTATTCTTAATATAACTCAAAAAACAGGTACATCTTCTCATTACGGGTCGATGTACCTGTTTTTGATTATTCTTCTGTTAAGCTGCTGTTTTCTGATTCTTTCATTGCGTTTTCAAACAGATTATCCTCGGCATTTGAGATATGTTCTGCAGTCAGTTTTTCTGCCAGACCGCCGTTATGATCTTTTATGGCGTCAAGTATTGCGCGGTGTTCCGCAACTGTTTTTTCAGCCCTGCCTTCCGTCTGCACGGAAATGTCGCGGGCTTTTTTTATGTAGTTGTGGAAGTTTGAGAGCGTGAATCGCAGCGGACGGCTGCGTGATGCATCGTAGATTATCTTGTGAAAGTCACCGTCGAGCTTCCATATCTGTTCAGTGTCATTCTTAAGAAGATAAAACTCCTGAAGATCAACTATCTGTTCAAGGGCGCGCAGCTCATCATCTGTGATATTTTCAGCGCAGAGGCGGGCGGCAAGTCCCTCAATACGAATGCGTATCTCATAGATGTCGTGAATGTCCTGTTCTGTCACGCCGATAACAACAGCACCCTTGTTCGGAACATTTCTTACAAGTCCTTCAAGTTCAAGCTGCATAAGCGCTTCACGTACCGGAGTTCTGCTGACTCCGAGTTCCTTTGAAAGTTTCAGTTCGTTGAGACTGTCGCCGTCTTTGTACTCGCCGTCAAGGATGGCGTTTTCTATTGCGTTGAAAACCCTTATACGCAGTGAACGGTCATCTGTTTCCAGCAGCATAATTATCTCTCCTTCAGTTCAGGCAGATACTGATTTACGAGTGATACAAGCTCATCGTCGCTGATCACAGTTACACGTCCGCCTTCATATTCTCTGTCGATCCATTCCTTCATTTTTGCTACAGCAGGATTTTTCTTGTCGATGCGTTTTTCTCCTGAGAGCCTGTAATAGTTGTTGATCCAGCAGGCGATACCTGCAAGTCCTGAAGATGCGCTTACTGATACGAGCGGCGGTCTGTTAAGAAGTGCAGTTGTGTCGAAGATGTTGTAGATCTCCTCGTCCTTCATAAGTCCGTCAGCGTGTATGCCGGCACGGGTGATGTTGAAGTTTCTTCCCACAAAAGGAGTCATGGACGGCAGATCGTAATGTGTTTCGTTTACGATGTAGTCAGCGATCTCGGTGATAACTGAAGTGTCCATTCCGTTCAGTGTTCCTTTGAGTGAAGCATATTCAAACACCATTGCTTCGAGCGGAACATTTCCTGTTCGTTCACCAATGCCGAGCAGAGAGCAGTTTACGGCACCGGCACCGTAGAGCCATGCAGCAGATGCATTGGCTACACCCTTGTAGAAATCGTTGTGTCCGTGCCATTCGAGCATATCGCTTGAAAAACCTGCGTAGTGCTGTAATCCGTAGATGATGCCGGATACACTTCGCGGAAGTGCCGCACCCGGATACGGAATACCGTATCCCATTGTGTCACAGGCACGTATTTTTACCGGCACTCCGCTTTCTTCGGAAAGCTTGCGGAGTTCGATCGCAAACGGAACTACAAATCCGTAGAAATCTGCACGTGTGATATCTTCAAAATGGCATCTTGGCTTCAGTCCGGCTTCGATGCATTCCTTTACGACGCCGAGATATTTGTCGAGGGCCTTTCTTCTGTCGAGTCCCATCTTATTGAAGATATGATAGTCAGAGCAGGAGACAAGGACGCCTGTTTCCTTTATGCCGATGTTTTTAACAAGCTCAAAATCCTTTTTGCTTGCTCTTATCCATGTCGTGATCTCAGGGAATTCATATCCGAGAGCCATGCACTGTTCGAGTGCATCACGGTCGCTCTTTGAATAAACGAAAAACTCAGTCTGTCTTATGATACCGTTTTTTACCGCCGAGACGATGCAGCATTTTATAAAGATCTACGATCTGCGCAGAGGTATAAGGCGCACGGGACTGCTGACCGTCACGGAATGAAGTATCAGTGATATATATTTCCTCCGGCATGTTCATAGGTACATGACGGTAGTTGAAAGCAACTTTCGGAACTTCCGAATAAGGGAACATTTCACGGAAGAGTTCAGGACGGTCAACTTCCTGCATTTCATATTCGTAAGTGTCAAAGTCAAGCAGATTCGTGCGTTTGCTGAGACTGATGTTCGGCATAGTGTGGTTCATAACCTTTTCCTCCTGATGTATTTCTGTATGATTGTGTTATTGTATACAATTATACATCTATACAGGATGCTTGTCAATACCCTGAACAGGACAAATAAAAAACAATGAAAAAAATAGTGACACCCCGGATGAGGTGTCACTGCATATATTTCCCCCTATATCATAAATAAGCCGTAAATATTTACTGTATCAGTATTTTTTTATATTTCCCTTTCAGCTTTCATTGTCTTTTTGTTTTCGTACATACGCTGGTCGGCGATTTTTTCGACATCATCAAAGTCATCTTTTTCCGGATCGTATGGAGCATATCCGTAGGCAATTGCAAGCGGAATCGGTGGTTTTTCCTTTTCGTTGTAATCTTCAGCAGATGAAGTCATTGTTTCGATCATTTCATCTATGGCTTTATCTTCTGCGTAGTCTGCAATAACAACAAATTCGTCGCCGCCGGTACGGAAGCATATGCCTTTACCTGAAAATCCTTCTTTGATGCAGTTTGCGGCCGCGATAATATGTCTGTCGCCTTCTGCATGACCGTAAACGTCATTTACAGTTTTCAGAAAGTTTATGTCAAGCTGGACGATAACGCACGGCATTTTGTTTTTGCGGATATTTTTTTCCTTTTCGTGAAATGCCGCACGGTTTGCCAGTTCTGTAAGACCGTCTGTGTATGCCATTTTCTCCATGAGCTCAGCACGCTTGCGTTCAACTGCAAGTCTGCCTCGTTCTCTGATAAGGTATACGCCCTCTGAGAAGATAAATATAAGAACACCAAGCTGAGTAAATGTACTTGCGCTTTCGCCGCTGTCCCGGTTCATCCAGTAGCGCGCCATATCTGTCGCAACACCGATTATCGCAGCAGTCATACCTATAAGTGTCATACGGACAAATATTGCACTTGTCTTTTTTTTCTTTATTGCAGTTACAATAAGGTTGATGACCATGATCATCGAAGCGGCAATGTTAATATGTGAAAGGTAAAGCAGGCTGTGAGGATCAGCTATACCTGACGACGAAAGTACGATATTGGCTGCGAGATCAACAGCGACCATCACTGCCAGAACAGGCTGAAACTTTGAATTTCTGTTGTGTGTGGCACTTGCCAGAAATGATACCGGTGGATATGGAATAAATACCAGACTGATATATGCAAGCATCTTCACACATTCCGGATGGTTGGTATATGTCTGAAGCAGATAAGTGTCATTGGCTGACCACATTGCCACCAGCATTGAAAAAGATCCGAGTGCGAAGAAATTCAGCATTTTTGTCGCGTTGAGCTCGCGGGAAGTAAATCCCATTATAAACATTACTATGCCGAAAGCAAACATGATCATGCAAATTAAGAAGCAGAAGGATCCCTGGTGATAAATATCTGCGATGAAAACAGATGATTCCTCAATACAGACTGATGACACGACCGGTAGTCTTCCGTCGTAAATAGGGTGAAGTTTAAGCGTTATCTCATTTGCGTCATACGGAATTGATACCATGTGGATATATAATCCGTATGATGCCCCGTAGGCTGGAGCCTGTTCAGGTGCATACCGGTATGCTGTCTGACCGTCAAATTCAATTTCGATCCAGGTGTCATCGGTTTTCAGGCATAAGCTCTGATTATATTTATCAATACTGCTTATGTTCCGCGTAAGCACCTTATCACCTGCCGGAAGATCATAAAGTGAATATTCCTTACCGTCTTCGCTTATCCATCCTGTCATCATGTCAATCGATGGTTTGAGCACGTGACTGCTCGGAGGCGAGAAGATAAAATATGCTAAGAGTACCAGAGCAACCGCAAGAAAAGGCATAAGAATATCCGTAATGAGCAGTATTCTTTTATTTAAAGATCTTTTTTCCATTAATCTAATACCTCATATCATAAATGTATTATGAAAACACAGATCTATTCAAAAATCAGCGTGGGGGGGCAGGGCGAAGCCCCGTAAATCCCACCTTCGGAAATCCGGCGAAGTCGGATTTCCGATTTAATCAGTGTTTCCTTAGATAATACTTTCTATTATTATACAGCATATTGTCCGTATTATCAATAGTTTTATTCTAAAAAATTATACATTACATATAATATAGTAAACGAAAAAAACCGTCACCTGATTGAGGTGACGGTTTTGCGTAAAGTACGCCGAAGGCTTATACACTTATGTATTTTCCGCAATCATCTTATCGATGAACTGCTTTGCTGCACGGGCGGAGCGGCCGCTCTTGGCGAGGGCGAACTGTTCGGCTTCGGCGAAGAGTTTTTCTTCCGGAATTGTGAGACCGTTCTGAGCCGCAAGTCCGGCAACGATCTTCAGGTATTCGTCCTTTAATGGCTTTGAGAACGAGATCTTCAGACCAAAACGTTCAGAAAGTGAGATGAGCTGCTGAACGGTGTCGTTTCTGTGTACATCGTCACCGTTTCTGTCCGAGAAGTTTTCCTTTACAAGGTGTCTTCTGTTGCTTGTTGCGTAGATGGCGATGTTTTGTGTACGTGCGGAAACGGAACCTTCCAGTATTGCCTTCAGTGCACCGAAATTGTCATCGTCCGATTCGAAACTCAAGTCATCGATAAACAGGATGAACTTAAGCGGATTGCTGCTGAGGCTGTCGATAACAGTCGGAATATCGCAAAGCTGATCCTTTCTGATCTCGATGATCCTGAGTCCTTCATTTCTGTATTCATTGGCAATAGCCTTTACAGATGAGGATTTACCCGTACCGGCATCACCTGTGAGAAGAACGTTTGATGCTGGTTTTCCTCTGAGAAGGGCAAGAGTATTGTCGATTATCATCTTGCGCTGGACCTCATATCCGATAAGCTGTGAAAGCTTGACTTCATCCGGATGCTTGACAGGAACGATATTTCCGTCCTTAACGATGAACATGTAGTACTTCGCATAGATGCCGTAGCCGAATTTATCAACGTTGTCTATTCGTGTACTGTATTCTGCCCTGAAATCATAAGCCGTATTGTCCCAGTCCGGAAGGAATCCGTCGTAGTCGATAAGAGCCTTTACCTCATCTGAAGATATCTGTGAGATTTCTTCGAGAGCAGAAAGTTCATTCTGAAGGCAGGAGAGCATCTTTTCACTGATCTCTTCGTTCTTGCCTTTCTTTATCATGCAGATGTTTTCGTCCTCGAAAACAAGTGTGAGAACATATGTGCCGAGGTCGTTGTGGTGACGGTAGAGGTCGGAAACGAAGTCGGCGTATGCGAGGATTGAATCCTCAGTCGGTGTTTCTTCATGACTTACGCATTTAAGAAGTCTGCTCAGACTCTGCATGGTCCGGCAGTTCATTATATCTCTGAAAATTACAAGTGAATTAAGCTTGTACCAGAGCTGTTTTAAAGAGCTTTTTATTTTAAAGCGCCTCTTTCTTAGTATGATTAATGACAGACCACCTCTCAAAGAGAGATGGTCTCAGGAATCCCCCCTCCCTCCGGGAGGGGGGCAGGGGGGTGGGGATTTACCGCATCAGCGATCAAAACTTATTGATTATAGCACCCTTGTCAGCTGAAGAAACCATTGCGGCATATCTTCTTGCATAACCTGTGATGTTTTCCTTCTTTAATATCTTTGTATTTGCACGTCTCTTTTCAAGTTCGTCATCAGGTATTTCAAGAGTGATGCTGTACTCAGGAATGTTGATCGAGATGATGTCGCCGTCTTCAACGTAAGCGATGTTACCTCCGCTTACAGCTTCAGGAGATACGTGTCCGATAGCAGCGCCTCTTGTGGCACCGCTGAAACGTCCGTCAGTGATGAGGGCAACGTCCTTGTCAAGACCCATACCGGCGATAGCTGAAGTAGGTGAGAGCATTTCTCTCATACCAGGACCGCCTGCAGGACCTTCGTAACGGATAACAACAACGTCACCGGCTTTGATCTTACCGCCGCGGATAGCTTCGATTGCGTCTTCCTCAGAGTTGAACACTCTTGCAGGACCGCTGTGAACGAGCATTTCAGGAGCAACGGCGCTTCTCTTTACTACGCATCCGTCAGGAGCGAGGTTTCCGCGGAGAACTGCAATGCCGCCTGTCTGTGAGTACGGGTTGTCTATCGGTCTGATGATATCAGGATTTTTGTTTACCACACCGGCAATGTTTTCACCGAGAGTCTTTCCTGTACATGTCATTACGTCTGTGTTGATAAGACCCTTCTTGTTCAGTTCGTTAAGTACAGCGTAAACACCGCCTGCCTCGTCGAGATCTTCCATGTAAGCGTGACCTGCCGGAGCGAGATGACAGATGTTCGGAGTCTTTGCGCTGATCTCGTTAGCCATGTCAAGGTTGATGGTGATACCGCATTCATTTGCGATAGCAGGGAGGTGGAGCATACTGTTTGTTGAGCAGCCGATAGCCATATCTGCTGTAAGTGCATTGTAGAATGCCTTTTCTGTCATGATGTCACGAGGACGGATATTCTTCTTAAGAAGGTCCATTACAGCCATGCCGGCTTTCTTGGCAAGCTTGATTCTTTCGGAATAAACAGCAGGAATAGTACCGTTGCCTCTGAGTCCCATGCCGAGAACTTCAGTAAGGCAGTTCATCGAGTTGGCTGTGTACATGCCTGAACATGAACCGCAGGTCGGACAAGCCTTGTTTTCGAATTCCTCAACGTCTTCCATTGTGATCTTTCCGGCTGTGTAGGCACCTACTGCCTCGAACATGCTTGAAAGTGAAGTCTTCTTTCCATTTACGTGACCTGCAAGCATAGGACCGCCGCTTACGAAAACTGTAGGAACGTTTACCCTGGCAGCAGCCATGAGAAGTCCCGGTACATTCTTGTCACAGTTAGGTATCATAACAAGTGCGTCGAAGTGATGTGCAAGAGCCATGCATTCTGTTGAGTCAGCGATGAGGTCTCTTGTTACCAGTGAGTACTTCATGCCCTTGTGACCCATTGCGATACCGTCACATACAGCTATGGCAGGGAAAACGACAGGAGTTCCGCCGGCCATTGAAACACCGGTCTTGACAGCTTCAACTATCTTGTCGATATTCATATGACCAGGAACGATCTCATTGTATGATGAAACGATACCAACGAGCGGACGTTCCATTTCTTCCTTTGTCATGCCGAGAGCATTGAAAAGGGAACGTGCAGGAGCCCATTCAACTCCGTCGCAGAAATAATTGTGATCCATTAAAATGACCGCCTTTCAGTATACTGAAACAGCCCCCTCCCTCTGAGGGACGGGGCTGTATTTGATTTTATGGAAATAGAGGAAACGCTGGTTTATTTATAAATCAGCGTTGGGGGTACGGGGCGAAGCCCCGCAGATCCCACCTCTTTTATCAGTGCTTTATTAAAGAAGATGATCAGTTGTTGATGAACTTGTCTTCTTCGCTGTTCCAGCTGTAGAGCTTTCTGATCTCTTCGCCGACCTTTTCTGATGGATGTTCAGAAGCAAGCTTTCTCATAGCTCTGAAGTGAGCCTGGCCGCCGGCTGGTGACATGTCGAGGAGGAATTCCTTAGCAAATGAGCCGTCCTGGATGTTCTTGAGGATCTGCTTCATTGTCTTCTTTGTTTCCTCTGTGATGATCTTAGGACCTGTGATGTAGTCACCGTATTCAGCTGTGTTTGAAATAGAGTATCTCATACCAGCGAAACCGCTCTGGTAAATAAGGTCAACGATGAGCTTCACTTCGTGGATACACTCAAAGTAAGCGTTTCTCGGGTCGTAACCAGCTTCAACAAGTGTTTCAAAACCAGCCTGCATGAGTGCGCAAAGACCGCCGCAGAGAACAGCCTGTTCACCGAAGAGGTCTGTTTCTGTTTCTGTTCTGAATGTTGTTTCAAGAACACCAGCTCTTGCACCGCCGATTGCGAGACCGTAAGCAAGAGCCATATCCTTAGCCTTGCCTGTAGCATCCTGAGCAACAGCAACGAGACAAGGAACACCCTTGCCAGCCTGGTATTCAGATCTTACTGTGTGTCCAGGTCCCTTAGGAGCGATCATTGTTACGTCAACGTCTGCCGGAGGAACAATCTGACCGAAGTGGATAGCAAAACCGTGAGCGAACATGAGCATATCGCCTGCCTTGAGGTTTGGTTCGATATCCTTCTTGTACATGCCGGCCTGCTTTTCATCATTGATGAGGATCATGATGATGTCAGCCTGCTTTGCAGCTTCAGCAGCTGTGAATACTTCAAATCCCTGCTTTACAGCCTTGTCCCATGACTTGCTTCCTTCGTAAAGGCCGATGATAACACGAGCCTTGTCACCAAGTGATTCCTTGGCGTTGAGTGCGTGTGCGTGACCCTGGCTGCCGTAACCGATAACAGCGATAGTCTTTCCGTAGAGAAGTGAAAGATCACAGTCTTCCTGATAATAAACCTTTGCTGAATTTTCCATTGTAAGGACTCCTTTATAATTAATAATTTATGGAAACACTGATTAAACCGGAAATCAGGCTTTGCCGGATTTCCGGAGGTGGGATTTGCGGGGCTTCGCCCCGGCCCCCGCGCTGATTTAAGAATAAGTCAGCGTTTCCTTATAGTTTATCCTGGCAGTCTTCAGTCTGATGATCTGAGACAGTGGCTGCCTCTTTCAAGAGCTACGATACCTGTACGGCATATCTCCATAATACCGAAAGGTTTTACGAGCTCAATAAAAGCATTGAGTTTGGTGGTTTCGCCTGTGATCTCGATACAGAGAGCATCAGGGGAGTAGTCAACGATCTTTGAACGGAATACGTCAACTGCGGCAAGTACGTCCTGTCTTGTTGAGGAATCGTTCTTTACCTTGACAAGGAGAAGTTCGCGTGTAACTGTGTCATCGCGTTCCATCACCTGTACCTGCTTTACGTCGTGGAGCTTGCTGAGCTGCTTGACTACCTGATCCTTTGCGTAGTCGTCGCCGATCATGGAAACTGTGATCCTTGAGAATTCAGGTGATTCAGTTTCGCCCACTGTAAGTGTGTCAATGTTGAAGCCGCGTCTTGTGAACATGCTTGAGACTCTTGTCATAACACCCGGCTTGTTGGTAACGAGTATGCTGAAAATGTGTTTTCCCATAAGATCAGCCTCCTATGTGTGTGATGATATTGTCGATGCATCCGCCAGGAGGGAGCATAGGGAGAACGAATTCATTCTCATCTACTGCGCAGTCGATAACGCACGGACGCTTTGAAGCGATGGCTTCATCAAGAGCTTTTGAAAGTTCTTCGGTAGTTGTGGCTGAGAAGCCGAGAGCACCGAATGCTTCAGCTATTTTTGTGAACTTTGTCTGGCGCTTGTCGAGTATTGTATTTGAGTAGTGTTTATCGAAGAAGAGTGTCTGCCACTGCTTTACCATGCCGAGTACGTGGTTGTTCATAACAACTACGATAACAGGAATGTCAAATGAAACAGCAGTTGCGAGTTCGTTAAGGTTCATGCCGAAGCTTCCGTCACCTGTGAAAAGAACAACGGGATCTTTTGTGCCTTCATATGAACCGATGGCAGCACCAAGGCCAAATCCCATTGTTCCGAGACCGCCGCTTGAAATGAACTTTCTCGGCTGTGAGAAACGGTAACGCTGAGCAACCCCACATCTGATGCTGACCAACGTCTGTGACGATAACAGCGTTTTCAGGCATCTTTTCATTTACAGTGTCAACAATGTCATAAGGAGTCATCTTGTCTGACTTTGTAAGTGAAGCAGCTTCTTCAGCCTTAAACTTTTCAACCTGTGCCTTCCACTCAGGATTGCTCTTTTTGCCTACCATGGAAATGAGCTTTGCGAGTGTTGATTTTATATCACCAGTAATGCCGACATCGGAAGTGATGTTCTTGTCGATCTCGGCAGCGTCGATGTCGATGTGGATTATACGGCAGTTTCTTGTGTATACATCCTTTTTGCCTGTTGCTCTGTCACTGAAACGTGCACCTGCACAGATAACGAGGTCTGCTTCAGCCTGAGCCATTGAGGATGCGTAGTGACCGTGCATGCCCTGCATTCCGAGGAAGCGCGGGTTATTGAACGGTACAGCAGAAATACCCATCATGCTGCATCCGATGTATGCGTCGGTAAGTTCAGCAAGCTTTTCGATCTCTTTGCCTGCGTTGCCTGAAATAGCACCGCCGCCTGCGTAGATGTACGGCTTTTTGCTTTCAGCGATAAGCTTTGCAGCTTCAGCAAGCAGGGTTTCATCAGCTTCCGGAACCGGAAGAGGAGAAGCGACCGGCTTGTTTGTAAACTCGGTAACTGCGACCTGAACATTTTTCGGAATGTCAACAAGAACAGGACCTGGTCTGCCTGAACGTGCGATGAGAAAAGCTTCTCTGAGCGTGTCGGCAAGATCTTCAATGTTCTTTACTATATAGTTATGCTTTGTTATCGGAAGAGTGATTCCACAGATATCGACTTCCTGGAAGCTGTCTCTGCCGAGAAGTGAGCATGGGACGTTACCCGTGATTGCCACCATAGGGACTGAGTCAAGGTAAGCGGTTGCTATACCTGTGACGAGATTTGTTGCTCCCGGACCTGATGTTGCAAGACATACACCTGTTTTGCCTGTTGAACGTGCATATCCGTCGGCAGCGTGTGAAGCACCCTGCTCGTGGGCAGTAAGGACGTGTTTGATACGGTCCTGATACTCGTAGAGAGCGTCATAGATGTTTATGACCTGTCCGCCCGGATATCCGAAAATACAGTCACAGCCCTGCTCGATCAGAACTTCAATAATGATCTGTGAACCTGATAATTTCATAAGCGTGTGAATTCCTTTCAAAAAATATACTTTACCAGGGAAACAATGATTAAACCGGAAATCCGGCTTCGCCGGATTTCCCGAGTCGGGATTTGCGGGGCTTCGCCCCGGAGCCCCGCGCTGATTTATGAATAAATCAGCGTTTCCCCGGAAATAAAGTCTATAAAAATAATTATACCATAACAGATTACTGATTTCAACATCTATAGTAAACGAAAAATTTATTTTCCAGCTAAAGTTATGAAAATAAAAAAATCCGCTTTCAAATATATAAAATAAATTGTGTGTGAATTATAAACAAATAATGGTCGCTTCGTATATTGAAATTGACATTTTGCACCCCGATTCATGAAAAAATCATAAAATTCGCTTGACAAACTATATTTGTACAGTTATAATTAACAACATAGCAAACTCTTATGTAACAAGGATTGCATACAGATTTTTGCGATGGTTATTTTATCCGGAAATTGATCTGAATAATATCCGATCATTTTTTAAGACGCGGCAACTGATTATTTTTTTAATAGTATATTTTTCTTAATGATATTAGGGCATCGGAGGATATAAACCGGAAGGGGCTCCACTTACGGACATTGGACTTGTCACATATTATTTTTCCCTCACAGCAAAGCTTTGATTAAACAAACAGCGGCACAGGGTGCGACAAAGGCTCCAGATCAGTTTGGAGAGCAGACCATTTATTTTTATCAGTTAGTTAGTTTAAAACTAACTTGGATATATGGCCCAGTAGCTTAATTCCAGAGCGTTGTTTATCAAAAGGTGGCGGTGAAAATCCGCTCGTGGTCTAAAAAAATTCACTATAGTGAGGTAATTGAAATGTTTGAAGACAAGACATTAGTTTGTAAGGATTGCGGTGCTGAATTCGTATTCACTGCAGGCGAACAGGAGTTCTACGCTGAAAAAGGTTTTGAAAATGAACCACAGAGATGCAAGGCTTGCCGCAGCGCAAGAAAGGCTTCTTCAAAGAGCGAAAGAGAACTCTTTACAGCAGTATGTGCTGAATGCGGCGGCGAAGCAAGAGTACCGTTCAAGCCTAGAGAGGATCGTCCGGTTCTTTGCAGCGAATGTTTCGCAAAGAAGAATGCTTAATTTCTGATTTTTCAGAACGGTAAGTATTTTTCGGAATATAGATCGATACAAACTAAGAAGTGCAGACTCGTTTCGGGTGTGCACTTTTTTTCATTAAATTCTCAGAACACCACTTGTTTTTTTCATATCAATATGGTATGATATTCAATGTAAGTATTCAGCCGGAGATCTGACGTTTGTACGGAAGATGCACCGGAGTTGTACAGCATTCAGTAACGGAGGAATTAACATGGATTTTAAAGTAACAAAAGATATGATAATAGGCGATATTCTTGATAAGTGCCCGCAGTGTGCACCTGTTCTTATGGAAATTGGAATGCACTGTCTTGGCTGCCCGTCAGCAAGAGGCGAATCACTCGCTGATGCATGTATGGTTCACGGAGTTGACGCTTCAGAAATCGAAAACAAGATCAACAACATCATTGCAGCACTTTGATTTTAACTGAATATTTAAAATAAATCAGGCATAACCGGCCGGCGTATTTATTTACGTCAGCTGGTTATGCCTGTTTTTAGTTCAGCGTTATTTTTTTAAGGAAACATTGATTAAATCGGAAATCCGGCTTCGCCCCGAACCCCCACGCTGATTTATGAATAAATCAGCGTTTCCTTAAGCTTTCGAGGAAAGCGACGGCTTCTTTTGGTCCACCGCAGGTGTGGAAGCTTTCCGATATTTTTAAGGCATTGTTTTTGTACTCCGGATCGTTTAAAATGGTTTTCAGCGAGGTGAGTATATCTTCTTCCGATACTGATTTTAAACGTATTCCGGCGCCGAGTTCTTCTGTTCTTTTTGCTACCGCACCCTGTTCAGGTGTCTGAGGGAAGAGAACAAGCGGGACTTTGTAGTACAGGGCTTCGGAGGTGGAATTCATGCCGCAGTGGGTGATGAATGCGTCAGCAACTGACAGTACGGCCATCTGATCGACAAAGTCATATATTTCGATATTGTCCGGTACATTTTCAAAATGCTCGCTGTTATGACCCAGCGAAATGATCACCTGCCAGCTTGTCTTTCCGAGAGCGTTTATGCAGTTCCTGTAAAATTCTTCGTTCCGGTTTACGGTTCCCATTGAGACAAATACTGTTTTATCAGCTTTTTTGGGGAAAGGTTCCTTTACAGGACGCATGGAAGGGCCGATAAAATGATACCTGTCAGAAAATGTTTCGGAACGCGGCTGAAAGTACTTTGAGGTGTAAACGATGGTGTTTGTATCGTTGTCATTCTGAACTATTTCCAGAAGACTTTTTACGGGATATCCTTTTTCTCTGAGACGGGCGAGCTGCCGGTTTATCTTTGGCATTGCAAACAGCATTTTTATTATATCAAGCGGAGATTCCTTCATGTACTTTGCCGAGTATCTGTTGAAAGCGAATGTGGTAGTGGAAGAAACATAAGGTATTCCGTGTTTCAGGGCGACCAGCTTGCCCCAGAATGCAATGGAGTCAGATACGATGAGATCCGGTTTTATCTCCGTTATCTTTTCCGAGGTCATTTCATCGAGAGCAAGTGTGGAGGAAACAAGAAGTTCCGTGGCAAACGCTTTGTCCTTGCCGACACGGTCGGCGTTTTCCCTGTCCTCCATTTCAAAATCATATCCGTCACAGCTTATAAACTTTGCACCGGTGTTTTCAATCTTTTCCTTAAACATTTCAAATGAAAAATAGAAGACCTCATGTCCGGCTGCGGTCAGTTCTTTCACCAGTGCTAGTGTCGGATTGGTGTGTCCGTGAGCAGGAACACAGAACCAGGCTATTTTCATTTTACGTCACCGTCCTTTTCATCAAAAGTCGCTGCAAACAGCTCTGAAAATGCGCCTTTCGGCGGAATAGCGATCCCACGTTCGTCATCGCCGAGTATAAGCAGAGTGTCTCCCGGCTTTATGCCGAAAACTTCGCGTGCCTGTTTTGGGATCACTATCTGGCCTTTTTCCCCTACAGTAGCTGTCCATGCATATTTTCCTTTCGGTGTTTTCATATGGTTCACCTCACAGTATGATTTGTTATACAAATCATACCACGAAATCAGACAAAAGTCAAGAACAGTCAAGAACAGAGGTGTGATAATAACGACGTTTTGTTTGACTAATATTTCATATTATGGTATACTAAAAAAGCTATGATCACAGTTAAGGAAACACTGATTAAATCAGAAATCCTGCTTCGCAGGATTTCCGGAGGCGGGATTTGCGGGGCTTTAACCCGGAAGCCCCCGCTGATTTATGAATAAAGCAGCGTTTCCTTAAGAAAGGAAAATACGGATGAATATTCAGATTTTCGGAAAGTCAAAATGCTTTGATACGAAAAAGGCGGAGCGTTTTTTCAAGGAACACGGTATAAAGTTTCAGTCGGTCGATATTCTTTCAAAAGGGCTGAGTGCCGGTGAGTTCAGAAGCGTGTCGCAGGCTGTGGGCGGAGTTGACGCTCTTATAGATGAAAAGAATAAGGATTACTGCGATATAAAATATCTGCTTGACGATGCAAAGCCGGACAAACTGATGGAGTGTCCGAAACTCTATAAAACGCCGATAGTCAGAAACGGAAAAACCGCAACGGTCGGCTACTGCCCGGACGTGTGGAACGAGTGGATAAAATCTGAAAAATAAAACAGCCGGAGGAAAAACATGATTTGCGATAACAGACTTTTAAAATGTGCGTCTATGGTGAGCGGAAAAGGGATCGTATGCGATGTCGGGACAGACCACGCCTATCTTCCGGTGTATCTGCTTGAAAAAGGCATCTGTGCCGGAGCCGTCGCAGGTGATATAGCTGACGGTCCGCTTGAAGCTGCCGCAGCTACGGTTAAAAAGGCAGGACTTGAAGATAAAATAGACGTTGTAAAATCTGACGGACTTAAAAATATTAAGCCTGAGGGAATAACAGATGTTGTTATGGCCGGAATGGGCGCTGAAACTATCAGTGAGATAATCGCTGCCGCACCATGGCTTGAGAACGGCGTTAATCTTGTGCTTCAGCCTATGACTAAGGAGCCTTACCTGAGAAAATGGCTTTATGAAAACGGCTATATAATAGTAAAGGAAGAGGCAGTCTCTGACGGTGACCGCATCTATACTGTCATGAACGTCCGTTTTGACGGCTTCCGTATGACTGTAAGCGATAACTTTGCTGAGACGGGAATGTTTGACCTGAGCGATGAGGAATCATTTAAATATATAAGAAAACATGCGGCAAAGCTTAAGAATGTATCCGAGGGTATCAGACGTTCAGGGAAAGAGGACACCGCAGATCTTGATAAAATGATATGCTTTATCGATGAAATTTCCAAAGGTACAAAGAAGTTCACAGTCGGTGATATATACGACGAGATAGACCGCATCGCTCCTTTCCGTACGCAGGATGACTGGGACAATTCCGGTCTGCTCGTGGGCGACAGGGATACTGAGGTAACCGGTATTCTTACTGCACTTGACATAACCCATGAAACAATAGGTGAGGCCATAGCAAAAAAGGCTAATCTCATTGTTTCACATCATCCGGTTATTTTCAGGCCACTTAAGCATCTTTCGATGAGTGATCCGGCAGTTCATCTTGCAGCGGCCGGCATTTCAGCAATATGTGTTCATACTCCGCTTGACAAGGCTGTTCACGGCATCAACGATATGATCGCAGATATGATAGGCCGTGAATTTTCTGTTTCCGGTACAAGGACTCCGATGATCTCTGAAAGTCCGGATTCTGCTGACGGAGACGGGAGAATAATCGAGATCACCGAAGAAGGTCTTTCAGCGGAAGACATGGCACGCAGGCTCGGAAAAATGTTCGGCGGAGGTCCGGTGCGTTTTGCTCCGGGAATGCGGAAGATAAGAAGAGTGGCCATCTGTTCGGGAAGCGGCGGATCACTTCTTTCATTCGTTTCAAAAAATAACTGTGACGCATACATCACAGGTGACGTAAAACATGACGTATGGCTCAGTGCTGTCAGTGAGGGAATAACACTCTTCGACTGCGGACATTTCTACACTGAACGCATGAGTGCGGAATATCTTGCAAAGCTGCTTAAAACTGCAGCTCCGGGAGTAAACGTTGAAACTGCAGCGACATGTACTGATGTTGTACGCTGTATCTGAAAACCGAAAAAACAAAATTAAGCGTGGACTAGGGTATCATCCTCTGCAGTTTCCGCGCACGTAAATAACATATAAAGGAGAAAAACAAATGGCATTGGACGGAGCGTTCCTTCATCTTGTAAAGAAGGAACTTGAATTTCTCATAGGTGCCAGAGTTGATAAGATATATCAGCCATCGAAGGAACAGATGGTAATAGGATTACGCTACAGGGGAGGGAGTGCGAGACTTCTTTTCAGTGCGGCTGCTGACAGTGCCCGTGTGCACATCACGTCTTCTGACATAGATAATCCTGCTGTACCGCCTATGTTCTGCATGCTTATGAGAAAACATCTCGGAGGAGCAAAGCTTCTCGGAATAAGACAGGACGGGTTCGAAAGAATACTCTGCTTCGACTTTGAAGCTATGAATGAACTCGGCGATCTTGTAAACCTTACGCTGGTAAGCGAAATAATGGGCAAGTACTCGAACCTTATCCTTGTGGGCGATGACGGATGCATCATTGACAGTATAAAAAGGGTCGATGCGGAAATGTCGAGGGCAAGACTCGTGCTTCCGAAAATGAAATACGAGCTTCCGCCGCGTGATAACAGACTTCTGTTTACAGAAGCATCTGATGAGGATATACGTGCGGCTCTGGCTGAGTACAAGACCGGTGATCCGGCAAAGGCGCTTGTAAAGATATTTGAAGGTATTTCACCGGTGATCGCGAGAGAATGGATCTTCTATGCCACAAGAGGTGAAGATACTGATCTGTCGGCGATGGACGAAAACATTATGAGCAGGCTGCTGTTCAGAATAAAGCAGACAGCTGAGCAGTACCGTGAAGGCAGGCTTCAGTACACCGTACTCAGAACGAAGGAAAATCTGCCAAAGGACTTTACATTCATTGACGTACAGCAGTACGGAGCGATACTTGTCAAGCAGCAGAAGGAAAGTGCCTGCGAAACACTTGATTATTTCTACGCTTCAAGAGATACTGAATCGAGAATAAAGCAGCGTGCAAACGATCTTTTCAGACTGCTTATGAATCTTACCGAGAGAATAAGCAAGAGAATATCGAACCAGCAGGCTGAGCTTGCAGACTGTGACAGGAAGGACGAATACAAACTGTACGGAGACCTGCTTTCAGCAAATATTTACCGTATAAACAAGGGCGATGAAAGCGTAACTCTTGAAAACTTCTACGATGAAAACTGTCCGCAGGTGGAAATAAAGCTGGACAGCAGACTTGCTCCGGCAAAGAACGTGCAGAAATACTATCACGAGTACAAGAAGCTGGTGACTGCTGAACAGGTGCTGACTGAACAGATACGTAAAAACAGCGAGGAGCTTGTGTACATCGAAAGCGTTTTTGATTCGCTTACGAGAGCACGCACCGACCTTGACATAATCGAACTGAGAGCTGAACTTGCCGAACAGGGTTACTTAAGAGCCGGAAAGATGAAAGGCAAACCGCCTAAGGAACAGCCGCCGCTTAAGTTTAAGACCAGTGACGGATTTTCAGTGTTCGTAGGCAGGAACAACAGGCAGAACGACAAGCTTACACTGAAGACTGCCGGAAAGACGGATATATGGTTCCACACCCATAATATCACCGGTTCCCATGTCATACTTTTTACCGAAGGAAAGACGCCGTCTGACAAGGCGATAATGGAAGCCGCCATGCTTGCGGCATACCACAGCAAGGCGAAGAATTCATCCCAGGTGCCGGTGGACTATACCGAAGCGAGATTTGTAAAGAAGCCGAACGGAGCAAAGCCGGGAATGGTCATCTTTACGAACAACTCAACGGTTTATGTAAAGCCGGATGAAGATGAGGTAAATGCCCTTAAGGAGGGAAAGTAATTGAGAGAGAAGATAAATGCTGTAATAGACAAAAACTTTGACGAGATGATCAGTATACTCAGAAGTATTATTGCTGTACCGAGTGTTTCAGTTCCCGGATCACCGGATATGCCGTACGGAAAAGAATGTGCACGTGTGCTCAGAAATTTTCTGGACACTGCAGATGAATACGGGTTCTGTACGAACAATTTTGAAAACTATGCAGGTACGGTGGAGTATAACGAAAAACCTGTGAAACTCGGTGTTCTGTGTCATCTTGATGTTGTGCCGGTAACTGAAAAGGACTGGACTTTCAAACCTTTCGGCGGTGAGATATCTGACGGAAGAATATACGGACGCGGAACGATCGATGATAAAGGCCCTGCTGTTGCAGTACTGTTTGCTTTAAGGGCACTTAAGGAACTGAATATCGATCTTACACACAATGTACGTTTCATAGTCGGCTGCGATGAGGAAAACGGATCCACTGACATGGAGTACTATATGAAGCGTGAATCCATGCCTGAACTTGTTTTTACGCCTGACGGTGACTATCCTGTCATTAATTTTGAAAAGGGTATGCTCAGACTCCGCATAAGAAAAAATGCAGCGTTTTCCCATGTGAAAATGATGCGCGGCGGCACTGTACCGAATGCAGTTCCTTCTGATGCTTATGCGGTGGTTACCGGTATCACACATTTTAATGAAGCGGAAAACATAACGGTTACGGAAAAAGACGGAGCGGTCCTGATCGAATTCAAGGGTTCAGCAGCACATGCTTCCACACCGTATGACGGTGTTAATGCAGTTACAGGTCTTGTGGATTATCTGTGCACTCTTGATCTTGATACAGAGGAAAGAAAAACTTTTGAAAACATAAAAAAAGCCTTTGTACACGGTGATTTCAGCGGAAGCGGATGCGGAATAAAGATGTCGGACAAAACGGGTGATCTCACTGAGGTACTGAGTATTGTTTCGCTTGATGACGGAGTTCTGGAATTCAGGATCGACGTGCGTTATCCGGAAAGCGGAAACAAGGAGGACATAATTTCAAAGATCACTGAAACGGTCGCACCTGCCGGATTTGAGCTTATAACAGATATTGCAAGCCTGCCGCACAGCGTGGATGAAAACAGTGATTTCATAAAGACTCTTCTCGGCGTGTACGAAAGAGAGAGCGGCCTTAAAGGATACTGCAAGGCTATAGGCGGCGGAACATACGTTCACGACATCGAGGGCGGCGTTGCATTCGGTGCTGAATTTCCGGGCGAGGAAAACAACATGCACGGCAACGACGAGTCCGTTTCCCTCGACAGCCTGAGACTCAACGCCAAAATAATGGCGAATGCCATCTACGAAATCTGCAAGTAAACTGCATGACTCAGGCGAAAAGAAAAATTTGGAGGAATAATAATGGATTCTTATGCAGAACAGATAGTAAAAAAAGCAGATAACGGGTCTGACAAAATGAAAAGGGGCCTGTGCTATGCCGGCGGTGTGGCTGCAGGTATTCTGATAATTTTTCTGGCACAGATGCTGAAGGTCGCAGTTGTCGGAATATTTCTTGGTGTCGGAGCGTTTTACGGCGGACTTTATCTCGGGACCAATTATGATGTTGAATATGAATATCTGGTTGTTAATAACGAACTTGATATTGACAAGATCCTTGCCAAGAAAAGAAGAAAAAAGCTTATTACTGTAAAAACAGGAGATTTCGTTGATTTCGGAAAATACACTGAAGATCTTAAGTCAGGAGATGAAACAGTTATCTGGGCTGTAGGAACATCTTCAGAGGTGCTCCCGACATTCTACGGCGATTTTGAACATCCTACCTACGGAAAATGCCGCCTTCTTTTTTCACCTTCAGTAAAGGTCCTCCGCGAATTAAAGCACGGACTCAAACCTTCTCTCAGAAATAATATTGGAGAACTTCCGCCAGAAGAGGAATGATACACCATGGCAATGTGAAACCAGTTCTGTATATTTAAGAGAAAAAACGACCGTTTACCCGCTATAGCCTACCGTTCACCCAAAACCTATTGCATTGTTTCTTAAAAAATGATAAAATTAAAAACCGAGGGGAGAATTTGAGGACAGCGGCTTTGCATTATTTATAAGGAATACAGAGAAAAAAGTAAAGATCGTTTATCCGGAGCATCAGACTGGAGACAGCAGCGGGTGTTTTCCGCTTTTTAGCAGGCTTATGATAAATTCTTATTTTGACATACTACAGCAGAAGTTCCTGCGTCGAAAGACGCAGGGATTTTTGTTTTCATAGGATTTAAGTAGGTTTTGCTATGGTAAATGTGTGTAATAAAAGTGGTAAATGTATCTTAAGATTATTAACTTTTAATTCTATGAAAAAGGCTTCAGATGTGGTATAATAAATAAGGTTTAATTAAATGATTTCACAGCATTTCAGCACCGTTGCTGAAAAAATGTACTGACAGGAGTAGTTTTAATGACTGATAACTTTACCACGCTTAAGCAGAAGGCACTGAGAAAATACTTTGACAGGATGAATGATCCGCAGAGAGAAGCGGTATTTACCATCAACGGTCCTGTTCTTGTTCTTGCCGGTGCCGGAAGCGGAAAAACTACAGCTATTATTAACAGAATCGCGAACATGATAAGCTTCGGTAATGCTTACAATGAAGATACTGTTAATGCAGTATCAGATGATGATCTGCAGTTTCTTGACGATTATGCTGAAGGCAGGACAGATGATCATGAACGTTTAAAAGAGATCGTCGCTGTCGATCCTGTAGATCCGTGGAAAATACTTGCCATTACCTTTACCAACAAGGCAGCAAATGAGCTGCGCACAAGACTTGAAGGAATGCTCGGAACATCCGGACTTGATGTAAACGCAGCCACATTTCATTCAGCCTGTGTACGTATTCTGAGACGTGAGATAACCAATCTTGGATACAGCAGCAGTTTTACCATCTATGATTCAGATGAAAGCCAGAAGCTTATCAAGACATGCATGGCTGATATGAGCATAACGGACAAAGCCTTCAACGCCAAATCCGCAGCAGTGTTCATAAGCAGATCAAAGGACAAGCTCATGTCACCCGAAGAAGCAATAAAGGAAAATGCAGATGATTTCAAGTATTCAGTATATGCAAAGGTCTACCGCGAGTACCAGAAAAGGCTTCTTGCTGCAAATGCACTTGATTTTGATGATATCATCATGCTCACGGTCGAGCTTTTTGAAGACTATCCGGAGATCCTCGAACACTATCAGAACCGTTACCGCTACATAATGGTCGATGAATATCAGGATACCAATTATGCACAGTTCAGACTCGTAAGTCTTCTTTCCGCAAAATACAGAAATATCTGTGTTGTAGGTGATGATGACCAGAGTATTTACCGCTTCAGGGGAGCTACCATCGAAAACATACTAAGCTTTGAGGATCAGTTTGAGAACTGCCGTGTAATAAGGCTGGAACAGAATTACCGTTCAACAAAGAACATTCTTGCCGCTGCAAACTCAGTAATAAAGAACAACAGGGGAAGAAAGCCGAAAACTCTGTGGTGTGACGGCGATGACGGCGGAAAGGTACACGTATACAAGGCATCGGATGAAAACGATGAAGCAAGATATGTCGCAAGCGCTATAATGGCTGACAAGAAGGCAGGAGGACATTTCAGTGACAATGCGATCCTCTACAGAATGAATGCGCAGTCGAACATCATTGAACGTGCACTTGTGCAGAACAATATTCCTTACAGGGTCTACGGAGGCATGAAATTCTATGACCGCAAGGAAATAAAGGATATTATAGCTTACTTGAGCGTACTTAACAACTGCTACGACATGATGCGTTTCAAGCGTATAGTAAATGAACCTAAGCGCGGTATCGGTGAAGCTACCATCAAAAATCTTGATGAGATATGCGTGGCAAATGCACTTTCTCCGATAGAGGTAATGCGCGAGGCATCCGATTATCCTCTTCTTTCAAAGAAAGCCAATTCGCTCAAGAGTCTTGCAGGTATTTTTGATTCACTTGCTGATATGGTCGACACAGTTCCGCTTGATACACTTCTTGATGAACTGCTTGAAAAATCAGGTTACAGAAGCTATCTTTTGACCCAGGGAACTGAGGGAGAGACAAGACTCGAAAATATCGAGGAACTCAAGACTACAATGGTGGAATACCAGAAGAACAATGAAGATTCAACTCTTGACGGATTCCTTGCCGACATAGCTCTTTACACTGACCTTGACAAGATGGATGACAATGCTGAATGTGTAACACTCATGACGATCCATTCGGCAAAGGGTCTTGAATTTGAAAACGTATATGTTATAGGAATGGAAGACGGGATTTTCCCTGGAACAAGATCCATGATGAACGATGAGGACATGGAGGAGGAAAGACGTCTTGCCTACGTTGCTGTTACAAGAGCTAAACAGAAACTTTGTCTTATACATGCTTCGCAGCGTATGCTCTTCGGTACTACCAGCCGCAATATGAAGTCCAGATTCATCAAGGAGATAGATCCTGATGTTATCTTCAAGGAAGACAGGATATCGACAACAGTTCCTGCAAGTGCAAAGTCAAGATCACATTCAGCAATGAACACACTTTCATTCCAGCAGCAGCTTCTTGCAAAGAAGAATTCCAGACCCGGCACCACTAAGAAACATGTTGACTATTTTGCCGGTGACAGGGTCGATCATGAAAAGTTCGGACAGGGTACAGTCATTTCTGTCAAGCCGATGGGAAATGATGCACTTCTTGAGATCGCGTTCGACGAGATCGGCACAAAGAAGATAATGTCGAATTTCGCCATGATGAAGAAACTTTAAGGATACGTCCGGAAATACCGTTCGTTGTTTAAGGAGAAACTTTATGAAAAAGAAGACACAGTTTTTATTTATTCTGGCATCGATGCTCTGTCTTGCGATGACAGGCTGTGGTCCTGAGGAACAGATAAGTATAAGGATCGCTGAAGATACTGCAGTTACTGCTCCTGCCGTTCCGGCAGATACAGCTTCCGGAACAGAGATCCAGGCCGTAACTGAAACTCCGGAAATGCCTGAAGCATCCGCTTCCGCTGCTGTAAAGGAAGGAACAGCTCCTTCAGGTTCAGCAGTTTCCAGTCTTGCTGAAGTAGCAGGTGAATGGAATGAAGCAGATTCTATTGATGCCGGAACTCTCATAGTCAGTGAGGACGGAACATTTACTGTTTCCTATCCGAGCGGTGTTGAAATAAACGGTACAGTTCATATAAAAAATGATGAAACGGACAAATCAGAGCGTTTTTACTTCTATAATGAGAAGGGTTCACTCTGGTGTGATTTTGCAAAAGGAACCGGACCGGATGAAAACGGTAAACTGAGAGAAGAACTCCGTTCTGGAGAAAATGCCGGATTTCTCTTTGTACGTGAAACAGAAAGCGCAGCTGCAGGGATTACCGAAACTGCAGAAACATCAGAAGTAACTGAGAAAGAGGCTCCTGTACCAAATGCAGCCGGTTTCATAAGAGTTACGGAAAATCCGAGACCGGGTACTGCCGGACCGACGATTACAGCTCTTGCAGGAAAGTGGGAGGATGCATCAGGAACGGTGATCGAATTCAAAAACTGCACTCCGTATGCCGGTGATTTTGAAAAAACTGATGCTGACGGTACAACTGTGACTGCAGGCAAAGCTTATGTTGAATACAACTTTGATGTTGATAACTATGCTGTGTACTGGTACAACCTTTACAACGAAAATGAAGAGCTTCTTTACAGCTTCAGATTTACTGGTGATTTCCCGGTAACTGTTATCAGCGACGGTATATCAGGATTTACAAAAAGTTAAGTAATGAATTAAAGCAAGGCCATTTGAAAAAGGCTGAATGAATAATTAAAAACAGATCAGGATAACCATCCGGTGTATTGTACTTACGCGGGGAGGTTATCCTGATCTGTTTTGTATTCAGGACTTTTCTGAGGGCAGTCCTTTTTATTCTGTACAGTTGATTTTCCGTATAGCGCCGACAGGACATTTTTCTGCGCATGATCCGCAGCCGGTGCACTTTGAGGGGTCAATGGAAGCATGAAAGTCTGTGACGGTAACTGCTTCGTGCTTACAGGCTTTTTCACACATTCTGCAGCCGATACAACCGTTTTTACATGCGAGCTTTGTGGCTTTTCCGTTGTCGCGTGAGGAACACAGAACGGTATATCCTTTGCTTCGCGGAATAAGGGCGATCAGACCCTTAGGACAGACTTTAGCGCATGAGCCGCATCCTCTGCACAGTTCAGGATCAATGTGTGCGACAGAATTTTCTATGCTTACGGCATTATATCCGCATACAGCAGCACAGTCACCGTAACCTGCACAGCCATAGGCACAGGTGCTGTTTCCTGCATAGTATCGTTTTACGGAAGCGCATGAATGTATTCCTGCAAAAACATATTTCGTGTCTGCAGCACTGCAGTCACCTCTGCAAAGTACGGCAGCATATGTCTCTGTGACTTCTCCGGCATCTGAACCGGTTATTTCAGAGATCTTTTTCGCAGTTTCAGTACCGCCCGGACGGCAGAGATTTGTTTTTTCTCCTTTTGAGATTATTGCATCTGCGTAGTCAGCGCATCCTGCGTATCCGCATGAGCCGCAGTTTGCCTGCGGAAGGATCTCACTTATCTTTTCTGTGCGTTCATCAGTTTTCACTTCAAATATCTTCGAAGCGGCAGTGAGAAGTACCCCGGAAGTAAGTCCTGTGACTGCAAACACTGCCACAGGAATAATGTATTCATTTAACATTGTCTGATCCCCTTTCAGTTATAACTTAACCGCCTATACCGGAAAAGCCGAGAAAACTTAATGAAAGAATCGCAGCTGCTATAAGTGTGGCCGGAACTCCTTTGAAAGTTTCGGGAACATCTGCTTCTTCCACTCTTGAACGTACTCCTGAAAACAGAAGCAGTACCATAAGAAATCCGGCACCTGAGAAAAATGCATTTTCCACGGACTGAAGGAAAGTGTATTCATTGTCGATGTTGAGAATAGTCAGTCCGAGTACCGCACAGTTTGTGGTGATGAGCGGCAGATACACACCGAGGGCCTTATAGAGCGGCGGGATGAGTTTTTTCAGTGCGGTTTCCACCAGCTGAACAAAGAGCGCGATTATAAGAATGAAGGCAATGGTTTTAAGATATGTTATGCCCAGAGGTTCGAGTACAAAATGATAAAACGGGTAAGTAACTGCAGCAGCACAGACCATAACAAAGGTGACTGCTGCACCCATGCCCAGACTGGAGGAGGCTTTCTTTGAGACTCCCAGAAAAGGACAGATACCCATGAACTTTGTGAGCACGAAATTGTCTGTGAGAAGTGCTGCAAGCATTATTGCAAAGAAGGTTTTCATTCTCCGGCACCTCCTTCGTGTTCACATGATGAACATTCTCTGTTTAAAGCGCAGCCGGAGCATCCGGCGTTTACAGGAGGCTTCTTTCTGGTCACCTTGTTTACGAAGGCTATTATGCATCCGAGAACGAAAAATCCGCCGGCCGGAAGAATGAAAAAAGTCATTGCGTTAAGTACAGGAAGTTTTAATCCGAACCATGTACCTGCACCGAGTATCTCGCGTATCGATGCCATAAGCGTGAGTGAACATGTAAATCCGAGTCCCATTCCCAGTCCGTCCATTACCGAAGGAAGTACTTTGTTCTTACTTGCAAATACTTCAGCGCGTCCGAGTATTATGCAGTTTACAGTGATAAGGGAAAGAAAGGTACCGAGGCTTTTGTACAGCCCTGGTACATAACCTTTTGTAAGCATTTCGACAAGAGTAACAAAGCCGGCGATTATTACAATATAGCATGGAAGTTTAACTGACTTCGGAATAATGTTTTTCATAAGGGATATAACAAGATTCGAACAGATGAGGACGAATGTAGTTGCAAGTCCCATGCCGATACCGTTTGCAGCCGTAGTTGTGACCGCAAGGGTAGGGCACATTCCGAGAAGGCCGACCAGGGTCGGGTTTTCTCTTAATATCCCTTTTTTAAATTCTTCAAGGCTGCTCATCGGCTGTTCCTCCTTCTTCTGTTTCGTTTCTGTACAGGGTGTAGGCATTAAGCGCACTGTCTGCTGCGCGTTTCATACCCTTTGAGGAGAGGGTGGCTCCGGTAAGAACATCAGGTGAAAAGCTTTCATCTGAAATACCGGTAAACTGTTTTATAAATTTTTTATCATCCCGTATTCTTGTGCCTACTCCCGGAGTTTCTGCCAGATCAATGAAACTGATTCCGGTTATTCCGTCTTCATTCACACCCACAAGAACATGAATACCGTTTCTGGCGTATCCGTCTGCAGTTACTTCAAAAGCAGTGCTTCCGTCGTCCTTTACAATAACTGAATCGACTCCGTCGTATTTCAGTACATTTCCGTCAGGTGAGCGGAGCATGGTGTATTCACCTTCGCCGTAGATCTCTTCAAGACCGGCCTTTAGATCATCTGTTATAATTCCGGTGGTGTCGACATAGGTCTTTTCGTGAACGAAGATCAGCAGAGCGGATATGACAGTACAGATAACGGTGAGGACAAGCGGCCCTTTTATTTTATCAGGCATTTTTTCAGACCTCCTTTTTTTCAGAACGGGATCCGAACGGAATATTTTCAGAGATCCTGTCGATGTAAGGAGTAAGTATGTTCATGAGAAGTATCGAGAAGGAAACTCCTTCAGGATAGCTTCCGTATTTTCTGATAACGAAAGTGATGATACCGCATCCTGCTCCGAAAATGATCTTTCCTTTTTCAGTGACCGGAGATGTGGTGTAGTCAGTCGCCATGAAGAATGCCCCGAGGAAAAGACCGCCTGACATGAGCGAATGGGGAACATTACCTCCTGAAATGAGAGTAAGCAGAGCGACAGTACCTAAATATGCTGCCGGAACAGCAGGAGTAATGACTTTTTTGACCATCAGATATATTCCTCCGGCAAGGAGCGCAGCGGCAGATGTTTCACCGATACAGCCTCCTGTGTTGCCGAGAAAGAGTGATGTGAGCGATGCGTTTCCTGATACGAGGGGAGTAGGACCTGTAATTATGTCTGCAGTATGATACAGGGCGCCGAAACATGATGTTCCCTCAGCCTGCCAGTACTGAGGCACTGCCCAGTCTGTCATGTATCCGGTAAATGAGACCATAAGTACGATCCTTGCTGTTACAGCAGGATTTGCAAAGTTCCGGCCGATACCTCCGAAAAGCTGCTTGACAATAACCACTGCAATGAAGCTGCCGAGCCCTGCCATCCAGTACGGAACAGTTACAGGAAGATTCAGTGCAAGTATCACACCTGTTACTGCAGCACTGAGGTCGTTTATGGTCTGTTCACGTTTCATGATCCTGCGGCAGAAGTATTCACATACTACTGATGAAGCTGTACAGACAGCTATAAGTGCGGCTGCTCTTGCGCCGAAAAAGACTACTGCTGCAACCATTGCGGGAGAGAGAGCTGCCAGCACAAGGGACATTATCTTTGCTGTTGTTATTTCGGAATTAAGATGTGGTGACGGTGAAACGATGAGTTTATTCAAGATTTTATACCTCCGGGGTTATCTGATAAGTTCCTTTGCGAGCTGATTTGTTTCAGCAAGTCTTCTGTTAGCCGGACATACATAAGTGCAGGCTCCGCAGTTCATGCAGAGTCCGGCCCTGAGTCTTTTAAGTTCTGATGTGTTTCTGTTTATAAAAGCTTTTTCGATCATAAGCGGCATAAGATTCATTGAACAGGCTCTTACACATCTTCCGCATCGTATACATGAGGTTGTGACCGGTTCAGTATATTCTCTGTCCGCGATAAATGAATTGCTTGTTTTTACAACAGGAGTGTCTGCTGTCATAAGACATGATCCCATCATAGGACCGCCGGCAACAAGTTTTCTGACATCGTTTATGTCAGTGCCGGTAAATTCGAGAAGCTCTTTCACCATTGTACCGACAGGAGCAAATATGTTGAGCGGATTTTTTACTGCCGTGCCTTCTACAGTTATCCTGCGGCTTATAAGAGGAATACCGGTACAGCAGTATCTGTACAGGAACGCGACAGTCGAAACATTCATTACGATTACTTTCTGATCAGCCGGGATCTCACCTTCGCCGACTATCCTGCCGGTGCAGGAATAGACGAGTACTTTTTCAGCACCCTGCGGATAAACTGAAGGCAGCTTAAGTACATTTATTTCAGGAATATCTGCGGTAAGTTTTTCAAAATCCTCTATAACATCCGGCTTGTTTGTTTCTATTGCAATAACTGTTCCTGCGATTCCGGTGTATTTCATAACCAGTCTGATACCGCCAAGTACTTCATCCGGTTTTTCAACCATCTGACGGTAATCCGAGGTAATGTATGGTTCACATTCTGCTGCGTTAATTATCAGTGTGTCAGTTTCTTTTTTTAAGTCAAGTTTTATGTGTACCGGAAAACCTGCACCGCCGAGACCGCATGCTCCGCTCTCACGCACTGCTTTCAGAAATGAAGCTTTGTCCGTTATTTCAGGCGGACTGCAGTCAGCCGTTTTATGTTTGCCGTCAGAGCTGATTTCGACTGCTTTGCATGTTTTACCGTTTAACAGTCTGTAGTCTTTTATATCAGTGACTGTTCCGGATATACTTGCGTGTACAGGTACAGACATCTTCGCTTCAGAGTCACCGATCTTCTGTCCGGCAAGAACATGGTCGCCCTTTTTTACAACGGGTTCACACGGAGTCCCTATGTGCATTGACATTGGTATGAGAACTTTGTCAGGATCCGGAAGCATCCGGGCTTCCGTGCCTGCAGTGTGTTTTAAATGATCAAGTATGATGCTTTTTAGTCTGAACATTGTATGTTCCTTTCAGAATTGTATTAAGGAAACACTGATCAAATCGGAAATCCGGCTTCGCCGGATTTCCGAAGGTGGGATTTGCGGGGCTTCACCCCGGAGCCCCACGCTGATTTATTCATAAATCAGCGTTTCCTTAAGTATTTCAGTGAAGCAGCGAATCAGGTGTTATGATCCGCAGTTCATTCATCCGGTTCGGTCTGTTCTTTATTAGGATGAAAAATGAGCGATCTGCTTTTTATTATGTTGCCCTCAGCGTCTACCGCAACTACTTTGAATTTTTCAGAGTCAAGATATTTTCCGAGTTTATCTTTTCCTTCAGTAAAGATAAGTGTTGACAGAAAATCTGATGTAATCCCGTCGCTGCAGAAAACAGTTACAGATGAGAGTCCGGAAGAAGCCGGATATCCTGTATTCATATCGATTATATGGTGGAATTTTCTGCCGTCTGAAACAGTGCAGCGTTCGTAGTCTCCTGATGTGGATACAAAGCAGCTTCCCGTTTCAGCTGTTCCGGCTATTCTGTCCTTGTCAGCTCTGACCGCGCAGGTGAATACTCGGTCAGGATCTGAACTGTAAAGCAGGGAAGCAGAACCGGTTGAAATAACTGTGTATCCGGATCCGGCTTCTTCGCAAATGTGTTTTACTCTGTCGAGGGCATAGCCTTTGGCAACGGCACCCGGATCAATGCACGCACCGTTTTCAAGAATGATTTTGTCACCGGATACTGAGATTTTTTTTATTTTCCGTGTTCTTCAGGATCTCATCTATCTTTTCTTCATCAGGTATAATGCCGGTTTCGATCGCTCCGCGCCAGAGATCAGTGAGTCTTCCTGCAGAAATATCAACACCGTACCCGTAGGTACGGTTAAGTGTTTCAGTTTTCAGGATCAGGTCAGTCAGTTCACTGCTGCAGACCATCTCTTTTTTTACGTTAAGTTCTGTGATCTCTGAGTTTTCCGAACAGCTGTCAAATACGGCATCAAGCGATGTGATCTCTTTTCTGACAGCATCAGTTATGTTTTTATCGGATCTTACCGACACTACGGTATCCAGCGAGAAAAATGTACTTGTATAATCATGTCTGTTATGATAAAATAAAAAAGGCAGTCCGAAGGCAGCCATCAGGACAATCACTGTAAAAAACTGATTTTTTTCTGATGCCGCTCACTCCCCTGACTGCACTTGAAAACGCTGATTTGCTGATTAAAAATTAATCAGTATTCATTATAATATTATAGCTCAAAATTATAATTTTGTAAAGATATACAGTATATTGATCGGAGGTTCCATGAATTGAAGGGTTACAGACTTTACATAATGAGACATGGCAGAACAGAGGCAAATGAAAAGGGAATATATATCGGAAAAACTGATTATCCTCTTTCAGAATCGGGCAGAAGGGAACTTATTGACAAGCTCGATGAATACGATTATCCCGGTGTTGAAAGGGTATACACCAGTCCGCTCAAAAGATGCACTGAAACGGCTGATATTATCTTTAAGGACCGTCAGACTATAGTTGTCCCGGACCTTCGTGAGCTTGATTTCGGTGAGTTTGAAGGACTCGGAGTTGAAGAACTCATTAAACGCGATGACTACAAGGAATGGCTGAAGGGCGGAATCGAGAATTCCCCTCCGGGAGGCGAAGCCCTTTCCGATATGATCGTCCGTGTTTACCAGGCACTTGACCGTATCATAAGAAATATGATGGATGAGGAATTCAATGCCACAGCCATAGTTACTCACTCAGGGATCATTTCCAACATGCTGTCCTGTTTCGGACTGCCGAAGTACAAGCCGAATGAGATAACCTGTGAACCGGGCGAGGGCTTTGAGGTGCTCGTTACTGCTCAGATGTGGCATCAGGCACAGGCTTTTGAGATACTCGGCAGAGCACCGTTCCTTAAGTAATGAAGCTCAGATTCAGAAACGAAAGCAGTGAGCCGGTAAATCTCCAGTTCTTTCTTCAGAAGGAGAACGGCGTTTCAAGGAGGCTTATTACAAAGCTTAAACGCCGGCCAATGGGTATCACATGTGACGGAAAACTTATACGTACCATAGATGATGTTCCTGCAGGTGCAGAGGTCATACTTGATATTTCCGATGAAAATGAGATCCCGCCGAATGCCGGGCTTAATGTTCCCGTGGTTTTTGAGAATGATTCGGTGATCGTATTCAACAAGCCGCAGGGTATGCCTGTTCATCCTTCCATGAATCATTACGAAGATACGCTCGGTAATTATTTTTCAGCGCTTCATCCTGAACTTACTTTCAGACCGGTGAACCGTCTTGACAGAAATACATCCGGACTGTGTGTTGCTGCCAAGAACCAGCACAGTGCAGCACGTTTGCAGAGAAGCGTAAAAAAAGTCTATTATGCTGTTATCTGCGGAGAGCCCGAAGAAAAGTCCGGACGGATCGATGCTCCGATAAAGCGTCAGACAGAGTCGCTGATAACCAGATGTGTTGCGCCTGACGGACAGAACGCTGTCACAAATTATCAGATAATATCTTCCTGCGGTAAATATTCATATGCAAGAATAGATCTTGAAACGGGAAGGACACATCAGATAAGAGTACACTTTTCACACATAGGTTTTCCTCTTGCAGGAGATGATCTTTACGGCGGAAGCTGTGAAGATGTTTCCGGACAGACGCTTCACTGCGGTGAGGTCTCCTTTACGGATATTAAAGACGGTGAAATTGTCCTCAAAGCACCTCCGGGAGAAAATATTCAGTATTTATTCAGAAAATATCCTTTTAAAGAAATATAGTGAAGCTATGCCATTATATCTGTTGTGCATTGTGCGTAAGCTGTCTGCTGAAGCACTGTGATAAATGCTTAAGTGTACAAAAAACACTGGATAATTACATTTAACTCCATAAAAGGTTTGATTTTTTCTGCGAGTCTGATATAATATTAAAGTGTAATAAATCTGTAATATTTAGAAGGGAGCTGTCTTGATGAGCAAAAAACGTCATAAAGGCGTTTCGGAAAACGGAAATAACGACGCACTGTCTGATAATAACAGTTCACAGGCGGAACACAGTAAAGTTTCCGGTGAAAAAAAAGCATCTGAAATGACCGACATGACAGTCGGAAGCATAAGAATCGGCGGATTTAAACAGTTTGCTTCAAGGGCTGTTCATTACGGAGTCCCGGCTGCAGCGCTTCTTGCATTTGCTGTAGTTCTCAACAACGCTTCTCTTATCGATTCAAAAGTATCGGATCACCTGAATTCCAAAAATACGAATCCGGTTCCGGCTGCGGGTGTGCTTTATGAGACCGAAGCTGTTACAGAAGCACCGGTAACGGAAACAGCAGTTACTGAAACAACATCTGCCGTGTCTGTTACGGAAAGCAGAAAAGCCGGTAATGAAGCTACGGGCGTTTTCATTGACGGAAAATTCATCTGCTGCGTTGCCGACGGTGCAGAACTGAAGAAGGAGCTTGAAGCAAATCTCAGACAGATAAAGCAGCAGCCAGGCGTTATTGATGCGGAATACAGGAGCATTCCTGAATTCATAAAGGATATTTATCCTGAAGAAAAGATCTCTGATGTTAAAACAGCTATGGAGTGTCTCTGTACTGAAACACCGGAGATAACATATACGGGACAGGAGGGCGATTCTCTTTACTGGATCGCATCTGACAATGATCTTACAGTTGAGGAACTCCTTGAAATGAATCCTGAACTTGCTGACGATCCGGATGATTTCAGAGAGGGAACGGTAGTTACTGTAGCCAGAAAAAGCCAGGTTCTTCCGGTTATCATCACAAAGGAAACGGAAGAGGAAACAGTTATTCCGTATGATACAAAAATTATAGACAGTGAGTTTCTTGAACGCGGCGAAAGCGAACTGCTTGTCGAAGGCGTAAACGGCAGAGGGATCAGCAGATACCGTGTAAAACTTGACGGTGACACGGTTACCGGACGCGAACTCATTTCGACAGAGGTCATTGAGCCTCCGACAGATGAAGAAATAGCTGTCGGTATTATGCTTGCACAGGCTGAAGCAGAACCGGCGTCTGAAGATACAGTTCTTAAAGGCACAGGAAAATTCATGTGGCCGGTGGACGGCGGCGAGATCAGTGATGTCTTTATCAGCAACAGGAACCATAAGGGTCTCGATATTGCCGCACCGTCAGGTACAGGGATCTATGCTGCTGAAGACGGAAAAGTTATTGCAGCAGGGTGGAACACCGGCGGTTACGGCTACTTTGTTATGATAGATCACGGTGACGGATTTGCAACCCTTTACGCACATATGAGCAGGGTCATAGCAAAGAACGGCACTGAAATAAAACGCGGAGAACTCATAGGTGAGGTCGGTTCAACAGGAGATTCTACAGGACCGCATCTTCATTTTGAAGTCCGTGAAAAGAATATCTGCAGGGATCCTGCAGCTTACCTGAGGGTAAATGCTGATGATCCGGATGAAAACTCAGAAACAGAAGGCGAAGACGAAGAGTAATATGACAAATAAATATTCATATACGGACAGATTAGTAAAACTGCTTGTCGGGCACCCTTATATATGTGCTTTTGCAGTCTGTCTGTTCATTCATCCGTTTTTTCTGGGCGCGGTGGAAAATATACCTGAGAACGCACTCCTTACCGAATGCGTTCTTATACTGTTATCCGCCGCAGCCCTTCTTTTTTGTGGTTATAAAAAAGAAAAAATTAACAGATACGCAGCTGTTGCTGTATTTATATCGGTCACAGCCGGAGTGCTGCTTTTAGCAAAACCATATTCCGCTTCTCTTAACAAGGGGGTATGGCATTTTGCAGGCGGATGTGTACTTACTCTTCTGCTGTTCTTTATCTCTGACCATCGTAAATACAGAAGACAGATGATATCATTTCTGATACTTGGCACAGGCTTTTTTCTTAAACTGTACTATGTTACAGGGACATCCGTCCTATCCAGACAGCACGACGTGTTTACATTTGACGCTATTGACGGACATGCCGGATATATCACATATCTTCTGAATGAAAGACATCTTCCTGATTTTGATATAAGGGAACGCTTTCAGTTCTGTCATCCTCCGCTCAGTCATATCATGAGTGCGGTCTGGTTATGGTTTAATAACTGCTGCTGCGGTATAGAGATCAACAAGGCGCGTGAAAGCATCCAGATGCTTCCGCTTTTTTATACAATGTGTATTATGATATCCGTTTATAAGATATTCAGACACTTTAAGCTGGAAGGATACGCTCTTTATGTACCGCTTGCTGTGGTCTCATTCCATCCGCAGTTTACTTTCTTTTCCGGAAGTATAAACAATGACGCACTTGCAGCGGCCCTTATGACCGGTTCAGTTGTCGCACTTCTTGAATGGTACAGTGCCCCGACATACAGGGGGATCATGAAAATAGCAGTGTGCATCGGCCTGGGTATGATGTCGAAGCTCACGGCAGCTCTTATAGCACCTTCAACGGCGGTGGTTTTTGCCATTGTTTTTATAAGAAACCTGAAAACCGAATGGAGAACCATTCTTCGTCAGTTTGTAGTGTTTGCGGTTATCTGTGTGCCTCTCGGACTCGGATACGAGATCAGAAACTACGTGAACTGGGGCGTGCCGATCCTCTACGTTCAGGAACTTCCGAAAGGACTTTTACAGGATATTTCAGGAATGCCTTTTAAAGAAAGGATAACTGATTTTTCACCTTACCAGTTCAAATCCGTGTTTATACAGTGGGTGTTTCATTCTGAAGAAACAGGGGCATATGAAGGATACAATGAACATAATCCTCTTATTGCACTGATGAAAAATTCACTTTTTTCAGAACATATAAACCAATGGACATTTGAAAAAATGCCTGTCGCGATAAAAGTATCAACGGTGTTTTTTCTGGTACTCAGCTGTGATGGCAGCAGCAGCTTTTGTCTGCATGATCGTTTCTTTCTTTCAGAAAAACAGAATGGATATCGTCCATAAGATATTTTTCGGATCGTTTTATTTTCTTAACGTTATCTATTTCTATAAGATGGCATACGATTATCCGTTCACATGCACTCTGAATTTCCGCTACATTCTTCTTACAGTTCCTGTACAGATGCTTTTTACCGGAATGGTTCTTGACCGTATCAGAACTGCAAAACCAAAAGCGTATAAGACCGCGAAAATCCCTGTATGCGTTACAGCGTGCTGCTTTGCATTGCTTTCTGCATTCGTATATACTGCAGCATGCTATGTGTTACCGGAGTAATAACGAACATCAGAAAACCAGGAGGTCGTTTATGTATTTTGAAGAATAAATAATTATATTGCCTTGCAGATCCGCAAACTACGTTTGCTCCCTGCATATCGGCTAATAGTAAACGAAAAATGAATTTTTCGTTTACTATAAAAAGGGTAACTGTCATATAAACTATGGCAGTTACCCTTTTTTGAATACTCTGATCAGCAGACCTTTTAAGGAAGCGCTGCAGTCTTACCTGACCGTCTCAAGACGGATGGTATTTGAATTGCCGGATTTACCGTTTGTCTGACCGCCTGTCAGTATGACATTGTCGCCCTTTGTAAGCCCGAATATCTGTGTGGCTTTCTGCATTGCGTGATAGAACATAACGTCAACGGAATTGAATTCCTCGCTCAATACAGGAGTTACACCCCAGCTTAAGTTAAGCTTTCTCCATGCTTTGACTGAAGTTGTCATACCGATTATGTCTACCGGTGGTCTGAAACGGCTAACCATACGTACGGTCATACCGGAAAGTGAACTGATTACGATGCCTCTGGCCTTTGTATCGATAGCCATTGCACATGTGGCATGTGAAAGGGCATCAGTATTGTTCTTTATTACGTATTCGGTTGTACTGAAGCGCTTGGTATAGTCAATGTTCTGTTCCGTGCGCTCCGAAATTTCAGCCATGTTTCGTACTGCAGCTACCGGGAATTTACCGGAAGCAGTTTCGCCTGAGAGCATTACTGCTGATGATCCGTCATAAACGGCATTTGCTACGTCTGAGATCTCAGCACGGGTCGGACGCGGATTTGTTATCATCGATTCAAGCATTTCAGTTGCTGTGATAACACGTTTTCCGAGAAGTCTGCACTTCTTGATAAGATATTTCTGTATTGCAGGTACTTCAACGAATGGTATTTCGACGCCGAGATCGCCTCTGGCAACCATAATGCCATCAGCTATTTCACAGATCTCGTCAATGTTGTCAACACCTGAACGGTTTTCTATCTTTGCAATTATGTCGATGCCTTCGCCTCCGTTTTCATTCAGAAATGAACGGACAGCTTCAATGTCGCGTTTGTTGGATACGAAAGATGCAGCAATGTAGTCTACATCATTCTTTATTCCGAAAAGTATGTCATCTTTATCCTGCTCGCTTAAATACTCGCCTCTGAGAACATGATTCGGGAAGTTCATGCTCTTTCTGTCAGAAAGGTCTCCGCCGTTTATTACATCGCAGATAATATTGCTTCCGTCAATGGTTTTGACCCTGAAGGACAGAAGACCGTTGTTTACGAGTATGGTATCACCGATGTTTACTTCGTTAGCAAGTTCTTTGTAGGTAACAGAAACACGTTCGTGTGAGCCCTCACATTCATCACAGGTAAAAGTGAATGTTTCGCCGTCTTCAAGATGTATCTTGTGTTCCCTGAAAGTTCTGATCCTGTATTCAGGTCCCTTGGTGTCAAGCATTATAGCAATCGGCAGATTCAGCTGTTCGCGAACCTTTACGATGGTATTGATTTTTTCCTGCTGTTCCTCATGGGTTCCGTGTGAAAAATTGAGTCTTGCCACATTCATTCCGGCCAGACACATTTCTCTCAGAGTGTTTTCATCCTGGCTGGCTGGTCCGATCGTACATATGATTTTTGTTTTTCGCATTAGTCATTACCTCGTTTGTATTTTACTGCTGGTATATGCGGAAATACTGATACCGTTTCCGCAGAAAAGGGGTGCAGGAAAGATACCTGCACCCCCGTATTCTGATTTAAAAACTGTTCAGGGCTTTTGTAACAGCCTGCAAAAGCCGCTGCGGTTTGAGTGGCTTGAGTATGAAATCAGAAGCTCCGAGCTTAACTGCTTCCATAACAAGTTCTCTGTGTGCAGATGCAGAGCAGATTATTATCTTTACTGCATTGTTTTTTTCTTTCATTTCCTTTAAGCATTCCATTCCTGATCTGCCGTCTATGGAAAGATCCATTATTATGACGTCAGGAGATTCTGCATCGAATAATTCGCAGGCTTCATCTCCGTTTTCAGCTTCAGAAATATTGTGGTATTCTTCCTTTTCGAGTACATCACGTATGACACTGCGCATTGAGGATGCACCATCAACTATGAGAAATCCCGGGGTCATTGCTTACGTATTATTCCTTTGTACTGAGAGTGTCAAGCAGATCGGATTTCACTATTTCAGTGATCCTTACTGCAAAGTAGTCATCAACGACTACGACATCACCTTTTGCTATGAGATGTCCGTTTACGATCACGTTTACCGGAGCATCGGCAAGGGAGTCGAGTTCTATGACTGTTCCGTAGGAAAATGAAAGAATTTCATCGACACGTTTCTGGGTTGAGCCTATCTCAATGGAGAGCTCCAGAGGAACGTTCATGATAAGCTGAAGATTGCGCAGCTGTTCTTCGTTAAGTGTGTTCTGGAATGAAGTGAATGAACGGTTCTGTTCAGCAAGTCCTGAAAATGCTGAAGGCTGGTCAAGAGCCGCTCCGAATGCACTTTCTTCAGGGGTTATGTCGAAAACTGAACCTGTTTCTTCTGAACCGGTCGTGTCGAAAGGATTGTTTTCTTCAGGAGATGATGAGAAATCAGGAACAGGAGCTGACGGTTCAGGCTCTTCCGGCATCGGAAAACGTTCTGCTGTTTTCTCGGCTATTATCTCAGCCAGTTCCGCAGGAATGACAGTGGCAAAACGGCTGTTTACAGCGTTGTCTATGCGGAATGCTGAAGTTACTGCGCATATTGTGTCATCAGGATTAAGTCCCATCAGAGAGAAAAGATTCTGATTTGCACTGTTAGGTATAACTTCAGCTCCGGCTGCTGCCAGAGTCAATCCGGTGATGGATGAAATTTCAGTGAAGTAGGAAGCCATCATCTGACTGATCACTTCGTTGAAAGCTGAGGTGTTGATCTCATCAAATGTAAAATCAGGGCTGACTGTCAGAGGCATACCCATAAGCTGATTCAGCATCAGCTGTGCATCGTCCGCCTTGAAAATAAGAACTGCCGCTCCGTCCATGTCACCGGTATATGATACTTTGACAAAAACAGAAGGGGAAAGGTCGGCGTAAATATAGTCCATGATCCTGCTTACAGAAGCTGAAGGATCAGTTATCCAGATGCTTGCATTGAGCAGTGATGCAGCTGCTGTAGCTGATGAAAGCATTGCAAGGTTGTGTGATTCTTTTACTGCGTAAAGCTGGTTAGCGTTTAATTCTATAGTACTCAATGTATTCACCTCTCATTATTGTTGCATATATCAATGATCTTTATCGCTTTTTTATTGTTGCTTATGCCCGGCTTGGCAGTAAACCACTGAACGTTGTTGATCTTGACCTTTGCGTTCTGTGTAATAGGTACATCAAGCGGGATAATGTCATTGATCCTGAGAGAAAGAATATCACTCAGATCTATCTGGGTCTCAGCGAGAACAGTGGTCATTGTAAGCTTCGAACTCTTTACACCCTTCATTATGCTGCTGCGCTGTTCCTGCCTTTTTTCATCATCTACAACACGTCTTGAGGCTTCAGAGGTATATCTCTGACTGAAGTTGGTCATTATCTCTTCCATGTTGATAGCAGGAATGCTGATTGTCATGAGACTTTTTCTCTTGTTGAGTTCGATTTCGAGTGTCGCAATTACAATTACTTCATCAGGTGCGATAGACTTGGTGAGTCGTGCATTTGTTTCTATTCTTGAAAGTGTCGGCGATATCTCAATGTAGCCGGACCATGCTTCCTGAAGGAAAACCGCCATTTTCTCAAGTATGGTTCTTATGACTGATACTTCTATCTCGGTGAAATCCCTTGAAAGTTCAAAAGCATTTCCCGGACCTCCCATGAGCCGGTCAATGAGAGAGAATGTGATGGCGTTTGAGAACTGGATCGTACATTCAGCATCCATAATATCTGAATTTTCAAAATGCAGTCCTACGACACCCATCATTACATAGTCTTCCAGTGAGTTGTTGAATTCGTAGTATTTCTGTTCTTCGACGTGAAGAACCTTTGCATGACAGTAAAGACGTGTGATGCCCGTTATGTATGAGGCAATAAGACGTGAGTACTGTTCATAGATGTCGCGAATAAGCTTAAGATCCTCCTTGGTAAATTTCTGAGGCATCTTGAAGTTGTAGTTCTTGATTCGCTTTTCCTTTTTTCTGACGTCGCTTTCGTCATCATCATCTTTATTGTTCAGACTTTCAAAGAGCTCGTCTATCTGATGCTGTGAAAGAGCATCTGCCATGTGTGTTCACCCCTTGTAATAAGAAATTATTTCATAATAACCCCATATGCATGCCCTGCCTTACAGACAGGAATTTCTCTGATCTATAGTGTTACAGAATAATTATATCACATATACAGAATTATTTCCATAGAAAAACAACTTTTTTTACAAAAAAAGTTACAGATAAATCATCAGTACCAGGGGCAGAGGTACAGAACTCCGCGGATTCATTATTTTTTCGGTTTGCAAAATAATAATGCTTGTATCCTGGCTGAAAATGTGGTATCATATCAATATCCGTTTTTTAAGGTGAGTGAATCATCATTTTCAATCCATGAATTTACATCGATCGTTTTGTATGTGTCTTCTGTAGTTCTTACATAGACCGTTGTGATTCCGGCATTTATTATAAGACGCTTGCACATTGAACACGGTTCAACCTCACCGTAAAGAGTATCGGTCCTTGCGTCGTGACAGGCAAGATAGATAGATGCACCGATCATTTCATTTCGCGGAGCCGATATGATCGCATTGGATTCAGCATGTACCGAACGGCAGAGCTCATAGCGTTCTCCCTTCGGAATGTTCAGTTTTTCACGCATGCAGTATCCAAGATCGGAACAGTTCATGCGTCCTCTCGGTGCTCCTACATAACCGGTGGAGATTATTTCGTCATTCTTGACGATGATCGCACCGAAATTTCTTCTGAGGCAGGTGCCGCGTTTGAGAACACTTTCGGCAATGTCAAGGTAGTAGTTTATTTTATCACGTCTTGTCATAGGATCACTCCTTTTTACTATTGAAAATCATATACTATAATTATAGAGATTTTTCTGTAGTATTGCAAGACCTGTACCAAAATTCTTGAAAGGTATTTATTATATGAATAATCTAACTGATATCGGATATATAAAAGAACTTCTCGCAAGGCATGATTTCAGCTTTTCCAAGGGACTCGGACAGAATTTTCTTGTCAATCCCTCAGTATGTCCGAGAATCGCTGAGATGGGAAATGCACGGAAGGGTTACGGTGTGATAGAAGTCGGAACCGGGATCGGTGTTCTGACAAAGGAACTTGCACTGCGGGCAGATAAAGTTGTGGCAGTCGAGATCGATACCAGGCTTCTTCCCGTACTTGAGGAAACACTGGCTGATTTTGACAACATAAAGGTCATCAACAGGGACATTATGCAGGTGGATCTGAAAAAACTTATTGAAGAGGAATTTGAGGGTATGGATGTTGCGGTCTGTGCAAATCTTCCTTACTATATTACTTCTCCGGTTATAATGTATTTTCTCGAGAGTGGTGCGAGGATAAATTCTCTTACTGTAATGGTACAGAAGGAAGCTGCTGACAGACTTTGTGCGCCTGTAGGAACCAGACAGTCAGGAGCTATTTCAGTGGCAGTGGATTACTACGGAACGGCTTCTACACTGTTTAAGGTGTCACGCGGAAGTTTTGTTCCTTCGCCAAATGTCGATTCTGCGGTTATCAGGATAGATGTCGGTAAAAAATATCCGCTCGGCCCGGAAAGCGAAAAATTTTTCTTCAGTGTGGTGAAGGCGGCTTTTTCGCAGAGAAGAAAAACTCTGACAAATTCGCTTTCATCCATGATGTCAGTCGGCAAGGACAGGATAGCAGAAGCGCTTTCGGAATGCGGCCTAGGAGAAAACACAAGGGTGGAACAGCTCGATATGGAAAAACTGATCGCCTTTTCAAATGTGCTCAGACAGAAAATTCAGTAAAATTTGCTTAAGTCTTTATGACGAAATATAGTGGTCTGCAAACGATAACATGCACAAACGCACTGTGCAAAACAGAGAAAAAATTCTTTAAATCGTCGCTTTTAATTGTTTATCTGCACCATGTGTGGTTTGTTAAATACAGTTTTCAAAAAAATATTGCACGATAATTTAATGCTTCAATGAGTTAAACTGACAAAAGCATAAAAAAACGATCAAAAGACTTGAATATATTTTTACATTCTGTTATAATAAAAAGTAGTTATGGGAGGGTGATTTGATGCACAATAGTACAAATTACGACAATACATACGATGTTCCGATATATCTTTTTCAGCAGGGAAACAATTTTGAATCCTATAAGTTTTTCGGCGCACACAGAGTAAATGAAAACGGAACAGAATATCATTATTTTCGTGTCTGGGCACCAAATGCCCGTGATATTTCAGTTGTCGGTTCATTCAATGGCTGGGACCGCGGCTGCAATCGTATGTATAAGATTTCTGACGAGATCTGGGAGGCTAAAATTCCTGCACTTGCACAGTATGACAACTACAAGTACAGTATAAGAACTCCTGACGGCAGAATCGTCATGAAATCTGATCCGTATTCAAATCACTATGAAACAAGACCCGAGACAGCTTCAAAGATCTTTGATTCTGATTACATCTGGAATGACCAGAAATGGCGTGACGGTAAATCTGACCGTGAGATCTACAGAGGTCCTATCAATATCTACGAAGTACACCTCGGATCATGGAAAATGAATCCTAACTCTACTTTCAAGAGTTACACGATGTTCGCTGAGGAGATCATTCCTTACCTTAAGGATATGTCATATACTCATGTTGAGTTCATGCCTCTTACAGAACATCCGTATGACGGTTCATGGGGATATCAGGTAACCGGTTATTATGCGCCTACTTCGCGTTACGGTACACCGGATGATTTCAGACACATGATCGATCTGTTCCATCAGAACGGTATCGGTGTCATCCTTGACTGGGTACCGGCTCATTTTCCAAAGGATGAATGCGGCTTATACATGTTCGACGGCGGATGCTGCTACGAATATGAAGATCAGAGAAAACGTGAACACAAAGCGTGGGGAACTCATGTTTTCGACTACGGCAAGGGACCTGTAAGGTCTTTCCTTGTTTCAAATGCATGCTACTGGATCAACGAGTTCCATCTTGACGGACTCAGGGTCGATGCAGTTGCATCAATGCTTTATCTTGATTATGACAGGCGGGACGGTGAGTGGGCACCGAACATTTACGGCGGCAAGGAGAATCTTGAAGCCGTTGAGTTTTTCCGTGTACTTAATGAAGCTGTGTTCAGAAATAATCCGAACACTCTCATGATCGCTGAGGAATCCACTGCATGGCCTATGGTAACAAAACCTACTGACATAGGCGGACTTGGATTCAACTACAAGTGGAACATGGGCTGGATGAACGACATGCTTTTATACATGTCACTTGACCCTATCTACAGAGCGTTCAATCATGACAAGATAACATTCTCATTCTTTTACTGCTTCTCGGAAAACTATGTTCTTCCGATATCTCACGATGAAGTTGTTCACGGCAAGTGTTCTCTTCTCGAAAAGATGAGCGGTGATGAGTATCAGAAATTCAGCTCGTACAGGGCGTTCATGTGTTACATGATGGCTCATCCGGGCAAGAAACTGCTCTTTATGGGGCAGGAATTCGGTCAGAGAAAAGAATGGGACTACAAAGAGGGGCTTGACTGGTGTCTTCTTGATTTTGAAACACACAGACAGCTTCAGGATTTTAACAGGCAGCTCAATAAATTTTATATAGATAATCCTCCTATGTGGGAAAATGACAACTCATGGGGCGGATTTAAATGGATCTCAAACGACGACTACAGGCAGAGTGTTATTTCGTTCAGACGTATCGACGATAACGAGAACGAAATAATCGTTGTATGTAACTTTGTTCCTGTTGAACGTGAGAACTACTGTATTGGCGTTACCGAAGAAGGTGAATACCGTCTGGTATTCAATTCTGATGACGCGGCTTTCGGGGGTTCCGGAAAGTCAGCTGACAAATATAAAACAGCAGATATCCCGATGCATGGATACGATCAGAGCATATCACTCACATTGCCTCCTTTATCAGTACTTTATCTGCAGCATATAAAGAAAACCGCCGGCAAAGGAAAGCCGCGGAAAACAGAAAGAGCAACAGCAAAAAAAGAAAAAAGCAAAACAGCAAAAAAATGAAATAGGGAGGGCTTTTAATGAAAAAGGAATGCATAGCTATGCTTCTTGCCGGAGGGCAGGGAAGCAGATTATATGCTTTGACACAGAAAATGGCTAAGCCGGCGGTTCCGTTCGGCGGAAAGTACAGGATCATAGATTTTCCTCTTTCCAACTGTTCAAACTCAGGTATCGATACAGTAGGTGTACTTACACAGTATCAGCCTCTTGAACTTAATGACTACATCGGAAACGGCCAGCCGTGGGATCTTGACAGACTCAGGGGCGGTGTTCATATCCTTCCGCCTTATCAGACAGCTTCAGGAAGCTCCTGGTATGAGGGTACGGCGAATGCGATATATCAGAACATCAGGTTTATCGACAGATATAATCCGGAATATATCATCGTTCTCGGCGGTGATCATATCTACAAGATGGATTATTCCAAGATGGTTGATTTTCATAAGGAACATTCAGCTGATGCAACGATTGCAGTGCTCAATGTTTCTCTTGAAGAAGCTTCTCGTTTTGGTATCATGACATGCGACAGCGACTGCCGTATAGTTGACTTTACCGAAAAGCCTAAGGAACCAAAATCGACTCTGGCTTCAATGGGTATATACGTTTTCACATGGGACAAACTCAGAAAATATCTCATTGAAAATGAAAACGCCGGAGGATCAAAGGACTTCGGAAAGGATATCATTCCTGCAATGCTTCAGAACAATGAGAGAATGTATGCTTATTCATTCAACGGATACTGGAAGGATGTAGGTACACTCTACAGCCTCTGGGAAGCAAACATGGACATTCTCAATTCATCAGATCTTGAACTTTATGATGCGGACTGGAAGATCTATTCAAGAAATATGAGCCTTCCGCCTCAGTATATCGGACCTGAAGCAGATATTCAGGATTCACTTGTAAGTGACGGCTGTTCAGTTAACGGAAGTATTCATTCATCCATTATCTATTCAGGTGTTACTATTGAAAACAATGTTGTGATCGATCACAGTGTTGTTATGCCTGGTGCGGTAATCAAGTCAGGCGCAGTTGTGAAGTATGCGATCATCGGGGCTGATTCTGTTATTGAATCAGATGTAAAGATCGGTGCTTCAAAGGAAGAGACAGGCGAAAATCAGAAATGGGATATAGCCGTTATAGGTCACGGTGAAGTAATATCATCAGGCGTTTCTGTAGCTCCCGGTCAGATGATTCCAACGGTATAATGATTAAGGGGGATGTAACGTATGATCTATAATAATATTCTTGGACTTATTTTTTCAAATATGCATGACGAGGCTGTTTCTGAGCTTACACAGGTAAGAACCATGGGTTCCATTCTGTTCGGCGGCAGATACAGACTTATAGATTTTCCGCTTTCAAACATGACCAATTCAGGTATTCCTGAAGTCGGTATTATTACAAAGGCGAATTACCAGTCACTTCTTGACCACATCGGTTCAGGACGCGAATGGGATCTCGGTACCAAGAACGGAGGACTTCATCTTCTTCCGCCGTTTTCAAACCATATGAACGGCCTTTACAGAGGAAGAATCGAAGCGCTTGAAGGGGTACTTCCTTTTATCCAGCACTCTGATGCTGAATATGTTGTAATGTCAGACTGCGATGTAGTTACCACAATCGATTTCAGACAGGTCATCAGAGAACATAAGAGAAACGAAGCGGATATCACAGTTGTATATGCAAAGCACAACTTTACAAACAATGGTGTCGGATCAAGAGCATCAACTATTCTCGAAGTTGACAGTGACAAGAGAGTAGTAAGTGCTACCATCAATCCTGATATACTGGGCGAAGCCAACCGTTCACTCAATATGTTCGTTATAAGCAGAAAGATCCTTGAAAAGATCGTTACACGTTTTGCTCCTGAAGGTTTTGCAAGTTTTGACAAGCAGGTTCTTCAGCAGAACAAGGCAAATTACAAGATCTGCGGTTTCGAGCACAAGGGCTATTATGAAAAGATAGAAGATATCATGTCTTACTACAATGCAAACATGAATCTTCTCAAGCCTGAGAACCTTCACAAGCTTTTCCTTAATGACACACCGATATTTACAAAGGTAAAGGACAGTGCTCCTGCCAAGTATGAAAAGGGCTCAAGTGTTAAGAATTCACTTGTTGCCGACGGATGCGTTATTGAAGGAACAGTTGAAAATTCGATCCTTTTCCGTGGCGTAAAGGTCAAGAAGGGTGCTATAGTAAGAAACTGCATACTCATGCAGAATACCAAGATCGGCGAAGGAGCTGAGCTTCATGCTGTTATCACAGACAAGAATGTTAAGGTCGGCAAGGACAAGCTTCTTACAGCTTCAATGAAGAATGCTCTCTTCATCAAGAAGAATCAGAAGATCGAAGAAGACTGACACAATATTTACAGACAAATGATGACCGGAGACAGTCAAAGAACTGTTTCCGGTCTTTTGGTAATAAAGATTGACATGTTCTTTGCAAAATGTTATAATCGGTATATTGATTTATGAATAAATCAGCGTTTACAAAAATAATAAATTGGGGGTATCTTTATGAATATTTTATACGTAGCAAGTGAAGCAACGCCTTTTGCAGCATCAGGCGGACTTGCTGATGTTTCGGGGTCTCTTCCTGCAGCAGTAAACAAAAAAGGTCATGACTGCAGGGTAGTAATACCGCTCTACAAAAACATGAAACCGGATCTCAGGGCTTCTCTGACACCGCTTACCAGCATCACAGTTGACGTAGCGTGGAGAAAGCAGTACTGCGGTATTCTGACGACTATCTACAACGGAGTGGTCTACTACTTTATCGACAACGAATACTATTTCGGACGTGACGGAATGTACGGCTTCTATGATGACTGCGAAAGATTTACGTTTTTCTCAAGAGCAGTCCTGGAAATGCTTCGCTATATCGATTTCAAGCCGGATATAATCCATGCTAATGACTGGCAGACAGCTCTTATATCAGTATACTATCAGACACTTTACCGTTATCAGCAGGGGTTTGACAATATAAAGAATCTATTCACCATTCACAATATTCAGTATCAGGGTAAGTACGGTACTGAAGTAGTAAATGAGATCATGGGCATTCCTATGTATCACAGTGACCTTCTCATGTACGATGACTGCGTGAACATGATGAAAGGTGCATTCGAAGCTGCGGACAGAATTTCAACTGTAAGTCCGAGCTATGCTCATGAGATACTTGATCCGTGGTATGCGTACGGCCTTGACAGAATACTCATAAACAAACAGTATAAGCTTTCAGGTATTCTTAACGGTATTGATACGAATATTTACGATCCTGAAAAAGATCCGCTCATTCCGGCTAATTTCAAAGCGGGTTCGCACGTTAAGGGAAAAAAGATCTGTAAGGAAAAGCTTCTTGCTGATCTTGGCCTCTGTGAAGGTGATGAGCCGGTAGTAGGTATTGTAACAAGATTCGTTGCTCACAAGGGCCTTGATCTGATCAAATATATTTTTGAGGAAATGGTTGACAGAGGATTTAAGTTCGCTGTTATCGGAAACGGTGAAAAGATCTTTGAGGATTTCTTTGAGGAGATGGCACGCCGCTATCCGGACAGAGTGAGCGTTACAATAGGCTTTGTTCCTGAAACTGCAAGAAAGATCTATGCAGGTGCTGATATGTTCCTCATGCCTTCACAGAATGAGCCATGCGGACTTGCACAGATGATTGCAATGAGATACGGTACAGTTCCGATAGTACGTGAAACAGGCGGATTACGTGATTCTGTAAAAGACTGCGGCGGTGAAAACGGCAACGGTTTTACATTCAAGACCTACAATGCTCATGACATGCTTAATGCCTGCCTCAGAGCACAGGCGCTTTACAATGACAAAAAGGAATGGAAGAAGCTTGTTGACTTTGTTATGAAATGTGACTTCAGCTGGGAATCATCTTCTGAAAAGTACATTGAACTTTACAAATCACTTCTCGGAAGCTGATCATACATGCTTCCGGAAAATGCCGGAAGCATAAGCCGGCATTTTCTGATCCGTTTACCTATCGCCGATTCATTAATAAGGAAAATGAATATGACTGTAACTGAATGTTTTAAACTAATAAAAGCCGGACCTGCACAGGAAAGCCTGTTTGAACTTTTTGACAAACTGGAACCGGTAACTCCTTCGTTCATGATCGGAATGTGGAAGGGGACTGAAATACCGTCAGGACATCCGATGGACGGTATATTAAGCCTTGCGCCGTGGTACGGGAAGAAGTTCTATGACGAGGAGAATGCGGCACCTCTTATAATGCGGGACAAACAGGGAAGACTTTACAGTGCCGATCCTGACAGGCTGTTAAAGTATGCAAGGCTGTTTTCGCTTGTTCCGGATAAGCCTGCCGGTATTGATCCGAATTTATTTGATCCGTTTTTCAAAATGTTCCGCACATCCCGAAAAAAGGCGAGGGTCAGAGAGATACGATACAGAGGCACGGTCAGTACGGCAATGATCTATGATCATCTTGAAATAATCGATGTTTTCAGAAAGATCGATGAAAACACCGTAATGGGCGTAATGGATTTCAAGGGGGACATGCATAAAAAAAGGATACTTTTTTCTTCTGAAGCGGCAGCGCCGTACTGAAAGGAAGAGAAAAGACTCCTGAAGTTCACGCATGATAAATAAATGACGTCTTTGTCATAAATAAAACAATGGAGAAAAACTATGAGAAACAACGATTCAATAACCTTCAGTGAAAAACTGAAAAACAAACTGAGTATTTATAAGGAAAACAGACCGAGCGCTTTTATCTTTGCGATGGTCATTGTTTCAAATCTTGCAGCAGTGGTGCTCTCTTCACTGCTGCTGCTTTTCCTGCCGGAAAACAAGGGAAGAAGTTTCGGCGAGATGATGCGTTTTGCATTTACTCTTATGGTAAATCCGAGCGGAAGATATCAGTACAGTGATTATCCTGTGTCACTTATAATCACTACAGTGGTCGTACTTCTTGGTATGATTTCACTGACAGGCGGTACTGTCGGTTATATAACAAGTATAATAATGAATGTTATCGAAAAGTCATCGTCAAGCCGCAGAAATCTTAATCTGGACAAGCATATAGTAATACTTAACTACAATCATAAGGTACCGGCACTTATATATGACTACTGTTTTGATGATATAAGCAGTACCTACATAGTTATCCTTGCAGACAGGGAAAAATCATATATTGAAAAACAAATCGACGATGTTTTCAGTATTTACGGAAAAAAGAAAAAGCTTTTCAATATAATTGTCAGAAACGGAAATCCGCTGTCGAAGCTGGAACTTGACAAGATATCGCTGAATACCGCTAAAACTGTTATTATAATGAGCCCTGAAGAGGAAGGTGCTTCTGACCGTTCCGGTTTATACAATGCCCAGAGTTTTGCAATTTCCAAGCTGTTTATGTTTATAAGCAGTTATCTGAAAAAATATGATGCATCATGTTCACCTAATCTTATCGTTGAAACACCTAATTCCGATATCGAAAAGATCATAAAGGAATATCATGATGAATCTGATGCTTCCGGAAGTCAGATGGTGGAACTTGTGAACTACAATGAGCTTCTCGGAAAGATATTCGCGATAGTAACTATGATGCCTTCGCTCAATGACGCACTTCTGCATATGATCAGCTTTGAGGGCGTTGAGTTTTACATTGAGGATATACCGGAGGGCGTTTCCGTTTCAGAAGATATAAAAAGGCAGAAAAGTGCTGTTCCGATAATCGACAAGGGCGGAAAAAGAGTTTATCTTGCTGAAGATGAAAACGCTGCCGGACAGACAAAGAACAGTACGGCTTCCGGCAGCAGCCTTTCAGAGTTCAAACCTTTCACTCCGGTAATAAATATTGACAAATCCAAGATAGTAATTGTCGGTTCAAACAGCAAGCTGAAATACATTCTCGAAAGCCTTGCATGTTTCAAGAAGGAATTTGAAGGAACGGATCTTGACGTAATTCTTATGGATACCGAAGAAAACAGAGCGCAGCTTGAAAAATGCTGCAGCGACCCTGCTTACAGCGTGCTTTTTGAAGGCGAGGGAAGCGGAGCTGTAGTTATAAAAGATATATTTGAACCTCTCGGTGATCTTGATCCGCATATCCTTGATAACGCAAATTCAGTGCTTTTCCTTTCTGAGGAAAACTGTGAAGACGGACATATTGATGAAAAGCCGCTTCTTTTCTGGAGCAGACTCAATAACAGCAAGGTTAAAAACATTGCTGAAAACAAACAGTCATGGGAATGCATCGTTGAAGTTCTCGACATGCAGAACAAGGATATTATCGAGAGCAGAGACAGGGATCAGGTAATTTTAAGTGAAAAGTTCTTAAGCTGTCTTTACGCACAGCTCGGTAAGGATCCGAAGCGTCTTGAATTTATAAGAGATATGGTAACTTATGAAAATGACAGTTCATCAGTAAATAAAAACAACGAACTTCTCAACGACTGCAGTGTTATCTCTGTAGCAGCCGGTATGTTCTTCAGAAATTTTGAAGGTCCGCTTGATTTCAGCAGCAAGCGTGAACTGATCTCAGGTGTTTTCGAAGCAACAGATCACAGATATCTGCCGGTCGGATGCGTAAAGAACGGAATCAACTATCTGTTTGCAAGAACGAACGGCAGTAACGATGATCTTGATACAGCTGTTCTTCTTCCGAAAAATGATGATGAAAAGCTTGTGATCAGGGAAAACAGACTTAAGCTTGATCCGAAAGATGAAATTATTGTTGTAAAAATGTAATACCCGAAAGCCGAACCCAGAACGTTTTCAACGTTCTGGGCCCGGCTTTCATATTTTTTATCTTGATTTAGGTGTCGTAAAAATGTTATAATAGAATGTGCGGTTGATTTATGCTGCAATTCAGAACAGCAAACTGTGTTTTCTGATCTGAATTCCGGTTTACAAATACCCGCAATAAATATCAAGAGGTGCTACAATGCCAAAAAAAGATAATAAATCTGGCAGCGGCAGTAACAACAGTGATAACAAAAGAAAGAAAAGAGGAGCAGACAAGCCGGAGGAAGCTAAACAGGCGAAACCGTTTGACAGTAACTTCTGGTCAATAATTCTCCTTGCGTTCACAGTTTTTCTGACGCTTACAGCGTTTGTACCCGGTACAGACGGCTGGCTTAACATACATAATGTTGTGCGCGGTGTATTCGGACTTTCAGTGTTTCTCGTAATTCCGGTTTTCTTCTATGCTTCATATATCATTTCCAAGGAAGAAAACAAGGACATGATAGTTTCAAGAATAATACAGGGCGTACTTCTTCTCCTTTTGTCAAGTGCGATAATTCAGGTCGTGTTTATAGGTGATATACCGGGCGAAGACTTTGACGCAAAGGTAACCGGTCTTTACGAGAAAGGTATTCAGATGAAGAGCGGCGGCGTACTGAGCGCAGTGCTGGGCGTACCGCTGGTTTCCATGCTTGGCGCTACCGGTGCAAAGCTTACGATCCTTCTTGCTCTGTTTGTTATCGTTCTCCTTATGAAAAACATAACCGTGGAAAAGCTTTTCACATCAATAAAGGATATGTACGGTAAGGTGAAGGATTTCTGGAACAGAATGGGAGACGATTCCCTTCGCGATGACTACGAGGAAGAAGTAGCTGCAGGAGCAAACTATAAAATAGAGGATACTGCGGGTGAAATAAAGATCGACGAAACCAAGCGTGCAGCACTTCCGCTTATAAATAAAGATGCTGCAGTGTTAGAGATAAAGAACTTCTTTAAAAAGCGTTTCGGTCTCGATGATGATCCTGAAGAAGAGGAGCGTGATGAGGAACTTTCACAGCTCCTTGATAAAAAATCAATGGATCTTACCGTTGAAAAGACGAATTCAAATACGATCGACATTCCTATAGTATCTGAAAAGGCAAATGATGAATACAGAAAAAGGAAAAAGCAGACTGAGGAGATCGAAGCTGAACAGTTAAGAAAAATGTCTGAGGCCTACGGTGGGACTGACGGCGGTATAGATGTAACTCTTCCGGAAACGGTAGCTCCTGAACGCAAACCTATCGATCTTAGCAAGAAAGATGATGAACCGGCTCAGAAATCTTCCGGTAAAGCAACGCAGAAACCGGAATACAGATACCCTCTGATCGAATTTCTCAAGGCAAAGGAGATATCTTCAACTGCAGTAAAGGCAGAAGCCGAGCAGAGAGAAACAGCAATAAAGCTGATACAAACGCTTGAAAACTTCGGCGTAAAGGCATCACTTTCCGACGTTCACAGGGGTCCTTCGGTCACACGTTATGAACTCCAGCCTGCCCCGGGTGTAAAGGTCTCAAGGTTTACAGGCCTTGCCGACGATATTGCACTTAATCTTGCTGCAGCCGGAGTACGAATAGAAGCTCCTATTCCGGGAAAACCGGCAGTAGGTATTGAAGTTCCTAATACAGTCAAAGATACAGTCACACTCAGGGAACTCCTTGAAAGTGAAGAGTTCAGAAAATCGGAAAGCAGACTTTCCTTTGCTGTGGGACGTGACATAGCAGGTAATGTTATCATAGGCGATATAGCCAAAATGCCTCACGTTATCATAGCAGGTTCAACAGGTTCCGGTAAATCAGTATGTACAAACTCGATCATCATGAGTATTCTGTACAAGTCATCTCCGGACGAGGTAAGACTTCTTCTTATTGACCCTAAGATAGTTGAGTTCAAGGTCTACGACGGTATTCCGCATCTTCTCATACCGGTAGTTACTGATCCGAGAAAGGCGGCAGGTGCACTTAACTGGGCTGTACAGGAAATGCTCAGAAGATACAAGCTTTTTGCTGACAACAATGTAAAAGGCCTTAAGGAATACAATGAAATGGCTGCCGAGAGCGGAGGAACGGTTGAACCGATCCCTCAGATAGTTATCGCTATCGACGAGCTTGCCGATCTTATGATGGCTGCCAAAAACGAAGTTGAAGATGCTATATGCCGCCTTGCACAGATGGCGCGAGCAGCCGGTATGCATCTTATCATTGCTACACAGCGACCTACGGTAGATATTATCACGGGCCTTATCAAGGCGAATATTCCGAGCCGAATCGCTCTTTCAGTAAAATCATCCATCGACTCAAGAACTATTCTTGACCTGAGCGGTGCTGAAAAGCTTCTCGGTCAGGGCGACATGCTCTATTCTCCGGCCGGTCTGCCTAAACCAATAAGAGTTCAGGGCTGTTTCTGTTCAACCAAGGAGATAGAATCGGTTGTTGAATATATCAAGATGGACGCAACAGCTAAATACAGCGATGAGATCATGGAAGAAATCGAAAAGAATGTACCTGTTCCGAAGGGTGAAAAGCCATCCGGAGGAAGCTATGACAGCGGTTATGACAGTGATGATGATCTTATTGAAAAAGCTATAGATATTATATTTGAACTTGGACAGGCATCTACTTCATCACTTCAGAGAAAACTGAAGCTTGGCTATGCAAGAGCCGCAAGGATAATGGATGAACTTGAGGAACTGGGTGTAATAGGACCTTCAGAAGGTTCAAAGCCGCGCAGGATACTCATGACAAAATCAGACTGGGTCGAACGCAGACTGCGCAGGGCAGAAGAGACATCCGGCGGGCAGTAATGAATGAAAAGAGTTAAAAGGATCCTTGTGGTATCTGTGCTTCTGCTTATAACAGCTATGGCACTGTGTGATACTTTCGGTATCATTACCTATGACGAAATGATGGTGTTTCTGCGGCTCCGGCGTCCGGCATTCACATCTGCTGAACTGTCAGTTCATTTCATAGATGTCGGACAGGGCGATTCAACGCTGATCATTTCGGGAGACCGGACAGTCCTTATTGATGCCGGTGACAGGGAAGGCGGACAGTCAGTTCGCTCTTACCTTGTTTCACAGAATGTTGACCATCTGGATTATCTTATAGCCACACATCCTCATTCTGATCATACCGGAGGTATAGAAATGGTACTTGAAAGCTTTGAAACAGGTGCTGTTTTGATCCCGCATTTTTCAGAATCAGGAAAGAGTGAGGAAGATCTTTATGCATGGCATGAACTGAACAGAACTGCGGAAGCAGCGGGAATAACTATGACCGAAGTATCTCCGGGAATGACTTTTGATCTCGGAATATCATCACTTTCAGTTCTTGCTCCCTCAAGCGATTACGATGAGATCAATAATTACTCGGTAGTGACTGAGCTGGTACACGGTGAAAACACTTTTCTGATAACAGGTGACGCTGAAACGGAAAGTGAGGCAGACATGCTTAAAAACGGTGTCCTTGAAGACATTGACGTTCTCAGGACCGGTCATCACGGAAGTTCAACATCTACCGGAAGTGAATTTCTGGAGATAGTAAAGCCGGAATACGCAGTTATTTCCTGCGGTGCGGGAAATTCATATAATCATCCGTCAGGATCAGTTATGAAAAGGCTTGGTGAATACGGGGTCCGTGTGTTCAGAACGGACCTGCAGGGCTCAGTGATAGCTGAATCAGACGGAAAAACTATCTGCTTTATAACAGCGGATAAAGAACAGGCGGAGAAATAATATGGGCAGCAGTATTGATGTTTTTGCAGCTATTAAAAACAATTACGGCAGTATGTCAAAAGGACACAGAAAAATAGCCGAATACATACTCGAAAACTATCAGAAAGCCTCTTTCATGACGGCTCTTTCTCTTGGTCAGACTGTAGGTGTAAGCGAATCAACTGTGGTGCGTTTTGCAATGGAGCTTGGTTTTGACGGTTACCCGGGCTTTCAGGATAACCTTAAGACAGCGATGAAGTCAAAACTGACTTCAGTGCAGAGGATCGAGCTGGCAAGCAGCCAGATGGACAAAAACGACGTTTATGACAAAGTGATGAGTCTTGACATAGAACTCATCAGACAGACAAGGGAAAACGGTGACAGAGAAGCATTTGCCGGTGCGGTGGATGCAATTCTCAAAGCGAAGAAGATCTACATAGTCGCTTCAAGGAGCGCATCAGCTCTGGCGGTGTTTTTACGTTATTACTTCAGTATCATTTTTGATGAGGTGGTGCTCCTTAACAACATTGATACAAGTGACATTCTTCAGCGCCTTTTCCGTGTAAGTGAGGACGATGTTGTAATAGGGATCAGTTTTCCGCGTTACTCAAAGCATACAAACATTGCCATGGAGTATGCTTCGGGAAAGGGTGCCACAACTATTGCAGTAACTGACAGCATGAATTCTCCTATTGCAAAGAATGCAAAGCATGTGCTTACAGCCGGAAGCGGTATGGTATCATTTGCAGATTCACTGGCAGCTCCTTTAAGTCTTATCAACGCTCTCATAGCTGCTGTAAGCCTTGAAAAGGAAGCAGAAATAGGCAGAAGCTTCGAGACTCTTGAACATCTGTGGGATGAGTACGACGTTTACGAAAAAACTGACCGGTAAAAGGAGTATTTAGTTGAGATTTGACAGTATAATCATAGGTGCCGGTGCAGCCGGAATGATGGCTGCTGTAACAGCAGCCCGTGCCGGAAGAAAAGTCGCTGTTTTTGAAAAGAACGACAGACCCGGAAAGAAGCTCAGAATAACCGGCAAGGGCAGATGCAATGTAACAAATTTCTGTACCCGTGATGAATTCATGGAAAATGTTCCGGTGAACAGCAGATTCATGTACAGTTCATTTTCTGCCTTTACACCGCAGGACGTTATGGACTTCTTTGAAAATGCCGGCGTACCGCTTAAGGTCGAGCGCGGAAACAGAGTCTTTCCGGTATCGGACAAGGCAGCCGATATAGTTTCAGCTCTTGAACGCGAGATGAAAAAGGCAGGGGTGAAGCTCATACATGAAACTGTAAAGGAAATAATCGTCGAGGACGGTGTCTGCTGCGGCGTAAGGACGGACAGGGGAGAACATAATGCACAGACAGTGCTTGTGGCCACCGGCGGCGCTTCCTATCCGCTTACAGGCTCCACAGGGGACGGATACAGATTCGCTGAGGAAACAGGGCACACTGTCACTGAGATAGTTCCTTCGCTGGTCCCTCTGGAGACTGCGGACGATTTCTGTGAAAAGCTTGCCGGACTTGCTTTGAAAAACGTTACTCTTACTCTTTTTGACGGAAATAAAAAGATTTTCAGTGAACTGGGCGAAATGTCATTTATGAATTACGGTGTAACCGGTCCGCTGGTTCTGACTGCAAGTTCGAGAATACGAAAGATGGAACGCGGCAGATACGTTCTTTCCATAGACTTAAAGCCCGGACTTGACGAAGAAAAGCTTGACAGAAGACTTCAGCGTGATTTCACGGAAATGTCCGGAACAGAGTTTAAAAGCGTCCTTGTAAAGCTCCTGCCGTCAAAAATGATACCGGTCATCGTTAAGCGTTCCGGAATATCATCTGAAATAAAAGCCGGACAGATCTCAAAGGAACAGCGAAGGGGTCTTGTAAAGCTGCTGAAGGACTTCAGACTGAATGTCATTGACTTCCGTCCTGTTGATGAGGCTATAGTCACCAGCGGCGGCGTCAGCATTAAAGAGATCGATCCGAAGACCATGGAGTCAAAAATAGTGAGCGGTCTGTTCTTTGCCGGCGAGGTCATTGATGTTGACGGCTATACAGGCGGCTTCAATCTTCAGATAGCATTTTCGACAGGATATACTGCCGGAATGAATATATAAAGGAAAAGAGGAATTATTTATGATAAATGTTGCAATCGACGGACCTGCAGGTGCAGGCAAAAGTTCAATAGCAAAGGCCGTAGCGAAGGACACAGGATATATTTACGTTGACACAGGGGCTCTTTACCGTGCTGTAGCGCACTACACGCTTGAAAAGGGCGTATCACCTGACGACAGCAAAGCAGTAACTGCACTTCTTGACGGACTTGAAATAAAGCTTGCCTACAATGAAAACGGACAGCGCGTCATTTCACAGGGTAATGACGTTTCTGACAGGATAAGAACTCCTGAGGTTTCAATGGCGGCATCAAAGGTATCAGCCATACCTGAGGTAAGAGCTTTTCTTTTTGATCTTCAGAAAAAGATAGCAGCTGAAAACAACATCATTATGGACGGCCGTGACATTGGCACAGTTGTACTTCCTGATGCGCAGCTCAAGATCTTTCTCACTGCCAGTGCGGAGGAAAGAGCAAGAAGAAGATTTGCCGAACTGAAGGATACTGACGGTGTGACTTTTGAAAGTATTCTCGCTGATATAATAAAGCGTGATGAAAATGACATGAACAGGGCGGTTTCACCTCTTAAGCAGGCTGAAGACGCAGTTCTTGTAGATACAACTGAAATGACGATCGAAGAGGTAATTGCACTTCTTGAAAAGATGATAAAGGAAACTGAGGCAAAGGAGGCGTAACCTTGTTTTTATATGGAATAGTACGCCGCGGAGCTATACTTGCATATAAGATCTGGTACAGAGTCAGCTTTGAGGGTGTTGAGAATATCCCTGATCCTAAGGACGGTACCTTCGTGGTAGCCTGCAACCACAGATCATATGCTGATCCGGTACTGCTTGCACTGAAGATAAAAAGACCGTGCTGCTTTATGGCCAAGGAAGAGCTTTTTAAGAACCCGATTTTTTCAGCACTTATACGTTTTTTCGGTGCGTTTCCTGTGCGACGCGGTGCAGGTGATGACGGAATAATCGATACGGCAGTAGGAAAACTTAAAACCGGAAGAAATCTCGCCATTTTTCCTGAGGGATCACGTTCAAAAGACGGAAAAGTCGGACGCGGAAAAACAGGAGTGGCTCTGATCGCAGCAAGGGCAGGGGTTCCTGTTCTGCCGGTAGGCATAGCATATGATGGAAAGCTGCATTTCGGAACAAAAGTCACTGTACGCTACGGAAAACCGATCAGCCCTGAACAGCTGAAGATCAGTGAAACGCCGCAGCCGCGTGAGCTTAAAATGCTGAAACTCACGATAATGGATGCTATAACTGAACTGGTGGAGAAATGATATGGGAATTGAAGTAGCAAAGTCGGCAGGATTCTGCTTCGGTGTTGACCGTGCGGTAAAAATGGTCTATGCTGAGATAGAAAAAGGAGGAAAGGTAGCGACTTTCGGACCTATAATCCATAACAAGGATGTTGTCGCTGAACTTGAATCAAAAGGCGTAAGAATAGTAAACGAACTTTCAGAACTACAAAGTGACGAAAGACTTATACTCAGGTCACATGGAGTAGGCAGATGTATATATGATCAGCTTAATGAAATGGGCAATGAATATATTGATGCTACATGCCCTTTTGTTGCGAGAATTCATAAAATCGTCAAGGAACAGTCTGAACAGGGTAAAATCATACTTATTGCTGGAGATGCTAATCATCCTGAAGTTGACGCAATTGTAAAACATTGTGTGGGAGAATGCTATGTTTTTGCCAATGAGGAAGAGCTGAAAGAAATTTTTCAAAAAAAAATCGGTTTTTTTGAAAAAAAAGGTTGCAATTGTCTCGCAAACCACGTATAATATAATAGTGTGGAATAAATGCGTAGACATTATTCCGGATACCTTCAAAGATGTGACTGAGGTTTTCGATACGATTTGTAACGCCACGTCGGACAGACAGACAGCGGCTATTGAACTGGCTAAACGTTCGGATGTAATGATCGTGATTGGCGGAAAACACAGTTCAAATACGATCAAGCTGTTCAATGTTTGCAGCAGGTATTGTCCGTCTTATCATATAGAGAACTCCGATGAACTCTATAAAATTGATCTGACAGGTGCGTCTGAGATTGGTGTCACAGCCGGAGCATCCACACCGGCTTATATAATTAAGGAGGTTATTCTAAAAATGAGCGAAATCCAGAAAAATCAGGAAGAGGAAATTAACTTCGCGGAGGCACTTGAACAGTCCTTCAAGAAAATACATACAGGTGAAAGGATCAAGGGAACCATTGTTGCTGTTAACAATTCTGAAGCAACTGTTGACATCGGAACTAAGCATACAGGCTTCATCAGCGCTTCTGAGCTTTCAAGCGATCCTACAAAGAAGCCTGAAGATGTAGTAAGCGTTGGCGATGTTGTTGACCTCGTAGTAATCAAGATCAATGACCAGGACGGTATCGCAACTCTCTCAAAGAAGAAAGTTGACGAAATGGTTGGCTTCGACAACATAGTTAAGGCTATGGAAGAAGAAAAGATCCTCGAAGGTACAGTTCAGAGAGCTGTTAAGGGCGGCGTTATCGTTCTCGTAGACGGCATCGGCGTATTCGTACCTGCTTCACAGACAGGTCTCGGCCGTGACGAAGACATCGAGAAGCTTGTTAAGCAGAAGGTTTCTCTTAAGCTTATCGACGTTATCCCGCAGAGAAGAAGAGCAGTTGGCTCAATCAAGCTCGTTGCCAAGGCTGCAAGAGAAGAAGCTCAGAAGAAGTTCTGGGAAGATGCAGAAATCGGCAAGACATACAAGGGTGAAGTTAAGTCAATCACAAACTACGGTGCATTCGTTGACCTCGGCGGAATCGACGGTATGGTTCACGTTTCAGAACTCTCATGGAAGAGAATCAAGCACCCTTCAGAAGTTGTCAAGGTTGGTGACACTCTTGAAGTTTACATCAAGGAACTCAACCAGGAAACTGGCAGAATCTCACTTGGCTACAAGAAGGATGAGGACAACCCTTGGAAGAAGTTCTCTGATTCTTACAGCATCGGTGATGTAGTTAAGGCTACAATCGTTTCAATCACACCATTCGGTGCTTTCGCAAGCATCATTGACGGTGTTGACGGTCTTATCCACATTTCACAGATCGCTAACCAGAGAGTTGAAAACGTTAAGGACGTTCTTTCTATCGGTCAGGAAGTTGAAGCTAAGATCACAGAATGTGACATTGAAAACAAGCGTGTAAGCCTTTCAATGCGTGCTCTTCTTTCAGAAGACGAAGCTGAAGACGCTGAAAACGAATAATTTAAAGAAGTAAATAAAATTCTTTGAATCTGTTTCTCCGGATCCATATCCTTCTTGGGTCCGGAGAATTTTTATATTAACGAAAACGGATTTGCTGTATTTTCTGCAGCTGAAAGGAGAAGGCCATGAAGCGGCTGGTAATCGGAATACTTGCACATGTTGACTCAGGCAAAACAAGTCTGTCGGAGGGACTGCTTTACAGTTCCGGTGACATAAGAAAGCTCGGAAGAGTTGATCATAAAACGTCATTCCTTGATACCAGCAGTGTTGAAAAGGACAGAGGGATTACGGTGTTTTCCAAGCAGGCTGTCATTCATCTTGATGATACTGAAATAACTCTTCTCGATACTCCTGGGCACATCGATTTTTCTGCCGAGACTGAAAGAACGCTTCAGGTGCTTGACTATGCTGTTCTTGTCATCAACGGATCTGACGGTGTACAGAACCATACACGTACTTTGTGGAAGCTTCTCGAACGTTACAGCATTCCTGTGTTCGTGTTTATAAACAAGATGGATCTTCCGGGCACTAACAGGGACGATCTCATTGCTGACGCTCAGAAAAAACTAAGTGATTCATGCTGCCGTTTCGACAGGGAGTTTTCATCGGAAGAGTTTATGGAAGAAGCAGCATCACATGATGAATCACTTATGCAGAAATACTTTGACGGTGAAGCTTTTGAGGATGCTGATCTTACAAGATGCATTAAGGAACGAAAGATCTTTCCGTGCTTTTTCGGTTCAGCACTGAAGCTTGACGGTGTTGATTCTTTCCTGAAAGCTATAGACCGGTTTACTGAAGCGCCGGCAGAAAACGATGAACTGTCAGCAAGAGTTTTCAAGATAAGCGAGGACGAGCAGGGCAACAGACTCACTCACATGAAGATAACAGGCGGAAAATTCCGTGTTCGTGACATGATCGGTGAAGAGAAGATAAGCCGCCTGCGTGTCTATTCCGGACTTAAGTTCCAGCCTGTGGATGAAGCCGTTCAGGGTATGATAGTTGCTGCAACCGGACTTGATTCAACTTATCCCGGACAGGGAATCGGTACTGAGGAAGATTCGGTTTCTGACTTCTTTGAGCCGGTACTGACATATAAAGCCGATCTTCCTGATGATGTGAATATTTCAGAGGCGCTTAATGCTTTCAGGAAGCTTGAAAGTGAAGATCCAAAGCTTCACGTTATCTGGAGCGAGCAGCTAAAGGAGATACATGTTCAGGTAATGGGTGAAATGCAGCTGGATATTCTGAAGACTCTGCTTGACGATCGTTTTCATTTCAAAGTGGATTTTGCGCACGGAAACATTGCCTATAAGGAAACTATAAGAACCAGAGCCGAGGGTGTTGGTCATTACGAACCGCTGCGGCATTATGCTGAGGTACATCTTCTTCTTGAACCGGGTGAGCCGGGAAGCGGCATGGTATTTGACACCGACTGCCGTGAGGAAGTGCTCGATAAGAACTGGCAGAGGCTTGTTCTTACTCATCTTAATGAGAAGACTCATCTGGGTGTGCTTACCGGTTCGCCTCTTACTGACATGAAGATAACGGTTGTATCCGGCAGGGCACATCTCAAGCACACTGAGGGCGGCGATTTCCGTCAGGCGACATACCGTGCGGTACGTAACGGACTTATGTATGCGGAAAGTGTTCTGCTTGAGCCATGGTACGAATACACCCTTGAAGTTCCGAATGAATTTGTGGGCAGAGCTATTTCAGATCTCACTGCAATGGGATGTGAATTCTCGTCTCCGGAAACACTGGGTGACACTTCACTGCTTAAGGGCAGGGCTCCGGTGGCATCTGTAAGGGAGTATCATACTGAAGTTCTCGGATACACTCACGGCAAGGGGATTTTTTCATGTTCTCTCTGCGGATATTATCCGTGTCACAATGCGGATGAGATCATTGAGGAAATGGATTACAATGCAGACAGTGATGTTGAAAACTCCGCTGATTCTGTTTTCTGTGAACACGGTTCCGGTTTTGTGGTAAAATGGAATGAGGTCGGTGAACACATGCACCTTCCTGGAATCGCAGGGCTGAACTACGGCAGGGAACGCGTCGGTGAAGATGACAGTGCGGCATCATCTTCTGGCAGAAGCGTGAACAGTTTCCGCGGTGCACACGACAGTGAAAAGGAACTCATGGCTATATTCGAGATGGCTTACGGAAAACCGAACGAGGAACGTTCACGGAACTCCTTCAGAACGAAGAAGGAGATAAAGGAAACCAGCGTAAAATTCAAGGCAAAGCCGCTGCCGAAGGGACCGGAATATCTTCTTGTGGACGGATACAATATAATCTTTGCCTGGGATGAGCTCAGAGATATCTCAAAATCAAATCTCGATCTGGCAAGAAGCATGCTGATCAATACCATGAGCAATTATCAGGGTATTTACGGATGTGAAGTTATAGTCGTGTTTGATGCATACAAGGTAAAAGGACAGGTGCGCGAGATCGAGAAGGTCGGGAATATAAGCGTTGTCTACACAAAGGAATCAGAAACAGCTGATACCTACATTGAAAAGACTTCGCACGACTTAAGCAGGGAACACCGCGTCAGGGTCGCTACATCAGACGGAGCTGAACAGATCATCATACTCGGTAACGGAGCTTACCGTGTTTCAGCTTCTGAACTCTACGAGGAAGTGAAGATCGCAAACAGGCGAATAGAAGAATACATAAAGGAAAACAACCGGTAGTGCAGGAAAAGTTATGAGGGAAATAACAGCGGAGAACGTATTATAAGGAAGTGAAAACATGGCAGTGTACAGACTTGATGACGAGATATGGTTCCCTGATCCGGAACAGGCTGAAGATGATGGCCTTCTGGCATACGGCGGCGATCTTTCAGTGGAACGGCTTGTTCTTGCCTATCAGAACGGCATCTTCCCGTGGTACAGCAATGATGATCCTATCCTCTGGTGGTGTCCTCACGAAAGATTTATCATCAGACCGGAAAAGATCCATGTATCTCATTCCATGAAGAAATTCATGCGTAAGCATAAAGTTGAAATGAAGATCAACCGTGATTTTGCCGATACCATTCACCGATGCCGCATGAAAAGGGAAAACACTGTCGGAACCTGGATAACTGATGAAATGGAATTAGCTTATAATGAACTCAATAAATACGGCCTTGCTGCAAGCGTTGAGGCATTTTTCGACGGAGAGCTGGCAGGCGGTCTCTACGGAGTTACGATCGACTGCTGCTTTTTCGGCGAGAGCATGTTTTCGGAAATTGAGAATGGTTCCAAAGCGGCACTTATCATGCTTGCCGAGTATCTTGAACAGAACGGCGGAGTGATGATCGACTGCCAGTTTCACACTGATCATCTTGAAAGTATGGGAGGAGAAAAAATAAGCTTTGAAGAATACAGACGGCTTCTTGACGAAGGGATAGTATATTGCTGAGAAAGATGAGGTGAGTGCGGTGCATTTTGTTGATGCCAAAGGAATACTGACAGGAAGCGGCGGTTTCTGCGGGATGAATGTTTACCGCGGATGCTCACACGGATGCATCTACTGTGACAGCCGGAGCAGATGCTATCAGTTTACACACGATTTTGAAGATATCGAAGTGAAGAGGAATGCACCTGAACTCCTGGACTCAGCGCTTCGTTCCAAAAGGAAAAAGTGTATGATCGGGACAGGTGCGATGTCCGATCCGTACATGCATATCGAAAAGGAGCTGAAGCTTACAAGGACCTGCCTTGAAGTGATTAACAGGCATGGTTTCGGTGCCACGCTGCTTACAAAATCAGACCTTATAATGCGTGATATTGATATTCTTGCGGAGATCAATGAAAATGCTAAATGCGTGGTGCAGATGACCGTCACAACTTTCGACGACAGACTTTGCGGCATACTTGAGCCGAATGTATGCACTGCAAGCCGCAGGTTTGAAGTTCTCGCTGCCATGCAGGAACGAGGCATACCGACGATGGTGTGGATGACTCCGATTCTTCCTTTTATAAATGACACGGAGGAAAATATTACTGGCATTCTGAGAGAATGTATCCGTGTAGGGGTAAAGGGAATAGTCTGTTTTGATATGGGCCTTACCCTTCGCGAGGGAGACCGCGAATACTATTACGCAGCACTCGACAGACATTTCCCGGGTCTTAAGCAGCATTACATTGAAACCTACGGAAATGCATACATGCTGCCGTCTCCGGATGCACGGAAGCTTATGTCCGTGTTTAAAAACATCTGCACAGAGCATGGAATAATGTGTTCAGCAAATGAATGCTTTGCCTATCTGAATGAATTTCCGGAGAAGTATAAACAGTATAGTCTGTTTGATCAGAATTGAAAACAGCCGCGGTTTGTCACCGCGGCTGCTGCATAATATGTGGTAAAGATATAAACGAAAATTGTCTTCTTGAAAATTAATGATTGAGAATATCAGACAACAATGCAGTATCTATTTTTCTAAGGTATTTCCATCTTTCTTCATACTTAAATGGTTTTAGTTTCTCTTTTTCAGGCAGAGGTATATTATTTTTAAAAAGTATTTCTTCAATCTCTTTTATGTATTTCGAATTCATTTCATCTTCCAAAGATTCTGTTTCAATACCAAGAAATAATAACGGAATGTGACAAATTCGTTCCAATTCTTCAGCTGCGTTTTTTGCAGTTGATTTGCTGTAAATAGAATTCACAGCAGTATATTCATGAAAACTTAATTTCCACGAATTGTTATCGAAACATGCTTTATCATATGAATCAAACTGCATCATGTAAGAAGGAATAAGCTTGAATAAAGATCTGTCGTCATTTTCTTCATCCCACCATTGATTTTCATACTGCCACATGATTCGTGCTATCGGTATCAGCTCACAGTCATAATACAGCGCTTTAAGATATCGTTCAATGCACATAAATATATAGCACAGTGCACCGCGTTCTGTATATTCCGAAATGAATATTTCATCACGATCAAACATTATTATATCCTTCTTTCTGTAAGTATTTGATGATGCTGAAATTAAGGGAGTAAAATCAGTGTGTATGATTGAAGTAAATGAAATTACGAATTATGAAACCTTTTTAACTGACCGTCCCACATAAGTTTTATTGTACCGGTTTCACCGTGTCTGTTCTTTGCAACAATACATTCACACACATTTGGCTCGCTGGTATCATAATTATAGTAAGAGTCTCGGTACAGGAATATTATTATGTCAGCTGCCTTAACGATGAGATCTGTTTTGTTAAAGTCAGAAAGCAAAGGACGTTTGTCCTGCCTGAATTCTGTTCTGCGCGGCAGCTGTGACAGAAGTATAACCGGAACATCAAACCTTGCAGCCATTTCTTTAAGCTGGAGTGGTGTGTCTGAAACATGTTTGATGAAGTTGATGTTTGGTATGGTATCTGCCAATGACTGAAGATCATCGATTATAACTAAATCCAGGTCATTGATTTCTTTTAATTTCGATTCGATATGATTTACTGTGAGCAACGTAGTATCATCGATTAATAACGGCAGTTTGCGTAATCTTTCAGCTCCGTCGGATAATCTTTTAATGTCATCTTCTTTCAGAGCACTGTCTCTGATGATATTACGGTCAATCCGACTTTCTGTTAAAAGCAATTGTTCAGTAAGTTGTTCTTTGTTTTTTTCAAGTGAGAAAACAGCAGTTTTTTTATTATGTTTTCCGGCAAGATTGAGTGCTATATTCATTGCAAAAGATGTTTTACCCATTGCAGGACGTGAAGCAATGACGATAAGATCCGATTTCAGGAGACCGTTCGTAAGTTGATCAAGTTTATCAAAACCTGTTTTAAGCCCTGTGTATCTTTCTTTGTCAGAAACGCTGCTGTTAATCAGTCTCTTATAAGTATCAGTAATCAAATCGGCAATCGGAACAAGTGTATCAGAATTATTATTCATAGAAAAACCTCCGCTGACAATAATATATGTCTGTAAGTTTAATATAACACAGTACATGTACAAAAAAACGGACATCTTTCATCATAAGATTATCGCCTTGCTGATCTGTAAGAAAGGTGCTGCGCCCTGCAGGCGCAGAATTGAAAACAGCCACGGTTTGCACCGTGGCTGTTGCGTAATTATGTTTTAATGACTATAAAATAATGCTTTTAACCCAGTCAATAAGTCCATCAGATTCATCAATAACAAGTTCTTGCCAAATTCCCCGATAAGACAGACCTTCATTTTTAGCAGAATTTTTGCGATTACCGTATACATGCTCTGGCTTTAAAAACGGTAAGTCGTTCCATATACTTCTGCTTTTATCTTTCATTGTGAGAACACGTTCTTTTCTGAAGTCAAGTATTCCGTAACCTTTATATTTTGAGTTGAATGACAATGTTTGACTTGGAATGTATAAGGCATTGTTTGGGACCTTAGTGTAATAAGAATGCGGATGCCAATAGTATTTCGATATGTCGTTTATATCGGTTAATATATCACCAACCTGCATATAACCGTAAATAACATGTAAATCAGCATGATCAAAAAAATCTCCGGTTTTCCTGCTGATATAACGATAACTGCCATTATATATTTCTGTTTTCCTGAACCAGCCAAAGAACAGAAAAATATCTCCTTTTTCGACTTTGGCGTTTGCCAGCATTCCCTGAGCAGCGTCACATTGTCCGAATGCAGGTTTCCATCCATTGATCGGAGAAATACGATTATTATCTCTTATGTCAGGGTCAACATGGCATTTTGTGAATGCTCTCTTTGGTGAAAGCTGATTTAGGATATCAGAATACTTTTCTCCATTGTAGCAAAGATCAGCAAAAGTATCCTTATCGTTTGAAGATGGAATTGGCATTGAAAGCAATGTACCATCTGGCAAGATAGGACTTGGACAGCCGCCGTTTGATGAATCAAAGCCTTTTCGTGATAATATAATTTTCATTTTTTGACACCTCCGCATTTTTGTCTTATTGGATTATGAGGTTTATGGATAGATGTTTTAGTTGGGTTATGAAGTCGTTAATTCTTGATATATCATTTACATTATAAGCGTTTGGATGCTGAATCGATAATACTTTTGCTTTGGTTTGACTACTGATTCTATCATGAAAATTCCAAGCTATAGATCCGACAACAATGATATATTTTCCGTTAAAGCATTTTAATACTGAATCTAAATGTTTATTAACACATTTATCTACATATTCACTTACACATTTCTGTTCTGCAGATTTACAATGGCAGACTTCTGAAATACAAACTTCATTAAGAGCTGACTCATTAGCTTTATTTTTATGATACTGAATGATATTGTCTGCATTTGTTTCACCTTTTTCAATACATTCAATCCAGTGAGTCCACTTGTTTATAGTGTTCCAGAATTTTACGGATTTAAAATTTTTGCCTTTAGGATCGTTAAATCTATTTTTGAAGTAATCATAAATTATTTCATCGTCATCATTATATGCAGGGTAGTATTCTTCTGTTGAATCATACGAAGGATTTGAACTTAATATAAGGATTTTAGAGTTTTCAATATCTCCGTTCCAAGGTTCGGGAATTTGTCTGACTCCTGCATTATCTTGACATTCAATAAAGCCTTTGCAGATTTCGTTTTGATAATAATCACATCTTGCAATCTTAATCGCAGTTTTCATTACATTCATATTAATACTCCTTTTACATTCTGATGATATGGTTTTGGCATAACTTATTCCTTCACATAATTCTTTAAAGCTTTTTGTAATTCTTCTATAATACGTTCTCTGAGCGAAACTGGTTCAAGTATAACAGTGTGACCGGCGTACTGAACTGCCCACTTGAACATATCCTCTTCGCTGATATGTGCGTGGACAATGAAATCCTTGTCTGTAACGTCGAAAATATCAATGTCAGCCCCAAAATAGTCGATGACATCGTTGATAATGTAGCTGTTGGCACGGAACTTCACATTTATTTTCTCGCTTGTGAACATATATATGTGCTCAGCCATATGTTCAGCGAGGTTAAGTCCGTACTTGTATCCGTCGACCTTGTCCGCAGGCTTTATCGGAGTATCAAGCATACGGATATTGCTGATCCTGTCTACGCGGTAATTGGAAAGATTATCGTACTTATCATAGTTGCAGATAAGGTAATAACGACCGCTCATTACCGCAAGCTGATACGGATTCACGATATATCGACGAATCTCACCGTTATCGTTCCTGCGTGGGTGAAGCAGCTTGTCGGTACCGTAGCTGCAATACTCAAATTCCACCTGACGCTTCTTTTCGATAGCTTCGTCGAGAACATCAATAGTATAGAACAGCTGCTTGTTCGAGCTACTGTCATCGGGCATTGTACAGATATGACGTACCTTGCTATGAAAGTATACAGACGACAGCCCCTCCAGCTTTGTAATAAGCTCTTTTCGCTGACTGTATGGAATATGGCATGAGAACAGGAGCCCATCAATAAGCAGGCGCAGTTCTGCGTCACTAAAGTCATGGCTGAGGTACCAGTCGGTCAGAACAGTCTTGTCATCGCCGTTTTTGTCCTTACGAAGCGATTCACTATAATTGATAGGATATCCGAAGTCCACAAGGTTCATCAGATTGCTCTTTACCGCTTTTCTGTCCGCAGGCATACTATATTCTTTTATGAGAATATCTACGATGTCCTTCTGAGACAGTCTGTGGTCTTCATCGGTGTATTTCTTCAATATATCGAGAATATTGATGATCATCAGTTTCTTGGGCTGTATCGTGTACATAGTCACACCTCGCTCTGCTTGTTTTATTAATAATATACGGATATCCATGTTCGTTTTTTCGTACATAGTCTTTGTTATATTATAGCTTCTGTTAAAGTAAAACCTTTTTCAAGAAGTGAATTAACAATTCCGGCTTTAGTTCTGGCCATTTCTTCAGCGGCTTTTTCAATTGCAATCTTCTCGCGTTCAGCAGCGTATTCTTCTACAGCACGGTACATACTGTCTACCTCCTTGTCATCACATTTGTACTATTTTACTGAATTCGATAAAGGACCGAAACAATCATCGTCAGGGTCAGCTGTTTTGAAAACTATATAAACAAATGTGTGGGATATGTTGATGTATTGATCATTAATTTGTTTCAATCATGTCTCTATTGATATCATACCAAGTTGTTAATATGTTTGAGCTAAGCTTTTGCATTTTCTTGATTTCTCTCGATACTTTGTAAATATCAGTTTCAAGATATGTTTGTGGTAAAACAGAAATGTCAGTAGTGTCATCTTTTGAGATAGCTGGCAAATTGTTAGAACTTTCTTTTAGTAATTTATTATATTGTTTATATAACATAGGACATTCAGCTTTTAATAAAGTACGAACGTTTGGAAATATTTTTTTGTTGATAATATCAGAAGCCCAATAACATGTTAGCTTCATATCAGAAGGATTTACGTATATGTGATTATAGTAGTCAATATCTACAATACAACCATGTATTTCTCCCGTTCCACCTATTTTGCGTATTTCATTTGAAACTTTTTTCTGAATACTGGTGTATTTATCGAGAGGAGTTTTTATCATTTTAATCATTTCATCCATGTGTTCGTAGTAATAATTAACGTTCCATACATTAAGTTTTTTCAATGAACCGCCATTAAGAATTGTGAGTGAACCACTTGCTGATTTGTGAATAAAACAATAGTAACAATTTCTTTTTAACATATACAAAGTGTATATTTTCCTTGCAAATGTTAGAGGAAGATTTTTACCTTTATAAAAACGTTGATAATCTTCGCTTGTTATTTCATGAATACCATCTTGATAATCTGAGAAATAATCATATTCATTATCCAGTTCAAACCATTTTAAATGGAGATAGTTGTTGAAATATCCTATTTGATTATCAGCATATATTCTTGTTTCTCCATCATCATAAAAATAGTTCCTATGCGTATGACCGCTGACATACACATAATCTTTATGATAATCAGTTTTGTCACTCCAACATTCCATAGGAGTATGTGTAAAAACAACAAGTTTTTTGTCAGGAATAGCTTCAAGAATTTTATCATATAAATCTTTGAAAGATTTACTTTCTTCGATTTCTTGTTGTCTTGTTATTGTGTTTCTGTATATCCCGTTTTCTGCATTAAATTCGTTGTTACAGCCAGAGAATGCTATACCTCCGAAGAAAGAGATTCTTGATGTTTTTAGTTTTCTGCGGATTTCTGCATTAGTTATGAAGTGTAAATCTTCGCTTGATATTTTTTTGACTTTTCTATCAGAATCTATATATATTACATTATTATGAAGTAGATGCATTCCATGTTCGGAGATTAATAAATCGTATTTTTTTATAATCTCGGGAAGTGATAATAGTGGGAAATCCCATAGTTCATGGTTTCCCAGAGTAAAAATAATAACAGGATTGCGATTACGTCTTTTAAATTCTCTTTTTAACAGCTCTAAAAAGATAGTAAAAATTTTGTAATCTGATGAAATATCACCGCCTAGCAAAAGAATATTTTCTGTTTCATCCACAATAATGTTTACACATTTTTGAATAATATAAATAACGTCGGATTGAGATTTGACTTGGAAGTGCTCCAATTTATGCAGAAGGTGTAAATCTGATATATAAAATATCTTTTCTTTTGAGTTATCATTATTATTAATACTAATCTCAGAATAATTATTGTTAGTTGATATTTCCCTTGATGATTGTAAAACAATAGCAGTATCATTTTCAAAGTCTTTTGTATTATCAAAGGATTCTATTTTCGATGTATCTAATTCATACGTATTATATTTGATGCCGAATTTCTCGCATATTACACTTGGTATCATTGCATTTTGTAAATTGATTTCTGATACATCGGAAAGATTTATTAGTCCGTCACATAATAATAAATCTGCTTCTGACAAATCTCCGTTCAAGAATGCAATAAAATCAAAGAAATATTTGAATCTATGAAAATGGTGTTTTACTAGGGTATTATTTGAGTTGTACCAGAATTGTATTACTTGAAATTGGTTGTCGTAATATGTTTTTCTGATAACATATTTAAGGCTTTTTTCATCGACTATAGGCAATTTTGTAGTTTCATCTGTTTTGCATTTTGAAAAATCATAGTTAAGATATAAATCGTTGGATAAATCAGAGTTAGTTAAATCGTTTTTTCGATACAAAATTAATTCATTAAATGTTTCAAAATATCTATGTACTCCATATCCGTTTTTTTCACAATAAAAATGAGTTCTGTTGTCGAAAAATACTTTAGTTTTGTTTTTTTCAAAATCATCTATTTGTTTCAATGATTCAACATATTTTTTTTAGTTCTCTTTTATGTTTGTCACGTGTTTGTTTTGTACCGTATGGATAGGTGTATGATGCCAGAACTTCATTTGCATCGTATAAATGACATATCGGATGTAAAAGCCTGAAATTAACAGAAAAATCGGTTGGTATGTATTGCATTATTATGTTAAAACGTTTTTTATCGTTTATATCAAAAAAAATATATTGCCATATGAAAAAATCAATGTTAATTTTGTGTTCTTTATAGAAATCAGATTCTTTATATATAAATGCTGTCATTTGTAATTCAACTAAAGAGCTGCTCTGTACAAATCTATTTACCCATTCAATTACTTGTTCTTTTCTAACTTCACCTTCGATATATCGTTCTTCATCGTCAATTGAAGGCGTAGCTTTAAAATCATCTATAGTGTAGTCAATAAATGATTTGCATTTTTTCATTTTGTTTAAGTCTACCGATTTTGTTATCGTGGAAAAATCACATTGGTAATAACAGGAGTTAGCGTATATTTTGCCGTTTAAATAATCATAGTATTCATCAAAATCTTCAAATATTTTATTGTCATTAAACCATTCTTCTTCATCTATGATATGATTATAATTGAGTACTTTTTCATTAGCAAAATAAACTTGATTGATAACATCAAAACCAATATTGACTATTTTCCTTTCACCAAGTTTACGTTCTAATTTAATAATCCTGAGTTCCCGGGTTTTTCTTAGTCTACATCACAGGATTGTAGTTACAAGCGCATGATAATTCACGCAGATACGTAATTTATTTGAATATCCACTTGATTTCTGACATGAAAAATGATATAATGTAGATATAATAAATTTAGTCTACATCATTTGCTGTGAGGGAATCATGTATATAAACTATAATATCGTAAACGGTAAAGAATATGGAACAGTGACTGCATCTGTTCGAAAAGGAAAAAGTGTTTCAAAAGGCAAACAAATATATCTCGGAAGAGTAATAGACAAGGAAAATGGTATATTCAAAAATCGTGAAAGAGGGTTGTTTAAATACGATCTTGCAACAGATTCATACAGTTCTGTTTCAGCAGATTTTGAAGAGCCAAAAGACCAGCGAAAAACAAAGTATCAAAAACGTCCAGTTCTGATAGTATCTTTCGGAGATATATATTTACTTGATTCATTCATGAACAAAAGTGGAATTATGTCAGCAGTGAATGCAATCAATTATAAAAATCAGGATACCCTTCATGCGCTGGTTGCTTACTACATATTAACAACATACTCCAACTGTCATGCAGAAGACTGGTGGGAACTTACATATGCCAGATATCTTTATCCTAAAGCACAGATGGCATCTCAGAGAATAAGCGATGCACTCGCTGATATAGGCAGTGAAGATGCTAAGCGCCACTTCTTCAAGGAATACTTTAAGTTTCTTTCCTTAAAAAAAGACGCAGATGAATCAAATGAAATTGATGACGGTATACTTATTGATAGTTCAGGGCTTCCAAATTCTATACATTTTCCATTAACCGCCGTAAGCAATCATAACGGAATAATCAGTGAGGAACTGAGGCTCATTTACGTTGTTCAGCAGCACACTGGAATGCCGTTGTTTTTCAGATATGTTGCAGGTAATGTTATCGATGTAAGTACAATAACAAGAACTATAGCTGAACTAAAAGCGAATGGCATAAATACCAAATTTGCGATTCTTGATGCCGGATATTATACAGGAGTAAATGCCGATGCACTTCTTGATTCAGGAATTTCTTTTATGGCTCGAATGAAAAGTAATTTCAAGGTGTACAAACGAATCGTAAGTGAACATCTTAATAATCTGATGATTAAGGAAAATGCAGTGATATTCAACAAACGACTTATCTATATCAAATGCGTTCCATGTGAAATAGGTCAGAAAGAAAATCGTAAAGCATACGCTTTCCTGTGTAAGGATATGACGGCATACAATGAAGGACAGAAAAATGCTATTGCAAGAGCTGAAGATGAAAGTCTTACAGCATCAGATATTTATGATGATTTACAAAGGCAAGGAGTATTTGTGATTGTATCAACCAGAAAAGTTGCAGTCGAAAAAATACTGCCTCTTTATTATATGCGTGATCAGGTTGAAAAAATATTTGAGCTATGCAAACAGGGAGGTAAAATACTTCCGATTAACGTAGAGTCAGAAGCAACATTACGTGGGCATTTGATGTTGACTTTTATTGCAACTGTTGTACTTAAAATGATGAGTGACAAGCTAAGAAATACTGCCTTGACAACTGAATCTGTGTTTATGAATTTACATGAACAGCATGCCATCGTGTATGACAAGGAATTTGTAACAACAGAACCGATTAAGAAAATGAACGATGCATACAAGGCTTTTAAAATTCAATGTCCTGTTTCTATAAAACGTCTGCTTGATAATGTAGACTAAAAAATTCTCGGGAACTTAGGATAATATCGATATCATTTTGATATTCTTTCGGAATATTGAGATGGTATATTTTATCTTCATTATCCTTGCTTTTTAATAATGTTATTATTTTTTCCTTTTCTTTTTCATCCATAATAATTCCTACTTTCATAAAGGTTATAATTATTATATCATCTAATAAGCTTATAAGGCTATTCATAGAAATTACAAAAAACGAATAAAAAAATTTGCTTATCATTACAATGAATAATGATTATTTTATAATTATATTTACAGAAATAATTTAAACGCATAAAATATATATTATTTGTATAGAGAGAATTGGGATGCAATCATTCTGCGTAACTCTCAAATCCATTAACTTGCTTGAAATCAATAGTGTGATATGGTAAAATAATATGTAATACAGGAAAACAGGCACGGAGAGATTAAAATGAAAATTTATAAACTGAATTTGAAAAATTACACTGTTTTCAGTGAAAGTTCATTAGAGTTTTCACGGGGGATAAACATTTTTATAGGCGAAAACGGAACTGGAAAAACACATATCATGAAGCTTTTGTATGCATCGTGTCAGGCAGTAAATGAAAAGACGCCGTTTGCATATAAGCTGGCAAGAACCATGCTTCCGGATGACTATAAGCTTTCAGCTCTGATATCAAAAGGAAAAAAATCCGAGAAAACAGACATTGCCGTCTATGCTTCAGAAGAAAGCAAATCAGAGGTGTTAGGACTTAGCTTTGATGCTAAAACCAAAAAGTTTGATGCTAAGGTTACAGGTGAGGAAAGCTGGGAAAAAATATTTTCAGGTGCCAACAGTGTGTACATTCCTGCAAAGGAAATTCTTTCGAACTGTTATACCCTAATTTCAGCAGTGGAACGTGATAATGTCAGATTTGATGATACTTATACTGATCTTCTGCATATGGTAAAAGTTGATGTTTCCGGAGATGGAGACAGCACTGATTCCGGGGATATGCTTAAGAAAATAGAGAGTATTATCGGTGGAAAAGTATTATATGATAATCAGAAAGATCAGTATTACATAAAAGGCCAGAACAAACAGGAGTTCAATCTTGTAGCTGAAGGTATCAGAAAAATGGCACTTCTCTGGCAGCTTATAAAACAAGGTGCTCTTAAAAGCGGTGATGTTCTTTTCTGGGATGAACCGGAAGCAAATATAAATCCGGAGTATATTCCGGTAATCGCTGATATTTTACTTGAACTTCAAAGAAATGGTGTTCAGATATTTATATCCACGCACAGTTATATTCTTGCTAAATATTTTGAGATAAGAAGCAGAGATGAAGACAGCGTTATGTATATTTCCTTAAATAAAGACGGAAAATTTGCTGCTTCAGAATCATCTGCAAAGTTTTCAGAACTGCACAATAATATTCTGATAAGTTCTTTTGAAAAACTTCTGGATGAAGTCTATAATTCGGAGGTACATTAACAGATGATTTTTACAGAGGAGAACGGATATTATCAGATTGACTGCAATAAAGCTTTGTGGGCGACTGATGAACATCATCAGATGTATCTCGACGATACTGCATCACTTCTTTCAGATGTTGACTGGATCATTGAAACTAAAGACAGAATTCTGTTTGTTGAATATAAAAACGGAACAGTCTATTCATCAGGTCAGTCCTTTAATCCATGCGATGAAAAGACAGTTAATAAAGTTTCTGAAAAGTATTATGATTCACTTCACTACCTTAAGCTTATGCAGAAAGAAAAGCCGGTTGATTATATTTTTGTACTGGAATTTCCTGATGACGATGCTGTTACCAGAAAAATACTTAGAAATAAGATATCCAAAAAGCTTCCGTTCAGACTTCAGAAAAGATTTGATAAAGGAAAGCTTATAAATGATTTTTCTATAGTTTCTATAGATGAGTGGAATAAAAGTCATCCTGAAATGCCTATTTCAAGAACTGACAAACCGTTTAAGCAGAATAAAGTATAATATAAAAAATAACGCTGAGAAAACCGGGAACTCAGCGTTGTTTTTTAGTCCCGGAACGCTGTCATCAAAATTGACAAATCCCATAAAATAGGCTATTATATATTAGTAAAAACATAAAATGGGACTGATTAAAATGAACGATCCATCACTTGTGTCATGCCGACTCTGTCCTCGTGAATGCGGGGCGGACAGGACACACGGCACTGGTTACTGCGGTGCTCCGGCAGAGGTGGTTGCCGGCAGGGCTTCACTTCATATGTGGGAGGAACCGTGCATTTCCGGTGAGAGCGGTTCGGGAACAGTTTTTTTCTCAGGTTGTCCGCTTAAATGCGTTTACTGCCAGAATTACAGCATTTCAGACTGCAGTTCCGGCGTTAAGATCACTGACGAACGCCTTGCGGAAGTATTCCTTGAACTGCAGGAAAAGGGAGCAAATAATATAAATCTTGTAACGCCGACCCATTATACGCTTTCGGTGATAAATGCGGTGGCGGAGGCGCGAAAGAACGGACTTACGCTTCCGGTGGTGTATAACTGCAGCGGATATGAAAAGACTGAGACGATAAAGCTTCTTGACGGTACGGTGGATATTTATCTTACCGACTTCAAATATATAAGAAGTGAAACTGCAAAGCGGTATTCGAATGCGGCTGACTATCCGGAAAAGGCTAAGGAAGCTCTGGACACTATGTTTTCACAGGTCGGTACACCGGTATTCGATGATAAGGGCATGATGAAGAGGGGGATAATAGTTAGGCATCTCATCCTTCCGGATCATGCAGAGGAATCAAAAGAGGTGATTGGATATCTGTTTGAAAAATACCGTCATGATATATTTATGAGCATAATGAATCAGTATACTCCTGTAAGAGAGTTTAAAGACTATCCGGAACTTGGACGTAAGGTAATGGATGAGGAGTATGATTCCGTAATAGATTTTGCAGTCGGACTCGGTGTGGAGAATGCTTTCATTCAGGACGGGGAGGCAGCGTCTGAGAGTTTTATTCCTTGTTTTGACGGTACGGGGATTGCCCCCACCCCCAACCCCATCCCCGAGGGGAGGGGGATAAGTTTGACGACTCCGTCTTGTTCATAGGGCTGAATTTGACGCTCAGTATCATTAGGAATACAGAAGGGAATAGCAATGAATTTTTTTGAACGGTTTACAGGTCATCTTAAAACGGTGACCAGACACAGACATCAGGTTTTTCTGCACTGCATAAAGGCGGGCATTGTCTGGCAGGGACTTACACATGATCTTTCGAAGTTTTCACCGTGTGAGTTTTTTAATGGTGTGAAATACTTTCAGGGTACACGTTCGCCGCATGAGGGGGAACGTGAAACTTATGGGTTCTCGTATGCGTGGATGCATCACAAGGGCAGAAACAGACATCACTTTGAGTACTGGAGCGATTACGACTACAAGACAAGGTTGCCTATACCTGTACGCATGCCGGTAAAGTACGTTAAGGAAATGTTCTGTGACAGGGTTGCAGCCAGCAAGATCTATAAAAAGGACAAGTATACCGATTCGGCACCGCTTGAATATTTCATGCTTGCAAAGGGAAAGCGTTCTATTCATCAGGAAACTTCAGACCTTATTGAAATGCTTCTTACCATGCTGGCTGAAAAGGGCGAAGACGCGACATTTGAATATATAAGAAATCTTAAAGACTATCCGGAGAAATAATAAAACGCTGATCTGTTCATAATTCAGCGTGGGGTGAAGTCCCGTAAAACATTTTCCGGAAATACATATAAGGAGAGATCTTCTGATGATAAAGATCAGAGTACCTGCAACAAGTGCCAATCTTGGTGCAGGCTTTGACGCACTGGGACTGGCTCTCGGTTTCTTCAACTATGTGGAAATGGAGGAATCGGACCGTATCGACATAACATCTGCTGACGGAATAGAAGTTCCGGCAGATGAGACTAATATGATATACGTTGCTGCAAGGGATCTTTACGAGATCTGCGGCAGAAAACTTGAAGGACTTAAAATAATCCAGACAAACAACATACCTATGGCAAGAGGGCTTGGTTCATCTTCAGCGTGTATCGTTGCCGGACTTGCAGGTGCAAATCATCTTCTCGGAAATCCGCTTACTCAGGATGATCTTGTTGACCTGGCAGCCCAGATAGAAGGACATCCGGACAACACAGCGCCTGCACTTCTCGGCGGTATAGTAACGGCTGTTTTCGACGGAAGAAAAGTCCACTGGGTAAAGCAGGAGGTTTATACAAAGCTTCATTTTGAAGCAATGATCCCTGAATTCGAACTTAAGACGGAAAAGGCAAGAGCTTGTCTGCCGAAGGAAGTTTCACATAAGGATGCTGTCTATAATCTTTCAAGAGCGGCACTTTTCTCGGCATCACTTCTTACCGGAAAATACGAGAATCTGCGCACTGCTGTACACGACAAGCTTCACCAGCCGTACAGAATGGAACTTATTCCGCACTGCCGCGACGTTTTTGACACAGCCTATACTCACGGTGCCTACGCCGTTTATGTTTCAGGCGCAGGTCCTACACTTATGGCAATAGTTGATGAGGAAAATACATTCTTCAAGGGCAAGATGGAATTCTCGCTTGAAAATGCAGGCATCCACGGCTGGAAGGTACACGATCTTCTCATCGATAACGAAGGCACGAAGATAATTAACGAATAAAGAAAAGTATCATAAAGCCGGCTGGTTTTCAGTGAGAAATGTCTGTTAATGTTTCACAGGTATCCTTCACCAAGGGCACTTGCCCGGAAAACTGATCGTGTTAAAAATAAAGGGAGGGCCATGATGGATAAAAAAAGAAAGTACGGACGTTATCCGCTTGAAAGAAGATACAGGGACTATCTGTTCTTTGATGCGTTTGTAAAACTTACCGGACACATGTATCATTTTGAAGTTACAGGTCTTGAAAAAATAGATCCGTTTGAAAAATACATCATCTGTCCGAATCATGAAAGTGATCTTGACTGCATGTGGGTATGGGCAGCGCTGAGTGAATGCTATTCCATCGACGACATGTGCGCACTGATAGCTGCGGAACACCTTGATGATCCGCTTGAAAAATTCATTTTCCGCGTTTCCGGCGGCATACCTGTTGACCGTAAGGGCGATTTTTCCGGTGCACTGAGAAGAGCCGCTTATCTCATAGAGAAAAAGAAAAAACTCCTGCTCATTCATCCTGAGGGCACAAGAACGAGATCCGGAAACCTCGGTGAGTATAAAAAGGGAGCAGCACTTATCTCAAAGAATACAGGAGTAAAAACAGTCCCGGTCCGCATAATCGGTTCCGGCAAGATCTATCCGGTAACAAACAGACTGCCGAGACTTTTTGATATCGAAAACATTGAAAAATACGACTTGAAGATCATCTTCGGCGATCCGATAGATCCGGAAGGAAAGTCAGCACAGGAGATCACCGATGAGCTCAGACGGCAGACTGAGGAGATGTAAATACGAAAGCAATTTCCATTGATCAATTTAGCTTATCAATGATTAAAACGACATACAATAAGATCCGCATATCCCGGTTCACGTAATGCGTGGACTCTGGAATATGCGGATTTGTTTTTAACGATAGTTTTTCTGTTATTCACTCTTCATAATTTCGCACTGTCTTTTTATTCTTTCGACGGCCTGTTTGCGGAAATCTGGCGGCGAAACAATTTCAAGCATCGGACCGAATCCGAGCAGGCGGATGAGTATTTCAGTTTCATCGAGGCTGTCGTACCAGAGCTGTACTGTCATCACTCCGGTTTCCGTATCAAGTTCTGTGCGCTTTTCATACGGCGCAAATTCCATCATAAATCTTTCGTGAGCGTTGCGTTCCGGATTTATGCGGACAGTGACCGGTTCTTCACAGCGGGTCTGGCGGAAGCATGCCTCTGAATCAATTTCACCTGAAAAGAAAATTCCTGTGCGTTTCAGTGAAAGAATACGTCCGATATTGAGTATGATGAAATTCTCTTTCTGCTCACTGAACGGAAAAATGCAGTGGACACGAATCTTGTCATTCTTCTCTGAGTATTCGATGTAGAACGGGACAACGCGCAGACGCTTTCCATTGCCTTTCCCTGAACGGTATGACACATCAAGTATCTCTCGTTCGCGCAGTGCAGTAAGTATCTCACGGAAATGCATTTTATATTTCCTGTCTTCAAACGGATCACCGTCACTGAACTGGTCGTAGAAATAAAGCATCTCATAAGTGTAAAGAGGAGCAGTATCTTTTAGTTCTTCCGTAAGACCGGAGTACTCATCATCCGACAGGAACAGACGGATACGCGGATCATCAAGCTTTGTGCGGAGCCATCTTTTCTGAAGGAGAGTGAGAGGAGACTGCGGATCGTTCTTTGTGTTGGCAGAAAGTGTTCCGTCATCGTTTTTCCGGAAAAGTCCCCAGTCAGATCCGTCAGCGTTAGGTATCAGTCTCGGCTGCAGGAAAAGGCACGAGTCGCGGTATCCTTCATCGATTATAACCGAATTCAGTTCTGATTCCGTCATGCGTCTGCGCTTAAGCAGGTGTTTTACGATACGGAAGTAAGTGCCGTATATCTCATGAAATATGTTCATGCCTGCACCTCCCCATAGAGCTTGGCCATGGCCTCGGTATCAGTCCGGAACTGTCTGCATATCTCTTCAGTTTCTCCTTCAACCGAAATGATCCTTCCGGTGAATGTCCTTATCCACGGAACAGCTTCTTTTGGATCATATATATCAAGCGTGAGCAGATAGGTGTTTTCGCCGGTCTGCTCAATTTTTCCGTATCTTATTTCACGTTTCACACGGTCGAAAATGTAGTATTCCTCAGGAGAAATATGCATCGTTATGCGCAGAGGAGTTATCTCCTCCGTACCGTTTCTTCCGGAAAATGAAATGCCGAAAACGTGCGTGAGTTCTTCATTCAGCTTTTCGATCAGAGCTGAATATTCCGGACACGGTTCATCCGGTTTGACCTCTTTTATATAATCGAGCCTTATGGAATCAAAGCTGTTCTTATTCGGCGTATATACTATCAGATATCGCCGTCCGGTCTGGGCAGATGTGCTTATCTTCATCGGAACGCAGATCCGGTTCAGTTCCTTTGTGTTTTCTGAAAGATATAAACGTGCCGGAAAGATTTTAAGTTTTACTGAACGTTCAGAACGCATGGCTTCAAGAATATCAAGGAGTATGTCATCTTCCAGAGTACGGGCGATGTAGTTGTGCTTCATGATAAATCTGTCGTTTTGCATATCGCAGCTTTTAAGAATACTGTTTCCGATAACCCCGAAAGGCTGTATCTCGGAAAAGAATCTTACAGCATCTTTAAGTCCGGGATAACGTCCGGACATTTCATCGAAAGTATCCGGTGAAATACTGTAATACGGTGTTCTGCCTTCCTTTTCACAGATGAAAAGTCCCTCGTCTGAATATTCCTTAAGTTTTGTGCGGACAGTTTTTTCATCGAGATAAAAATCGTATTTCCTAAAAAGAAGATTAGTAAGTTCCTGTGAAGTAAACTGTTTTCCGTTTGCAAGAAGGTCAATCAGGAAGAAATGAAGTTTTATGTCGTTATCCGTGAAACTCTTTGCGTAGTAAGCCTGATACAGCGGGTTTTCAGTTATATGTCCGCTGTCCACCGACATGCTTATCTGTCTGCCTCGTTTTGAATCATCATGATTTATATAGTCACCGAGCCAGCTTTCCGTGCGTCGGCGTTCGTCGTCATAAGTTCGGCTGCTCTTGTGTTTGAAATCATCACGAACCTTGCAGCCGTAGATAAAAAAGTCCCGCACATAGTCGCGGGTACGGCTGAATGTTTTGATAAGTTCAGAAAATGTGCTCACCAAAATCCCTCCCTTGTATGATAAGTATACCTTATTACAGCAATTTTTTCAAGGTCATGAGATGTCGCAGCTTTTTCTCCGTGAAATCCGATTTGTTTGTGCTATACTAAGAACACGCTCTGAAACGGAGATACGGTGCATACAGCAGTTTCTTATTTCAACTGAAAATTGAAGATGTCTATAAGACAGGCACCGTGGAAAAGGTACAGGTTACAAATTCAATTGCACGTTGAAAAATGTGCGTACAGCCAAGCTATATTTTTGAAAAGAATCTATAAACTGCTCGCACCTTGAAAAAGGTGCATACAGCCGAGCCTATATTGATGAAAAAATATATAATGGTTGTACTTTGAAAAAAGTACATACAGCATTATCATTTTTAATTGTTTGGAAGGAACCTTGCTGTTTCAGAGCGTCTGTTTTAAGCAGACATGATTATGGAAAGAATATAAATTAAATAAATAAAAAATCAGAAGAGGAGAATTGTTATGTTAGAATTATTAAAGAACGAATCAACTGTCAAAAACACATTCAACGGCGCTAAGACATATTCGACAAGTAATTCGGAATGTCTCGATTTGTTCTTCCGTGCAGGCGCTATGAGAAATGCCTCTTCTGAGGATATCGCCGCAGCAGTACGCCGTGCATATGCGGAAGATCCGGTACGTACAATGAAGATTATCTTCTTTGCACGTGATATCCGCGGTGGCCTTGGCGAAAGAAGATTCTTCCGTGAGGCTGTTAAGCTTCTTGCAAAAGAAGTTCCGGATGCAGTTCTTCGTAATGCGGAATATTTCTGCGAATACGGAAGATACGACGACCTCTGCGCTCTTCTTGGAACACCATGCGAGCAGAAAGCAGTGGAGATAATAAAGAGACAGCTTTCTGCTGACTGTAAGTCCATGTCAGAAGACGGACAGGTTTCGCTTCTTGCAAAGTGGCTTCCGTCAGTAAACGCCTCATCAAAGGAGACACGCGAAAACGGCCGCCGCATCGCAAAGCTTCTCGGCATGTCCGAGAGCGAATACCGTAAGACTCTCTCGAAACTCCGTAAGAACTCGGATATTATCGAGAACCGTCTCCGTACTGCAGACTACACCTTCGACTACAGCAAGCAGTCATCCGGTGCGATGTTCAAGTACCGAAAAGCATTCATTCGTAACGACGGGGAAAGATACACCAATTTCCTGCAGGCAGTAGAGCATGGCACCGTAACGATGCATGCAGATACGCTCTATCCGTATGATGTAGTACGTAAGTGTCTTACGAACTACGATATGGATCACAAGGAACGCTGGATGCTCGATCTCACGTGGAAGAACCTCCCTTCATATGCCAACAGCGAAGAAAATGCCATTGCCGTGATCGACGGATCCGGCTCAATGACATGTGCAAGAAACAGTGTTCGTCCGATAGACGCAGCACTGTCACTCGGCATATATTTTGCAGAGCACAACAAAGGGGCATTTGCAAATCACTTCATAACATTTTCGATGCATCCGCAGCTTGTTGAGGTAACAGGTCAGGACATCACGGAAAAAGTTCGTTACTGCCAGTCGTATAACGAGGTAGCAAATACCGACCTCGAAGCGGTGTTCCGTCTCATCCTTGGCACAGCTGTGAAGAACAATGTTCCTTGCGAGGAAATACCTTCGAAAATGTTCATCATTTCCGATATGGAATTCGACGGATGTATCAAAGGAGGCAACGACCAGACACTCTACGACACAATGCGTCAGATGTACGAGAATGCCGGCTACAAGCTTCCGCAGGTAGTTTTCTGGAATGTAAACAGCATGCAGACAAACTTCCCTGTGAAGCTGGGGACAAACGGTACCGCCCTGGTATCCGGCTTCTCACCGTCACTCTTCGACCTCATGATGGGCGGAGAAATAACTCCGGAACTCGTCATGGACAGAGCGATAATGTGCGAACGATATGCGAAGGTTGGCTAAGCGGGGCAATAATACGACACAACAGAAATACAGAAGCGGAGCTGCGGCTCCGCTTTCCGTGTCTGTATGAACATATAAATGGCTCTGTATTTGTTTATAACGTAGAATTTTCAGTTTTTGCTGATATCTTTGAATTTTCATACATATATATGATATAATCAAAATACTCGGTAAACAATAATGATCGGATATTGTATGAACACTTTGTGAAAGGGTGGTTTAATGAACGTATCAGTATATTCAAGAGAAGCAATTGAAGAGATCATCAGAAGAGGAGATTTTCCGGAGAATACGGCTGTGATCTCTTATTACGATCCGGAGCTGAATCATATTGACAAAGACTATACTCATGTCGATTACAGCAATGTTTGCAATGATGTATTCTATTGTGAACTTGATGATCTCGACCTTGATTATCTTCCGGAAAAGGGCTATACCTACGAAAGCTTCTTTCCGAATGCAAATGATCTCGCCGAGTTCATTTACGAAGCTTATCAGAGCGGGAAGGATATCATTTGTCAGTGCGAATATGGACAGAGCCGCAGTGCCGCTACTGCAGCAGCGATAAAGGAATTCTTCTTCCATAACGGAATAGATATCTTTACGGATTACAGATACTATCCAAATCAGGTTGTATATCACAAGGTTTTCGATGCTCTCGAAAATCTATTTCTATCTGGACAATGATAACGATATTTTAGAAGAAGGGCTTTTAGGCATGATAAACGAGTGATATACGTTTATTATTAAAAAAGGAGTCTATGGGCAATATTGATAAATTCCGTGGCTGTCTCATAGGTGGGGCAGCCGGAGATGCACTGGGATATGCAGTCGAATTCAAACGTGAAGATGAGATTTTCTCCGAGTACGGCAAGGAGGGCATCACAGAGTATGATCTGATATTGGACGATGATGTCGCCGAAATATCGGATGATACACAGATGACCCTGTTTACTGCGGAAGGTATGCTGCTTGCAGGAAACAAAGGCGTATATCCTGATTACATAAGTAGTATCAGGGAGATGTATCAGTATTGGTATCAGACACAGAAAGAAATATACCCTGTGCAGGGTATACAGCATCATTCACACTTGATGCGTGTACCGGAATTGTTCCATAGAAGATGCCCTGGAATGACCTGCATGACAGAGATCGAGGCAGGTGCAAACGGCACAGTGGAAACTCCGATCAACGACAGCAAAGGCTGCGGTGGAGTCATGCGTGTTGCACCGATAGGACTGTTTTTCGCTGATACTGATACTTCTTACGAAGAATCGGATATGCTTGCCGCAGAAGTAGCAGCACTGACGCACGGTCATGATCTTGGCTTTATTCCCGCCGCTGCATTGGCACATATCATCAGAGCAGTTACAGAAAGCGATGTACCGCTAAAAACTGCCATAAATGATTCTATCACAGCGATGGAAAAGCTGTTTCCGACAGCGCAGCATATAGCTGACTTTTCGGTGATCATGCGGAAAGCTGTTCAGCTTGCGGAAACAGAAAAGGACACACTTACAGCGATTCAACAGGAGCAGTCTGCGGAAATATCCTCGGAGCATACATCGGCTACAATGCTATTCCTCAGAAACACAAGGAGCGTCTAGAGCTGCACGATCTGATTATTAAGGTAGCGGATGGTTTGTATGATAAAAGATGACAGCAAAACCATATAAGTGCCTTGCACGAAACGGAGGTGTATTGTCGGTGAAGAAGACGAGATTCTCGGAGATCACCAGTTCACAAAGGATCTGTTTGATAATTCAAAGATTAGAGCGTCAAAACAGCGATTTTGACTTTTCAAAATTCCAATAGAATCTTGAAAATTTAATATTATTACAAATTATGGATATATCGAAACGTAAATCTCAATATTTAGTAGCTTTCCTTACTCATTTTTCAGGCTATTACCGCATTTTGGGCGCGGCATGCCGAGCCTTGCATGAATTTGCAAAACTTCTGGATGTTCATAGCAGTTACTTTAGCTCCAAAGAATAGTTTCTTTCGAATCATACCTCTTGCCGGTATTTTGTCAACATGATATTTTCTTCGAAGAATGGATGGAAGTGATTCAACACCATTTCGGAATTTAGTTAAGTCACTAAATTCTTTTGTAGAACGTTTTCTCTGTTGCTGAGCTCTGTTTTTACTTTTTAATGAGACTGTTTTCTTACAAACCTTTACTCTCAAGTTAGGTTTACATTCATTAAAGTGTGGACAGTTTTCGCACTTTTCTTTATCGAAGGATGCTACACACTGCCCTGTCTTTTTATTGTAGCTGCAGCTTATTGGTTCATGTCCTCCGGGACACTTTAAGATCTGTGTTCCGTCTTCACTGAATTCAAAATCAGCATTGATATCTGGTGTTTCTTTACCAGTAAGATTAGTGTTTACAATTTCAATGTTTTTTGATTTTGCTAATGCTTCATCAGCTGTATATGCACCGTCAGCTACTATTACTGTGCGGTCGTCTTCCGGCTGAGAATTCATTCTTTCCATTGCATCATTGATGAATTTCTTATCACTGTAATTGTTTGCTTCAAACTGAAAATCAGTTACAAGCGTATCACCGTTTTCATTTGATGATTCTACTAAATTTGCAGCGTATCCTATATGATTTTTACCTGCTTTATGGCGAAATGTTGCTTCCGGATCCGCAGGATTCTGAAGTATTGAAGAATCCATACTTGAATCGTCTGCATCTTTAAGCTGACGGATTCCGTTAGGATATATGTTAGTCTGCTCATTGAGAAAGCGTACCAGCAATTTATATGCACTGCTGTCTTCAATATCTTCATCACACAGGTTCATCAGAATTTTTGCATCTTCAAGAATAGTTACAATCTTGCTATCAACAGATTCACTACGATTATGATATACTACTTTATTTCTGTCATCTACATCAGCATAATGCATGTATTCCAAAGGCACTTCTGCATTACTGCGTTTCATCTCTTTTACAAGGTTTGAAACACATGTATAAAGCAGTTCGAGACGCGACATTTTCTTCACATTTGCAGATATCATCATGCTATCCATACGTTTAAGATGATGATCTATTCCCATAACAAGCGCCATAACATCTGTTATTTCTTTTTCCGTATTTTGTATGAGATCTATTCCTGTTTCAATTTCATACATTGCTAATCTTTCACGAAATCTTCCAAGACTTCTGTCACTAAGGGGCTGTTCATCAAATGATGTTGTGTGAAGTGCATACTGATATCTTATGTCAAACAGCAATGATTCAAGAAATTCATCATCGGACTGTCCTGTTAGCTGCTGAATGAATATTGCGCCTACGAGAACGTTTACCGGAGTATTTGGACGCGATAATTTTTCGCTGTAAAGAACCGCATACGGTGTTTCATCTATTGCAGGAAATACTTTTTCAGCAAATACTTTTGCCCATGATTTTTCTAAAAATCTGCGTTCTCTTTCTGTTAAATTCAGCGTGGAATCGAACATTGATATTTGTTCATTCCTTAAATCGTTTGCTACGAATGACATTTCTTTTTCCTCCGAAATTTGATACTTCTATTGTACCATATTTCGCGTTTTCATTTGTTGTAATAATATTAAATTTTCAAGATGCTTTTGTTGGCTCAGATTGGTCTTACCCTTTTGACGCCCGAATCATTCAAATTTCAGAAGTGTACCTGGCGGAAAGCATTCCGGAGCTACATTACCGCTGAAGGAATATTTTTCGGATATCATAGGGAGTTTGTTAAAATAGCACGCCGAAGGCGTTCCGATAAAAGGAGGAAGCGGAGCTGCGGCTCCGCTTCAAATTTAATGCGCCTCTGGCGCAAAATATTACTATTGAATTATTGATGTCCGGGATGGTATAATAAAAAATCATAAGAACTGCAAAGGGAGGAGAAAAAACATGCTTCATAAAATGAAATTAAATTCAAAAACCGTTTGAAAGTATAAAATCAGGCAGCAAGACTATTGAACTTCGTCTGAACGATGAGAAATGTCAGCAGGTCAGCGTGGGAGATTTTATTGAGTTTTCTCTTACGGATGATCCGGCGAAAAAAATCCAGACCCGTGTTACCGCACTTCATAAATACAGTTCATTTAAAGAGCTGTTTGCTGCATTTCCAAAGGAGAAATTCGGATACGGACCCGATGAAAATGCTGCTCCTGAGGATATGGATGCATTTTATTCAAAGGAGAATCAGGAGAAATACGGCGTTCTTGGAATCGAGCTGAGATGCACCGAGCTTCAGCGATTTATCGATGCACATGATGGCGGATATGGTTTCGGCGACACGTATGAAACTGCACTTGCCGAAATAAAACGCGGTATGAAATGTTCCTGCTGGATGTGGTATGTGTTCCCGCAGATAGCCGGACTCGGAATGAGTTCCACAACTGCGTATTTTTCGATAAAGGATCTTACCGAAGCACGCGATTACTATGATCACCCGGTTCTCGGCGAACGTCTCCGTGAGATAACATCTATTCTCCTTGATATTGACGAGAACGACCCGATGGTGGTATTCGGCGATCCGGACTGCTACAAGCTTCGATCATGCATGACGCTGTTTAAATACGTTGTTCCGGAAGATGAGCTTTTCGTAAAAGTCCTCGATAAATTCTGTATGGGATCGGAAGATACGCGTACACTTGATCTGATATAAAATTTCGTAGCCTTAAAACATCGTTTTTATGATTCTCTTGAATTATCCACTCCAAAAATGGTATAATAAAAAAACAGACAATCTGAAATGAAGGGAGAAAATGTTCAATGAAGGAGTTCAACACGACATCTGCCTGCAATCCTGATGAGCACTATATGGTTGACATTCAGGACAGAATAGATGAGATCAGAAAACTTGTTGATAACAAAAAGTATTTCACGATCAATCGTGCGAGACAGTACGGAAAAACGACTACTTTGTCAGAACTGTATAAGGTTCTGCAGAATGATTATCTCGTGTTGTTCCTGGATTTTCAGGGGATAGATAAGGATGTTTTTGAAAACGGAGCTGTTTTTTCGCAGGCGTTAGCCAGACTGATCATTGATTTACATGAATTTGAAGATGTTCCTGTTCCTGAAGATATACTGGATGTTCTTGAAAAACTGAACGATGCAGATGTGGAAAAAGTCAAGATGGATGATCTGTTCCGTATCTTCAAAAGATGGATTAAAAATTCCGACAAACCTGTTGTTCTGATTATCGATGAAGTTGACTCTGCATCAAACAATCAGGTCTTTCTTGATTTTCTTGCACAGCTCAGGGATGGGTATACCAGCCGTAATATCAAAGGCACGCTTACATTCCATTCAGTTATACTTGCCGGAGTGCATGATATAAAACATCTTCAGTTAAATATCAGACCGGAAAAAGAACATAAACTAAACAGTCCGTGGAATATCGCAACAGATTTTGATATTGACATGAGTCTTCCTGAAGAAGGCATCATGAAAATGCTGGATGAATATGAATCTGATCATAAAACCGGAATGAATACGGCAGTTATCGCAAAGGAAATAAGAAAATATACAAACGGATTCCCGTATTTTGTGAGCCGTATTTGTCAGATCATTGATACGAAACTTGTTCCGAAATATTTCGCTTCTCTTTCTGAGGCATGGACTGTTGCCGGTATAGATGAGGCAGTCCGTCTTATCCTTTCAGAGGACAATTCTTTCTTTGAGTCAGCAATGGTAAAACTTGAAAAAACTCCTGAACTTAAGGATCAGCTCAGAAATATCATACTTAAAGGCGATACTATTGCGTATCTTCCTGATGATGAGGAACAGAAACAGCTGCGCATGTACGGATTTATCTATAATAATCATAATACCGTTGCTGTTGCAAACAGAATCTTTGAAATGCGGTTGTATGTATATTTCATCGGCGAAAGCAGAAAGAATTCAGATCTTAGGAAAAGTGCTTCTGACTCCAGATCTATATTTATAGATGAAAACGGATGGCTGAATGTTCCGAAAATAATGGAGCATTTTATCAGAGATCATAACATCATTCATAAGGATGATAATGAGAAATTTCTTGAAGAAGAAGGCCGAGAACGGTTCTTAACATATCTTGCTCCGATTATCAACGGTACCGGAACATACAGCGTTGAGGAACAGACAAGAGATCATCGTCGTATGGATGTTGTGATCCACTATCTCGGAAGAAGATATGTGATCGAACTGAAAATCTGGCACGGAGACCGGTACAATGAAAAAGGAGAGAAACAGATATGTGAATATCTTGATCGTTTCGGACTTGATACAGGATATTTACTGAGTTTCAGTTTTAACAGTAATAAGAAACCGGGAGTTGAACGCCTTAATATTAACGGAAAGGTCATTTTTGAAGGAATTGTATAGAATTATGTTGAACGTATAAGTCTTTTGTGCGTCACTATAACAAAAAACCAGCATATCATTATCACATAAACGTGAAATAATATGCTGGCTTTTTATATTTTTTGGAGTGGTTATATCATATTCATAGCTTCGCAGAATGTGATCCTGTCGCGCATAAAACGCTTAAGGAGACTGAAAGCCTTGATGTCAGGAGCATCATTTGAAAATGCTGCACTGATATCAGCAAAACTGCATTTATTTTCATCAGCAAGCTTTTCAAGCTGCTTGTTGAATTCTTCCGGCTGGATACCTGAATTGTTTTCGCATACTGAAACGATAACTATTTCACATTTTCTATCGTGTTTTCTGATCGAAGCAATAAGGTTTCTGTATGAACTGATTATTTCAGGAATAGATCTGAATCCGCGTTCAAGATCAGTTTCACCAAGCTGGATAAGAATTTTTGACGGATGCATATCAGCGATCACATTTGTATAGACAGCTTCAGAATCTGCAGCTGTGAGACCGTCAAAACTTCTGTTGTAAAGGCAACAGTCGAATCCTAATGCCTGTTTCAGTTCACAGGCCGGCATGCTGTTGAAGAAATCTGAACCTAAAAGGACGATTCCGTTATTCTGTGCGATTCTGTTGAGCTTTATATATTTTTCAGTCTGTGCTGAATATATTTCCGGAACTTCAGGTTTGGAAGATACGGCATCTGTTGATGTGAGTGTGATGTCTTTTCTTCTGCTGAAAAGGCCTGTTTTGATTGTGTTTTCCATAATGATTACTCCTTTCTTATTTAAGAGGCTTTTAATTCAAGTCTGCCTGATTTGCTGTCGATAATTTTGTTTCTGAAATAGATTCCTATACCTGCTGTTACCATAATAACGTTCAGTACATAGAAGAACATAACATACCAGTGAACGGTTTCATACCACGGAGCTGGTGCGTTATTGTGTATTGTAATAAACTTTCCTATGAGAGCGAATGCATAACCGATCCAAATGAAAGAATAGAACAGTAAACTTGTTCCTTTTGCGGTTCTTGAGTTCCATGCTTTTACGATGTTGAGCGGCCATGATATTCCGAAGCAAACCACCATCATCATTTCCATTATACTTGCGAATGTATTCATCTTTATCAGATCCTTTCTGTTTCTTTGATTATATTTTAATACAAAGGAAGTGAACTGGCAATTATATGAAACTATATAACATAGAAAAGTTTAAACGGCATCTTCAAAAGTAACTAAAGGATCTGGTAAAACTGCTTCTGTTGGCGGAAAATACGTGATACGGCCTCGTTTTTTTTTACTTACAAAAGTCATAGTCTGTTCAAAAGACATTGAAAATATGCTATAATTCTTATATGATGATTCGGGCGTCAAAAGGGTAAGACCAATCTGAGCCAACAAAAGCATCTTGAAAATTTAATATTATTACAACAAATGAAAACGCGAAATATGGTACAATAGAAGTATCAAATTTCGGAGGAAAAAGAAATGTCATTCGTAGCAAACGATTTAAGGAATGAACAAATATCAATGTTCGATTCCACGCTGAATTTAACAGAAAGAGAACGCAGATTTTTAGAAAAATCATGGGCAAAAGTATTTGCTGAAAAAGTATTTCCTGCAATAGATGAAACACCGTATGCGGTTCTTTACAGCGAAAAATTATCGCGTCCAAATACTCCGGTAAACGTTCTCGTAGGCGCAATATTCATTCAGCAGCTAACAGGACAGTCCGATGATGAATTTCTTGAATCATTGCTGTTTGACATAAGATATCAGTATGCACTTCACACAACATCATTTGATGAACAGCCCCTTAGTGACAGAAGTCTTGGAAGATTTCGTGAAAGATTAGCAATGTATGAAATTGAAACAGGAATAGATCTCATACAAAATACGGAAAAAGAAATAACAGATGTTATGGCGCTTGTTATGGGAATAGATCATCATCTTAAACGTATGGATAGCATGATGATATCTGCAAATGTGAAGAAAATGTCGCGTCTCGAACTGCTTTATACATGTGTTTCAAACCTTGTAAAAGAGATGAAACGCAGTAATGCAGAAGTGCCTTTGGAATACATGCATTATGCTGATGTAGATGACAGAAATAAAGTAGTATATCATAATCGTAGTGAATCTGTTGATAGCAAGATTGTAACTATTCTTGAAGATGCAAAAATTCTGATGAACCTGTGTGATGAAGATATTGAAGACAGCAGTGCATATAAATTGCTGGTACGCTTTCTCAATGAGCAGACTAACATATATCCTAACGGAATCCGTCAGCTTAAAGATGCAGACGATTCAAGTATGGATTCTTCAATACTTCAGAATCCTGCGGATCCGGAAGCAACATTTCGCCATAAAGCAGGTAAAAATCATATAGGATACGCTGCAAATTTAGTAGAATCATCAAATGAAAACGGTGATACGCTTGTAACTGATTTTCAGTTTGAAGCAAACAATTACAGTGATAAGAAATTCATCAATGATGCAATGGAAAGAATGAATTCTCAGCCGGAAGACGACCGCACAGTAATAGTAGCTGACGGTGCATATACAGCTGATGAAGCATTAGCAAAATCAAAAAAACATTGAAATTGTAAACACTAATCTTACTGGTAAAGAAACACCAGATATCAATGCTGATTTTGAATTCAGTGAAGACGGAACACAGATCTTAAAGTGTCCCGGAGGACATGAACCAATAAGCTGCAGCTACAATAAAAAGACAGGGCAGTGTGTAGCATCCTTCGATAAAGAAAAGTGCGAAAACTGTCCACACTTTAATGAATGTAAACCTAACTTGAGAGTAAAGGTTTGTAAGAAAACAGTCTCATTAAAAAGTAAAAACAGAGCTCAGCAACAGAGAAAACGTTCTACAAAAGAATTTAGTGACTTAACTAAATTCCGAAATGGTGTTGAATCACTTCCATCCATTCTTCGAAGAAAATATCATGTTGACAAAATACCGGCAAGAGGTATGATTCGAAAGAAACTATTCTTTGGAGCTAAAGTAACTGCTATGAACATCCAGAAGTTTTGCAAATTCATGCAAGGCTCGGCATGCCGCGCCCAAAATGCGGTAATAGCCTGAAAAATGAGTAAGGAAAGCTACTAAATATTGAGATTTACGTTTCGATATATCCATAATTTGTAATAATATTAAATTTTCAAGATTCTATTGGAATTTTGAAAAGTCAAAATCGCTGTTTTGACGCTCTAATCATATGATGATTCTGAAATAAGGAGAGAATATCTGAAGATGAGAAAAACGGGAAACATCCGAAGCAGGTTTATAAAAACCATGAGTGTTCTGGTTGCGGTGTCAACACTTTGTATAACGCTGATAAGCATTGCTGTAAATGTAAGAATAGATATAATGAGAATCGATGAAAACCTTGAGAATATGGCTCAGACTATTGCTCAGTCGCGTTTTATGACAGAAGATGAAGGTAATGAGTCTGATTTGTATTCCATGACCGATTATCTTGACAGTCTGAAAAAATCACTTTTAAGTATAGATGTCATATCTGTTATTGATTCGGATAATATAAGAAGATATCATTCAAATCCTGAACTTATAGGAACTGCATACGACGGCACGATTCCGGATTTTTCATCGTCAGGCCGTCTGTATGTAACCTCTGATACCGGACCGTCAGGACCACAGAGACGTGCGTATGCCGCTGTTTATGATGAAGACGGCAATTATAAAGGCTTTGTTCTGGCTGTCATGCTCACTGATAATATCAGGCACCGTATAATTACGATCATACTCATTCATCTGCTTTCAGCTGTATTTCTTATTATACTTTCCGTTATTCTCTCACGCAGACTTGCAGATAACATAAAAAATCAGCTTCAGGGCTATGAGCCGGATAAATTCTCAGCTATGTATTCACTCAGAAACAATATCCTTGAATCACTCGAAGAAGGAATTATTGAATTTGATAAAGAGGGAACAGTTGTCTATATGAATAAGGCTGCAGAAAAAATGTTTGACATACCGGAAAATCAGCAGAGCAGTTTATTATCAGATATCACGCAGGATCTGCCTGTTTCATCTGTTCTTGAAGGTGAAAAACTCAACAGTATATCAGTATGCAGCTCAAACGGAGCGGATATACTTGCAGATTTGTTTCCGCTTTCCAAGAATTCTGAAGTATACGGAGGACTGTGTATTCTCAGAGACAGGACGGAATTTACCAAGCTTATGGAGGATCTTTCCGGCGTCCGGTATCTTGTTGAATCTATGAGGGCGAATAATCATGATTTCACCAATAAACTGCACGTGATCCTCGGACTTATCCATATGGGTGAAAATAAAAAAGCATGTGAGTATATTTCCGGTATAACATCTATTCAGCAGAATATTATTCATAATATAATGAAAAATATTGAAGATCCGTCAGTGGCGGCACTTCTGATTGGAAAATATGCCAGAGCTTCTGAACTGGATATACAGTTCAGTCTTGAACCGGGAAGTCATCTGTCAAGAAAAGATATATCGCTTCCGTCAGGAGATCTTGTAACTGTTATCGGTAATCTTATTGAAAATGCTATGGATTCCATGAACCTGAAAGACGAACCGCCGAAAGAACTGTCAGTAGGTATTTTTACTGATTCAGGAACTCTTATAATAAATACGGATGATACTGGTGAAGGAATATCAGAAGAGGATATCGGTAAGATATATGAAAACGGATATACTACTAAAGGCAGCGGACATGGTACAGGTTTGTATCAGGTCCGAAGTATTGTGAATAAATACGGCGGAACTATAAATGTGGATTCGGAAAAGAATACAGGTACGTCTTTTTCTGTTGTACTGAAAAGTAAGGGGGCTTGAAAATGTACGAAGTTCTGATAGTGGAAGATGATCCGATGGTCGCTATGATAAACAGACAGTACGTAAATGAGAATAAGAAATTTCATGTTGCTGAAGTGTGCAGAGACGGCAAGTCGGCTCTGGAATATCTGGAGAGCCATGAAATACATCTTATAATTCTTGACGTGTACATGCCGCGTACTGACGGACTGGAATTTCTGAAGATGATCAGAGGCAAAAACATACCTGCCTCAGTTATCATGGTCACAGCTGCAAATGACGGAAAAACGATTGAAGAAGCCGTTCGTCTAGGCGTGGTAGATTATCTTGTCAAACCATTTTTCAATGACCGTTTCCAGCAGGCACTGGAAAAATTTCTTGCTATGAAAAATACTTTTCATGAGCTTTCATCTTTTTCACAGCATCATATAGACAGCTTGATCGGTAATTCAGCAGTACGTGAATCAGCGTTGCTTCCGAAAGGCATTCAGGATCAGACTCTCGACACGATAAAAATGTTTCTGCTTAATAATTCATCTTCGGAATTTACCGGTGAAGAAATTGCTGATAAAGTAAATCTTTCAAGAGTAACGGTGCGAAGATATATGAACTATCTTATCGAGCAGGGGTTCATAAGCGGAAAAATGAATTATGAGACCGGCGGCCGGCCGTGCATGATCTACACTCTGAAGAAAAGTTAGGGAATACAGTGAACGTCAAAGAACAAGACGTTCACTGCTTTTTTATTATTTTCAAATTATCCTCGAATTTTCAGAAATTTGTGTGTTATAATTGGTTTACAGAAACGAAAGAATGACCACCACCGTATGAAATCTTATGAGGTGAAATATCATGACTTTTGAATGTAAACTGAAGGATATCCGCACAAATGCTGCTGTATGGGAAATGGCCGGCAGGGAAGAAAGCAAAATGAGATGCACCGTTCTTAATCGTGAGGACTATGAGAATGCTTATAAGCTCGATAAGTTTTACAGAACGGAAGATTCGACTGATGAACGGGAATATATCCAGAACATACTTGAACAGAATGTGTTCTATCTTTACGGAAGAATTTTCGTCTATGATTTCCGCGTGATCATACCTGCACTGAAAGGCTATTTTCAAATTGGATATGACAG